>NZ_JAUCGU010000027.1:0-51673 GCF_059916625.1 Chromobacterium sp. CCUG 76385
AATGACTATGCGGCGCGCGAAACGCCTCGATTCGGCGCAAAACGCATCCCGGCGCGACCGCTCTCCAAACGTCAACAGCCCCTAGCGTGATGGACGGCGAGATGGCGGAACGCCCGGCATGGCCGGGCTTCCGCCCTACAGGAAGCGCAGCGGGTCGATGTGCCACTTCTCCGGCGACTCGTGCTTGACGATCTTGTCGCCGCCGCCCGCGCCCATGCGGCGCGACAGGTCCACGATTTCCGGCTTGATGTGGGTATTGCTCTTGATGCTGAAGAACACCTTTACCTTGGGGCTGATCAGATTGTGGTCGTTCTGCTCCACCACCACGCCCAGCCTGCCGCTTTCCAGCCGCACCAGGGTGCCGATGGGATAGATGCCGATGGCGCGCATGAAGGCTTGCACCAGCTCCGGGTTGAAGTGGAATTTGGACCATTCGTAAATCTTGCGCAGCGCGTCTGTCGGCGACATGCCCTGGTGGTAGCAGCGGTCGGAGGTCAGCGCGTCGTAGACGTCGACGATGGCGGCCATCTGTCCCAGCTGAGAGATCTCGTCGCCTTTGAGGCCCGCCGGATAGCCGCTGCCGTCATGGCGTTCGTGGTGCTGGCCGGCCACCTGGATGGCGATTTCCGGAATGCCAGGCGTGGCATGCAGGATTTTCTGGCTTTCCACCACATGGCACTTCATCACCTTGAATTCCTGCTCGCTCAGCTTGCCCGGCTTGTTCAGGATGTCGTCCGGCACCTTCATTTTGCCGATATCGTGCAGCATGCCGCCGATGCCGGCGTGATGGATGGCCTCGCGGCTCATGCCCAGCGCGTTGCAAAAGCTGACCATCAGCGCGCCGACGCTGACCGAGTGCTGGAAGGTGTAGTTGTCCTTGTCCTTGATCCGGCATAGCGACAGCAGCGCGCCGTTGTTGCGCAGAATGGATTCGGTCAGCTTTTCCACCTGCGGCTCCACCTGTTCCAGCTGCACCTGCTTGCCCAGCCGCACATCCTGCAGGATGTGGCGCACGATCAGGTTGGCTTCGTTGTGGACCAGCTGCGCGCGGCCGAACTCTTCCGCCGCCTCCACTCGCCGCGGCGTCGTGGTTTGCCGGCTGGCGATTTCGATCAGCTCGCTTTCCAGCTGTTTGCGCACTTCGCCTTCCGTCGGAGCCGACGGCAGATCCAGGCCCTTGCTGGTGTCGATGTAGACTTCGTGAATGCCGGCATCGATAATTTTCTGGATCTCCGCTTCCTTGCGTACCAGGAAGCGGTTGACCAGAAAGGGGTGGGACATCCAGTCGCTGTTCAAGTCGTGGATGTACATGCCGACCTTGAGGTCGGAGATCGCTATGCGCTTGATCATGTCGCGTATGGGGGATGCAAGTTGTCCATGCGCCGCGGAGGGCGCTTTCTACAAGCATCAGCCTCGCGGGGGCGATTTGCAAGGGCGCAGCTTGATCTGTTGCAAATCGACCAGGTGTTAGGGGCTGTTGACGTTTGGTGGGCGGTCGCGCCGGGATGCGTTTTGCGACGAATCGAGGCGTTTCGCGCGCCGCATTTCATTCTCTGCCAGCGCGAAACAACGAAGAGTCGGCGCGAAAGGCGCCCGGCCCTGCGGGTTTGGCGTAGCTCAAACGCGATCCACTCACCAAACGTCAACAGCCCCTAAGACCGATTAACTGAAATCCCGATATGGCCTTGTGCGTCTTGTTTCAGCCCCTGTGCCGCTTTTTGCCTGTTGTCGGCAAGGCCATAGTAGAGAGGGGCTGGCGGAAAAATCGCATGCCGCAGCGGGCATTAGCCTTGCCGACATAGTGGGAAATGCGATATATTCCGACAATTTTGTTCGGAACGCAGGCATGAAACAGGCAGCAAGACAGCGAAGCAGCATCAGCGACACCCGTCTGAGTGGCGCGGCGGCGTTGTTGTTCCGCGCCATCGTTCCCGACGTTCCCGTATTCCGCAAAAAAAGCCCCTGAATCCAGGGGCTTTTTTTTCGTCCGCAACCGCCAACATGAGGAAAGCGATCATGGCCAATCCACTGTACCGCAAGCACATCATCTCCATACCCGACTTCAGCCGCGAGGAACTGGAACTGGTGGTGGAGACCGCCAGTCGCTTGAAGCAGAACCCGCGCAGCGATCTGCTGCAGGACAAGCTGGTGGCCAGCTGCTTCTTCGAACCGTCCACCCGCACCCGGCTGTCGTTTGAAACCGCGGTGCAACGCCTGGGCGGCAACATCATCGGCTTTGCCGACGGCGGCAATACCAGCGCCAAGAAGGGCGAAACGCTGGCCGACTCGATCAAGATCATCAGCTCCTACACCGACGCGGTGGTGATGCGCCACCCCAAGGAAGGCGCGGCGCGGCTGGCCAGCGAGTTTTCGGCGGTGCCGGTGATCAACGGCGGCGACGGCTCCAACCAGCACCCGACGCAGACCCTGCTCGACCTGTTCTCCATCCGCGAGACCCAGGGCCGGCTGGATGGCCTGACCGTCGCCTTCGCCGGCGATCTGAAATACGGCCGCACCGTGCACTCGCTGGCGCAGGCGCTGTCGCTGTTCGGCGCGCGCTTCTATTTTGTGGCGCCGGAGGTGCTGGCGATGCCGGACTACATCTGCGAGGAGCTGGACGAGAAGGGCATTCAGTACACGGTGGCGGAGAGCCTGGAAGACGTGATCCCGGAAGTGGACGTGTTGTACATGACCCGCGTGCAGCGCGAGCGCTTCGACGAGGCCGAGTTCAAGAAGATTCAGGGCCAGTACGCGCTGCGCGCCGAAATGCTCAAGTCCGCGCGTCCCGGCATGAAGGTGCTGCACCCGCTGCCGCGGGTGGACGAGATCGCGGTGGATGTCGACGCCACGCCGCACGCCTACTACTTCGAACAGGCGAAGAACGGCGTGTATGCGCGCCAGGCGCTGCTGTCGCTGGTGCTGAACGAAACCGTGTAATCAGGCAAGAAAAGAGGACAAGATCATGCAATACACCCGCACCGTAGAAGCGCTGAAGCAAGGCACCGTGATCGATCACATTCCAGCTGGCGAAGGCGTCAAGATCCTGCGCCTGTTCAAGCTGGCTGAGAGTGGCGAGCGTGTCACCGTGGGCCTGAACCTGGTGAGCCGCCACATGGGCAGCAAGGACCTGATCAAGGTGGAGAATGTGGCGCTGACCGAGGAGCAGGCCAACGAGCTGGCGCTGTTCGCGCCCCAGGCTACCGTCAACGTCATCGAAAACTTCGAAGTCGTCAAAAAGCATAAATTGACGTTGCCGGAGGCGGTGGAGGGCATTTTTTCCTGCCCTAACTCCAACTGCATATCTCACAACGAGCCAGTGATCAGTTTCTTCTACGTGAAAACCGTCGCTAACGACACAAAAATGAAATGCAAGTATTGCGAAAAAGTGTTCAGTAGGGATATTGTTGCAGAAGTGCGCTGAGTCGTACAAAGGACGAGAATAGAGAAAATCAAGAACAAGCACTGCACTGACAGTCGCTGTAAAAAAAAGAGGAGCGCCGCAGGCAACTGCGGCGCTTTTCGTTTTCCGCGCGGCATTGCGCAGCCCTGGCATAGCTGACTATGCTGCGGACAGCGCGCTGCATCCGGCCAAAATCGGCGCAAACGCGATCCACGCGGCAAACGTCAACAACCCCTAGGCTTGACGCCAGTCGCCTTCACCGAGCTTCCGTTCGCATGCACTTGTCGCCCAAACTGCACCGTCTTGTTCTGATCCCCTTGTTCGCGGCCGCGTGCGGCGTGCTGGGCGCTTTGCTGGTGCTGTGCTTCCAGGCCGCGCTGCATGCGCTGGCGTATCTGCTGGGCGGGCATGCCAGCGGTCTGGTGGAGATCGCCAGCCGGCTGGCGCCGTGGCAACGGGCGTTGGCGCCGGTCTTGGGCGGACTGCTGGCCGGCGTGGTATTGGAGCAGGGCCGGCACCTGTTGCGCGGCGCGGCCGCCGGCGACTACCTGGAGGCGGTGCGCGTAGGGGATGGCCACCTGAGCCTACGCCGCACCCTGGTCAACAGCCTGTCCTCGCTATGCACCGTCGCCAGCGGCGGCTCCATCGGCCGCGAAGGGGCGATGGTGGCGCTGTCGGCGCAGGGCGGCTCCTTGTTGACCCGGCTATTGCCGATGAGTTTGCCGCAACGGCGGCGTCTGGTGGCTTGCGGCATCGCCGCCGGCTGGGCCGCCGCCTATCATGCGCCGGTGTCGGCGATGGTTTTCGTGTGCGAGGTGGTGTGGCGCCGGCTGGATGCGCGTTCGCTGCCGGCCTTGGCTTTGGCGGCGCTGACCGCCAGCCTGACGGTTAATCATCTGTTTGGCTTGTCTCCCTTGTATCCACCCCCGCCGTTGCCGGCGCCCGGCGCGCTGGCGCTGGCCGGCTATTGCCTGCTGGCCTTGATGTTGGGCGCTTGCGCCCCGCTGTTTCTGCTGCTGATGGAGCTGGGCCGGCGCGCTTTCGCCCGCTTGCCCTGGCGGCTGCCGCTGCGGATGGCGCTGGGGGGCGCGGTGGTGGGCAGCCTTGCCTGGTTCTGGCCGCAGATGTGGGGCAACGGCTACAGCACGGTATCGTGGCTGCTGGGCCATCAGCCGGCCTGGCAGCTGGTATTGACGCTGCTGCTGTGCAAGTTGGTGGCGACGGCGGCGACCAGCGGTTCCGGCGCGGTGGGCGGCATTTTTACGCCTATGCTGTTCGCCGGCGCGGCGTGCGGCGCGCTGGCCGGCCAGCTGTTGAATCTGGCTTTGCCCGGCTGCTTGCCCGGTGGCGGAGCGGTGCTGGTGGGGATGGCGGCGTTCTTGGCGGCGACCGCTCAGGCGCCGTTGTTGGCGGTGGCGATGCTGATGGAGCTGACCGGCGCCTGGAGCATGCTGTTGCCGGTGGCGCTGGTCGCGCTGCTGGCTGCGCGCGTCGGCCGCTTGCTGGGCGGCCGCGCGCTCTATCACGATGAGACTGCAGGGATCAGGCGTCGGCTGCCGGGCCGTTGGTGGGGTCGCCGTCGATGAAGCGCTGCAGATAGACCAGGTCCAGCCAGCGGCCGAACTTGAAACCGACTTGCGGCAGGCGGCCCACCTGGACGAAGCCCAGCTTCTCATGGAAGCGGATGGAGCCCTCGTTTTCGGCGTCCACCGCGCCCAGCATCGTGTGTTTGCCCAAGGCCTGGGCGCGCGGGAACAGCGCCTGCACCAGCGCGGTGCCTATGCCCTTGCCGCGGGCCTGTTCGGTCAGGTGCACGCTGTGCTCCACGGTGAAGCGGTAGCCGGGGCGGGTGCGGAAATCGCCGAAGCTGGAGAAACCCAGCACGCGGCCATCGTCTTCCTCGGCCAGCAGCACCGGGTAGCCGGCGGCGGTGCGATCCTGGAACCACAGCGCGAATTCGCCCGGCGTCAGCGGGTCGTCGTTGTAGACGGCGGTGGTGGTGGCGATCACTTCGTTGTAGATGTCGAGTATCGCAGCCAGGTCTTCCAAGTTGGCTTCACGAATCTGCATGATCTGTCCTTGCGTGAGGTCGTAGGGGCCTTGAATCAAGGCTTGTGCAATTAGCGTGCCAGTTTCAGCCGGCAGACGGGGTTTTCTTGCGCGGACTGCGCTTCTTGCGGGCAGGAGCGGCCGGAGCATCGTCAGGTTCGGCCGCTGGGGCCACTGGCGTGTCCGCGCTGGCCGGTTCGCCGTCATGGCGCAAGCGGATTTCGCTATGCAGCTTGGAGCCATTGCGGCTCTCCTGCACCGTCAGGAAATCCAGCTTCTTCACCATCTGCGACAGCCGGCTATGCCCCCAATTGCGCGGATCGAACGAGGGGTCGTTCTTGGCCAGATAGGAGCCGACGGCCGATAGTTCGGCCCAGCCGCTGTCGCGCGACACCGCTTCGATCGCCGAGGTGAACATGTCTTGCAGCGGGTGGCGTTCCTTCGCCGGCGCCGGTTTGGCGCGCGCGCGGCTGGCGCGGGTCTTCGGGGCGGCCGGTTCCGCCTTGGCCTTGGCCGGCGGGGCCGGGCGCAGCACTTCGGTGAACACGAATTTATCGCAGGCGGCGATGAAGGGGCGCGGCGTCTTGGACTGCTCGCCCAGGCCGATCACGGTCAGCCCGGCCTCGCGCAGCCGGGTGGCCAGGCGGGTGAAGTCGCTGTCCGACGATACCAGGCAGAAGCCATCGAAATTGCCGGTGTAGAGCAGGTCCATCGCGTCGATGATCAGCGCCGAATCGGTGGAATTCTTGCCCTTGGTGTAGGCAAACTGCTGGATGGGCGAGATGGCGTACTGGTGCAGCACTTCCTTCCAGCCCTTCAATTGTGTCGTGGTCCAGTCGCCATAGGCGCGCTTGACGACGGCGGTGCCGTATTTGGCCACTTCGGCCAACAGCTCCGCGATCAGCGACGACTGGGCGTTGTCGGCGTCTATCAGTACCGCCAATTTGCGGTTTTCCATTGATGCTTTCGGGTAGGGCGACGCTACATGCTAAGCCGGGCTTTTCGCATCTGTCAAAACGGCGGCGATTCGGGTTGCTGGCGAGCGTTCTGCAGCGCATGTTCCACGATGCCGTCTATCAGGCCTTCCCGTTTCATTTCGGTCAATGCCTGGTTCAACTGTTTGAGGAAGTCCTGCTTGTACGGGAAGCGGCCGCCGTCGCGGTCGGTGAAGCCGACATAGCCTTGTTCTTCCGATACCGTGACCGCCTTGGTCAGTTGTCCGGCCGAGTACAAATGCTCCTGCTGCAGCCGGGCCAGTTCAAGCTGGATGGCCAGATCGTCGTTCAGATAACAGTCCAGGCGGCCGCGTATCACCTTCAATAGATTGATGTGGGCATTGGCTGCTTCCTCCAGCTGGATTTGTTCCTGCGCCACCCGTTGCCAGAATGCGGCTCCTCCCGGCTTGAAGCCGGCATTGTTGCCAATGCGCAAGCCCAGATAGTCGTCCGGCCAGTTAGGACGGGGTCGAAGCATGGTTTCGGCGCGGCAATACACCGCCACGCGCTCGGTCAGCATCGGCACCGAGTAGGGCTGCATGAAGGGGCGGTCGCGCGGCCGGAAGTATGGCGGCGACAGCGCCAGCGCGCGGCCGCTCTCCACTTCCGCCAGGCCGCGTTTCCACGGCACCGGCCGCAGTTGGATCCGGTAGCCGGACAAGCGGGCCGAGGCGGCGCGGAGGATGTCGTTATAAATCCCCTGCGCCTGGCCGGCCACCTCGTAGGAATACGGTGGGTAGTCGTTGTCGGTCAGGATGGTGACGGTCTGCGCCGCCGCGCAGGGAAGCGCGAAGACGGCGATCCAGATCAGGCAGGCGGTGGACAGGCGCATGGGAAAGGGGCGCGGGCAAAAGCGATATGCCAGTTATAGCCCGTGTCGCTGGCTTGGGATGGCATGGCTTTTGCGTAAGAGCCTGTTAAGGATAGAGGCAGGACAATCGGGGAGAGTGCGATGAGAACTGCGGCGCCGGTAAAAACCAGCGATATGGTGGTGTTCAACTATCGCCGTCCGGTGCGGGCGCGGCGGGTCGAACTGCAGGGCGGCAGCCGGCTATGGCTGGTGGAGATGCTGGACACGCGCGGCCAGGTGTGGGTCTGGCAGGACGAGTGGGTCGGCGCCGACGCCGCGCTGGAGCGCGCGCGCCGGCTTAGCCTGATGCTGGAGTGATTACTTCTTGGCGATGGTCTTGCCGTAGGCTTCGGCTGCGGCCTGCATCTTCGGCAGCAGGGTCTTCTCGGCGGTCTTCAGCGTTTCGCCGGCGATGCCGTTGATGATCTGCGGCTGCTGCTTCATGAACTTCTGACCGGCCGCGCTCTTGTAGAAAGCGTTGATCTGCTTCAGTTCGTCGGCGCTGAACTGAGTGCTGAAGTTCTTGACCACGGTTTGTTCAAACTGGGTCTTGACCGCTGCCGAGCCAAAGTAGTCGGCGGCCAGCTTGTGGATGTTGTCGCCGTAGCCTTTCAGGCCGGCTTGCACTTTCTTCTGTTGCGCCTCATTCAGCTGGATCTTGTTCTTGACGAAGTATTCCTGCAGCAGCGGCACGGCGCTGGCGGAGGTGCGCTGCGCCAGATCCGGCAGCATATTGTCGAGATTCAGCGTGGCGGCCAGTTCCTTGGCTCCGGCATCCTGGGCCGCGTCGGCATGCGCCAGCAGCGGCAGGGTGAGCAGCAGGGCGGCGAGGCCGGCCTTCAGCGGGCGGGAAGCAAACATGGCAAATCCTTTGATCTGGTGAAAGATATCGGATCGGCAGTGTGACACCGCCAGGCGGGAAGGTCAAAGCGGAACGGGCGATCAATGGCTGCCGGCGGACGGCAGCGGGCTTTGCCAGCCGCGGTAGGCGGCGAGATTGTCGCGGGTCACCAGGGTGACCGGCACCTTCACCGTGCGCGCCGTTTTTTGCCCTTGCCGCAGGCGCTGTCCCAGCAATACCGCTTCGCGGCCTATCCGATACGGCGATTGGCTGGCCGAGGCGATGATGGGCCCGGGCAGGCGCAAGGCCCGCTCGATGTCCGGCGAGCCATCCACCGAGGCGATTCTGACGCGGCCGGCCTCCTGCGGCGGCAGCGCCTTGGCGCAGCCCAGCGCCTGGCGGTCATTGGTGGCGAACACCGCGTCTATGGCGGCGAAGCGCGCCAGATCGCTTTGCAGTGCGCGCTGGCCGCCCAGGCTGGAGCCTTGGCCGTTGACGCCGTTCAGCACGCGGATGCCGGGAAAGGATGCCAGCGCGGCGTGGCAGCCGGCGATGCGGTCGCTGACCGAACTGACCGGCGGCCCGCTCTGGATCAGCAGCGCGCCCTTGTCCCCCAATTGCTGGGCCAGGTGGCGGCAGCTGATTTCGCCGGCCTGGCGGTTGTCCGACTTCACCGTGCCGTCGGCGCCCGGCGCATCCACATCCACCGCCACCACCACGATGCCGGCGGCGCGCGCCGCCCGCACTTGCGGCGCGATGGCGCGGCTGTCCACCGCGCCGAGCAGGATCAGGTCCGGTTTCTGCTCGATCAACTGCCGCATTTGCTCGCGCTGCCGCGGCAGGTTGAAGTTGGCGGACAGCGAGGTGACCTGCACCGATGGATTGAGGCTGTGCGCGGCCTGGATCGCCCCGCGCGTCAGCGCTTGATAGAACGGATTATCCAGCGCGCCCACGGTGATGCCTATCCGTTGCGGCGCGGCGGCTTGCGTCGGCGCGCAGGCGAGGAAAAGCGGCAGGCTGGCCAAAAGGACGGTGGCGAGGCGCATGGCGACGGACCGCGGGACAAAGATGCTTCAGTCTAGACCAAAGCCGAGTGGGCTGGGTCGGCCAGGGATTGCAGGCGGTGGCCGGCGCGCGTCGCCAGCCGCAACAGCAAGGGCCAGCCTTCTTCCCATTGGCGGTGGCCGGAGTCGATATTGATATGGCCGGCGTGCTGCAGCCAGGTGATCGGCGCCTGCCAGTAGCCGGCCATGCGCGCGGCGCGCGCCGATTTGCAGAACGGATCGTTGCTGCTGGCGACGATCTGCGCCGGGAAGGGCAGCGGCTGGCGCGGCACCGGGGCGAAGTTCATCAGCTCCGCCGGCGCGAAGGCGCGCTCCACGTCGGCCGGCGCCACCAGCAGCGCGCCGGCGATGCGGTTCGGGTGGCGGGCCGCGTAGTGGGCGACGGTGACGCAACCCAGGCTGTGGGCGATGACCAGCGGCGGTTTGCGGCAGCGCGCCAGCGCCGCGTCCAGGCCGTCCAGCCAGTCTTCGAGTTGCGGGCGTTCCCAGTCGGCGTTGTCCACCCGGCGCGCGCCCAGGCGGCGCTGCCAGTGGCTTTGCCAGTGCTCGGCGCCGGAGTTGCGCCAGCCGGGCTGGATGATCAGATCAAATGCTTGCAGCGGGGGGAGCATGGCTGGCCTTCGCATGGGTCGATGTCTGGACTGTAGCGCGCGGCGATCTGCAATAAAAATAATAATGAATTGATTTGTTATTCCTTCAGGGAATAAATTGCCCGTTCAGCCACCGCGATTCATCCCTTTTCGAAAAACCATGGCGGCAAACCGCCAACCAAAGAAAGCCGCCATCGACAATTTGCCATCGCTGCCGCGCCACTCGCCTCAGACCAACCTAACAGTTCTGCTAGCTTACGCCCGCCCCTACCAGTCACTACGATGCAGGCCAGGTCAGACAGCCCGGCTTGCGGTTCGAGTCGATCCGCAAGTTCATGAAAGAAAACATGAATTTTTTATGAACCAGGTCAGCGCCTGTGGCGTGAAATCCGGCGTGGCCCGTCCCGCAATGTGGAAGGCGATGTGTCGAATGAATGGTTCCGCTTTGAATGTGCAGATTGTCCGGCGCGAACTGCTGCCGATGGCCGACTTTGAAAACATGCTGCGACTGCGCGCTCGGTTTTTTTACGACCGCATGGGGTGGGATGTACGGGTGGAAAACGGGATGGAGCGGGACGGCTACGACGAGATCGATCCGCATTATCTGCTGATGAAAAGCCACGATGGCGGCGTGCAGGGCTGTATGCGGCTGCTGCCAACGCTGGGGCCGAACATGCTGCGCGATGTGTTCCCGTCGCTGCTGGCCGGCCGGGCGGTGCCGGCTGACGCGCAGGTCTGGGAAATCTCCCGTTTCGCGCTGAACCTGGATGGCTCCTGCCGTCACCACGCGCAGCGGCTGAAGCATATTCGTTCCGCACTGCATCAACTGGCCTGTTTTTCCCGGGAACACGAGATCCACCGCTTTGTGATGGTCACCACTCCGATGGTGCAGCGCTTGCTCGCCCAGCTCGATATCCGAGCCCAGGCGCTGTCGGCACCGACCCGCTTCGGTGTGGCCGAGGCGTTGGTGTTGTCGGTGCCGCTGACTGCGGCCAACCGCCGCGCGGTGGCTCCGCCCGTGTTGTCGATGCCACCGGCGTCGCCCGTCCTCATCCGGGCCTGGCAGTGAAGCTGGCCTTGTTTGTCTCATTTTCTCGCAACCGCTGTTGCTAAATCACCTGGAACCATCATGGATCAAACTCTGAGCAAACGTCCGTCCGCGAGCGCGGAAAAAACTGCAGCGGCCGATAAGGCCACAGCCCACGACAAGCCGACGGATCCACGCCATCCCACGACGCCGCGCGAGCCGGTGCCGCCTAGCAACGCCGCGCTGTCTCCGTTCACCACCGGGACGCGCAGCCACAACAATGTGCTGTGGTACGACTCCAAGGTGCTAGCGGCGCTGAGCGAAGAGGGCTGCCGTGCCATCGTCCAGCGTCTGGGCCAAGGCCGCTACAACGGCGTCGTGCTCTACGCCGACAATCTGAAAACGCTGAGCCAGGCGGTGTCGCCGCGCTTGCAGCGCGTGCTGCACATCGAATCGGCCGAGCAGTGGGCCGAGTTATCGGCACAGATCGCGCCCACCGCCGACAAGGAGCGAATCCAAGTCTCGGTGATTTCCAGCAGCCAGCCTTCGCTGCTGGCTGCCGCCCGCGCCGCCGGCTTCCGCACCAGCTGGCGCGCCCACGTCGACAATGCGGCATCGCTGCATGCCTCCTTCCACGACGGCATGCACTATGACTTCCTGATGGTGTCGTTCAAGGATCCCACCAATATTCCGCTGGAACTGGTGATCGCCGAACTGCACAAGACCAACACCGTGCTGCTCAAGGAAGTGAACCAGGACGTGGACGACGCTGTAATCGCCCTGGGCGTGCTGGAGCTGGGTAGCGACGGCGTGCTGGTGGCCTTTACCAATATGGAGCAGTTCGACCGCTTCGCCCACAAGCTGGACGCGCAGGCCACGCCGCGGATCGATATCCAGGTCGGCGTCATCGATCGCATCACCCACTTGGGTCTGGGCTACCGCGCCTGCATCGACACCACCCATATGTTCAACCCGGATGAAGGCATCTTGGTGGGATCCACTTCCACCGGCGGCATCCTGTGCTGCCCCGAAGTCTTCCACCTGCCCTATATGGAACTGCGGCCATTCCGCATCAACGCCGCTTCGGTGCACAGCTATGTGTTCCAGGCCAATGACCGCACCAGCTATATCAGCGAGTTGCGCGCCGGCAGCACGCTGACCACAGTAAATGCCCGCGGCGAAACCCGCCAGATTTTCGTTGGCCGCACCAAGACCGAAATCCGCCCGCTGCTGTTGATCGAGGCAACCTTTCCGCAAAACCGCAAGGTCAACATCATCATGCAGGACGACTGGCACGTGCGCGTATTCTCCGACGAGGCCAAGCCGCGCAACGTCACCGAGCTGAAGCCGGGTGACCGCGTGCTGGGCTTCGGCACCGAGCCGGGCCGCCACGTGGGCGTGAAGGTGGACGAACACATCATCGAACTCTGACCCGTCGCGGAAGCGCCCCGCCCGGGGCGCTTCGACGGCTCATCGCGCAATGAGGAGCATCAAGTGCATCAGATTCTGATTACCGGCGTCACCGGCTTTGTCGGCAGCGCCCTGGCGGCAAACTTCCTGGCGCGCGGCGCCCGCGTGCTGGCTGTATCGCGCAATGATCCCGACGGCATGCGCACCATCAACGCGGTCGTGGCCGCGGCGCAAGGCTTCGGACTCGATATCCGCGGAGCGCTGGCGAACCACCTGGACGTCGTCAACGTGGACTTTGCCCATCTGGAAGACACTTTGGATGACGCCAGACTGGCCGGCGTCACCGAGGCATGGCACGTGGCGGCGGAAATGAGCTACTCCTCCCGCAAGCTGTCGCAATCCTTTGCCACCAACGTCGGCAACACCAGCCGGCTGTACGAAACGCTGAACCGCAAGGCTCCCGCCTGCCGCCGTTTCTATTACGTTTCCACCGCTTATGTGGCTGGCATGGAAGGCGGTATCGTCAAGGAAGAGCTGCACGCCAACAGCCACCTTATCAATACCTATCAGACCACCAAGTGGAGCGCCGAGCACTCGTTGCATCTGCTGTTTCACCGCCACGGCCTGCCAGTCACCCTGTTCCGTCCCAGCATCGTAGTCGGCCACAGCCGCACCGGCTGGGCGCTGCGCAATGGCTTCGGTTTTTACATGTTCCCCTGCGCGATGGCGGCCGCAGCCCAGGCCGGCCTCAAGGAATTGGCGGTCGATCTGGTGGCTGACAGCCATCTCGACTGCATCGGCATCGACCAGCTGGCGGCAGACGCCTGCACGCTGACGCTGCGTCAGCAGCAAGGGCGCGACTTCGAAGTGTTCCATTGCGCCGGCGGCAACGGCCCGCGACTGGAGGAGGTGGTGCGCATGTGGGGCGAGGTGGCGGGTCTGCGCGCCGTGCTGGGCACGCCGACTTCGGATTTGGAGCTGAAGTTCGACCGCGCCGTGGAGCCGAACCGTCCGTTCGCGAACCAGACTTGGCAATTCGACCGCAGCCGGCTCGACGCGGCCACGGAACGCAGCGCGCCGCTGGCGCCGCTGTCGCTTGAGGCGTTGCGCAGGATGTGCGTTTGGTATGCCGACGACGCCGCAGCCGAACAGGCCGCGCTGGCGGAAGCGAACTGAGGAGGAGCGCCGTGATCTCTCAGACCGCCACGCAACCTGTCCGCGCGACTGTCGCGGAGGCACGGCGACTCGATGCCTTGTCGGAGCTGTTCGTCCACTTGGGCGAGCTGACCAACGTCAACACCAACCAAATACTCGTCGTCGAAGGCTGCCTGGACGCGTCGCTGTTGGAACAGAGCGCGCGTCTGGCCATGTCGGGCATCCCGCTGTTGCGCGCGCAACCGCTCGCAGGCCGCGCCGAGCTGCGCGCCGACGCCTTCGTTCAGCCGCACCGCCTCGTCGCGCATCGCGAATGCGAGGGCCCGTGCGATCTCGGCGACGCCGCCTTGCGCCGCTTGCTGATGGACTTCAGTTTCCACAACCGGCTCAACTGGCGCGAGCGTCCGCCCATTCAACTGCTGTTGGTCACCTCGACGGATCGCGGCAGCAGTTGCGTCTATTTAAGCACGCACCACGGCGTAGCCGACGCGCGCAGCGACAGCCTGCTGTTTCGGCGCATCATCGACCACTACGCCCATTTGAGCGGCGCGACGGCCATGCCGCCCGTCATGAAACCGCTGCCGTTCAATACCCTGCCCGAGATCCGGCCGGACTGGTACCGCCCGCTGGCGCGAACCATGCGCTGGCTGCGCGGCTTTTGCAGCGTGGCCGCCGACTTGGTGCACCGCGATGTCGGCTTGCGCGTGCCGTTAACCGGCTCGCGTTGGGAGGGCCATGCCGCGCAGCCGGATATCGGCGAGCTGGATTTCTTTCACAGCGTCATACCCGAGGCACTGTCCGCCCGGCTGGCGCGGGTGGCGCGCGCCAGCGGCGTCACCCTCAATACCTTGCTGTGCGCGGCGCTGGCGCGGCATCTCGAGCAAAGCGGCGGGCATGCTAGGGGCATGTTGAGAATTACCTGCGCCGTCAGCCTGCGTCGGCTGATCGACGAACATTACGACCAAAGCTTCCGCAATTACCTGGTGCCCAGCAAGATCCGCATCCGCCAGGGGCTCGCGGCGAGCGCGCTGGTCCAAGCCGTGCATCGGGCCATCGGCGCGGCGCGGGCCGATCGGCAAGTGAGCGACGAGCTGGGCCGGCTGGAAGCGCTGCTGCTGGCGCTGCGCATCCCGTCGCTGCACGGCCTTGCGCGCAAACTGCTCGAGTACTGCCAAGGCACGAACGCCTGCTACTCCAACCCCGGACGCATCGAGGAGGATTTCTCTAGCTTCGGTTCGCCGCGGCACCCCACCCGGCAGTTCATCGGCTTTGGCTGCGTGGTGCCGCCGTACGACTTCATTCTCTATACCCCTACGGTCAATGGGCGGATGCAGTTGGACGTGGTCTACCGTCGCGCCGCATTCAGCGATATCAGCCAGCAATTCGCAGCGCCTCTGCTGAATCGACTGCAGCAATTGCTCGACGAACTCGAACCGACTCTCTAACCCCGGATGGATGCCGCCATGAGCTACTTCTTTGCCGCCCTCGCGTTCGCCGTACTGGGCTACCTTATCTTCGTTTTCGTCCATTTGGGGTTTCCCGTCCGGCTGACCCTCTTGGCCCGCTGGGACAACCGCATCGACACCGTGCTCGAAACCGCCGCGCGGCGCCATGGCTTTCGCGAGTTGATCGAGTTGGCCCGGCCAATGCGCTGGACCGATCGCCGGGTCTGGACCGCCGGCCAATTGCTCGACGCCGTCAATGCCTTGTCCGCATGCTGGCACAGCCTGGGCGTGGCGCGCGGCGACCGGGTGGCCATCTATAAAGCCAACGACTTCGACTATTTCCTGTTTTCTGTCGCCGCGATCCGCCTGGGCGCCATTGCCGTGCCGATGAACGCCAACGTAGCGCCCGAAACCGCCGGCTTATATCTGTCCCGCGTCGGCGCCCGCCTATTGATCGCCGATTGCGCCAGTTGGGAGCGCGTGCGTTCGTATCTGCCGGCCTGCGTCCATCAAACCGTGCTGGCCGACGGCTTCCCGCCGACGGCAGCGGATCGCGTCCATGCGCTGTCCGAGCTGCTGCGGCAATCCCCGCACACCGCGCCAAGTGTGGCTCGCGGCCCCGAAGACCCGCTTTACATCGTCCATACCTCCGGTACAACCGGCATCCCCAAAGGCGTCATACTCAAGAGCGAGGGCATCGCCCAATCGTTACGCTCGACCCTGCTGTTCAACCTGATATCGCCGCGCGACTTGGCATGCTTTGCCTTGCCGATGAACCATCAGGTATCGCAGCTTTACCTGCATAACACCTTGCTGCTAGGGATGCGCTGCATCATCAACGGCGACCTGGACCCGCATGATCTGTTGCGGCAGCTGGAACAGCGGCGTCCAACCATATTCTTCGGCTTCCCGATCACCTACACCCGGCTGATGATCGCCGGCGCAGCCAAGCGATCGCTGAGCAGCGTGCGCATCTGGGGAACCACCGCCGACGCCAGCCATGAAGTCCAGCAACGGACGTTTTTGCCGAAAGGTTCGTTTTTCCGGCGGCTGGGGCTGCCCGTCAGCGGCTCGCTGTTCATCGACGGCCTAGGCTCCAGCGAGGTGGGCATCGCCGCCTTGCTGCGCATCGCCACGCCATGGACCCGCCGTTTCGATCGCCGCGTCGGCCGCAAGACACCGCTGGGGCCGCGGATCAAGGTAGCGGACAGCGAGGGGCTGCCGGTGGCCAAGGGCCGTCCCGGCCTGCTGATGATCAAGGGCAAGAGCATGTTCGGCGGCTACTGGAACGCGCACGACGTGCTGTACGCCTCTTCGCGCGATGGCTGGTGGTTCACCGGCGATGTGGTGCGCGAGGCCGCAGACGGGGAAATGATCCATCTGGACCGCGAGGTGGACGTGATCCACGCCCCGGACGGGCCGGTGTACACCCTGCCGTTGGAAGAGGTGTTGCTCAAGCGCGACGGCGTGCTGGACGTGTCGGTGTTCGGCGTGCGGCCGGAACCGGACGCGCCGGAGCGGCCGGCGGCGGTGGTGGCCTTGTGCGAGGGCGCCGCTCCGGTGGCGGCGGACGTCCTGTTGCGGGAACTCAATCGCCAGCTGGAGCCAGCGCAGCAGTTGGCGCATCTGTGGATTCTGCCCTGGGAGGACTTCCCCATCGGCGCCACCGGCAAAACCTTGAAACGTCGTCTGCGCGAGCGCTACAACGCGCAATTGCAGGCTTCCGCCACCACTACCGCGAGTCTTGCATGCGCAGCCGTTTCCATTGCCGAATTGCGGCCATCCTGAGCGGCGCCTTGCTGGCGCTGAGCGCCGGCGCAAGCCAGGCCGAAGACGCCGCCGAGGAAACCGGCGGGCTGCGGTTTGAGCATGACGCGCTGCTGCAGCTGATCCATGAGCGCGGCCGGCTGTATCCGGCGCTGGGCGGCGGTGTCAGCCAGCGCAGCGACGCGGAGCTGCGGCTGGATCTGCGACTGAAATGCGAGAGCGGCGCCTGCGACGGCAGCCGCGCGGTGTTGAAACCGCGCTTTTGGCTGGGAGAGGAGTCCAAGCCGGACGCGTTGCCGTCACAGCGGCCGGAGCCGCTGTTGGAAGGCTACGCCATCGCGCCGGTCGGCCGAGGCGAAATCGGCGCCGGCAAGCGCCTGATCGGCTGGGGGCCGTCGATGTTGTACAGCCCCACCAACCGGCTGTTCCCGGACAACGGCGCGGTGACGCCGCGGCGTGAAATCGCCGGCAAGCCGATGGCCTTCGCCAGCCTGCCGATATCCGAGCGCGGCCGGCTCAATCTGCTGGCGGCCAATCCCAATCTGGACCCGGTGCCGGGCGTCCGCGACGGCGACGGCCTGTTCATGCTGGCGCGCGGCGAATGGAATTGGGTCACCGAGCCATCGGCCACCTTGGGGGCGGTGGCGGCCGGCGGCGGCGGCTTCCAGCCCTATTTCGGCGGCTATGCGCAGTACGGTCTGGACGACGCCTGGACCCTGAGCGGCGAGTTCGCCGCTTCGCGCGGCTACGCGCGGCGCGACACCGCCGGGCCGTGGCTGGCCCAGGACGACGAGCGCTGGCGCTGGGATGGCACGCTCGGCCTGCGCTATGGGCTGGCTTCCGGCGCCGAGATCGGCTTGGAGTTGATTTACAACGGTTATGCGATGACGCCGGAAGAGCGGGCCAATCCGCTGCTTGCCGCCGCGCCGTCCAGCGGCAGCAAGCCCTCGCATAACCGGCCGCTGCATCCGTTCGCGCAGCAGCGTTACGCGCTGCTGCAAACCACCTGGCCCAAGTTGTTCGGCGACCGGCGCTGGGGCTTGACCGCGCGCTGGCAACAGGGGCTGGACCGGCCCAGCTCCGACGCTTTTGTCGAGCTGTCCTTCAGTCCCGGCGACGCCGCCACCGTTTACTTGGGCGTGTCCCGCAGCCGGGTGACGGACGATTTGAAGCAGACCAGGGCCTTGCCACGCAACGCCTACCTGGCGCTGGAAATCCATTTCTAACCTGATCAAGATTTTTTCGGAGGATTGCCGTGTACCTAGTTGAATTTGCATCGGTCACCAAGCGCTACCAGCTTGGCGATGTCGAGGTGGTGGCGCTCGATGGCGTCGACTTCCAAGTCCAGCCCGGCGATTTCGTCGCCATCACTGGCCCTAGCGGCAGCGGCAAGACCACCATGCTCAATCTGATCGGCTGCCTGGACTCGCCCTCGGACGGCGAAGTGAAAGTGATGGGCAAGGCGGTCAACGCCCTGAGCGAGCCGGCGCTGGACCAGTTGCGCAGCCGCACCTTCGGCATGATTTTCCAGAACTTCAACCTGATTCCGGTGCTGACCGCGGAGGAAAACGTGGCCCTGCCGCTGCACTTGCACGCGTTGTCGCGGCAGGAAACGCGTCAGCGCGTGGCCGAGGCGTTGCGCGCCGTGGGCCTGGAGCGCTTCGCCGGCTTCCGTCCGGACCAGCTCTCCGGCGGCCAGCGCCAACGGGTGGCGGTGGCGCGCGCGCTGGTGACGCGCCCGCAGCTGATCCTGGCGGACGAACCCACAGCCAGCCTGGACACGACCAACGCCATCGCGCTGGTGGAGCTGATGAAGCAGTTGAACGCCGAACAGGGCGTGACCTTCGTGTTCTCCACTCATGATGACAGGCTGCTGCAGCACGTCCGCCGCATCGTGGAGCTGCGCGACGGCACGCTGTCGGTGACCCGCGAGCTGCCTGCGGCCGCGCCGCGCGACGGCTTTGTTCCGCAAACCGACCGTTACGAGGTGATGTGATGTGGGGAATGGCATTTCGCAATCTGTACCGCGATCAGCGCCGCACGCTAGCCACGGTGGTGGCAGTAGGGGTCGGCTTGCTGGCCGTGCTGCTGTTTCTCGGCTACATCCGCTTCGTCGAAGGCTCGCTGGCCTCGGTGGTGATCTATCGCGACGCCAACGCGCACGTGCAGATCTACCGCAAGGACGGGCCGGAGCAATTGGCCGCGACGCCTGCGCAGTATTCGCTGGACCGCGCCGAGCAGCAGATGCTGCATAAGCAAGCGCAGGCGCTGCCGCACTTCCGCCGCGTGTCGGACCAATTGGTAGGCGTCGGCATGGTCAACGCCGGCGGCCATAACGCGGTCTTCCTCGGCCGCGGCATCGACCCGGCCTTCGAGGCCGCGCTGCAGGCGGAGAGCCCGCTGGCCGCGCCGCCGTCGGCACTGGGCCGCGACGGCCTGTTGCTGACCCGCCAGTTGCAGGACTTGCTGGGCGCGCCGGGCAAGGGCGGTGACTTGCAGCTGTTCGGCGCCTCCTATTCCAACCGCCTCAACGCGGTGGAGGCGCCGTTGAGCGGCGAGTTTTCCACCGGCATCGAGGCGATCGAGGACAAGGGCCTGAAAGCGCCGCTCAATCTGCTGCAATCGCTGTACGACACTGACGCGGTGTCGCGCGTGGTGATCCAGCTGGACGACCGCGGCAACGCCATCGCCTACCGCGACGCCCTGGCGGCGCGGCTGGAGCGCCAGGCGCCGGGCCGCTACGAGGTGACTACCTGGAATCACCCGCAAATCGGCCAGCTTTACGTCAGTTTCATGGGCTTCTTCAACATGGTGTTCGCCTTCACCGGCGCCGTGGTGTTTGTGATCGCCCTTACCACCATTCAGCACACGGTAGCCATGAATGTGGCCGACCGCACCCGCGAAATAGGCATGCTGCGCGCCATGGGCTTCAGCCGCGGCAAGATCGCCGGTCTGTTCGTGCGGGAAAGCGTGCTGACCACACTGATAGCGGGCTGCTTGGCCCTGGGAGTCGCTTATATGACGATTTACGCAATCCTCTCCGCCAATCTGCAAACCCAATTGCCGCGCATCGCCGAACCGGTGAAGCTGGCGCTGGATCTGCCGCTGGGCTGGGCGCTGGCCGCCAGCGCCGTGGTGGCCCTGGGCATCGCGCTGGGCGCGGCTGTCACCGCGCGCAAACGCATCGGGGGCGAGGTCAAGGCCAATGGGAAATCGGTGCCGCTGACCCGGCTGTTGGCCACCACCACCTGCCTGATGTTGGCCACCATGCTGACCGCCAGCCTGGCCCACGCTGAAGACGCGCCCAACGAGGCGACCATGCGCGACTGGCTGCATAAGGCTGATCTGGCCCGAGGCGGCTGGGGCGCCTACAAATGGTCGCTGAGCATACACACCGAAGACCCGGCCGGCACCACCACCACCACTTACGACATCGCAGTGCGCGACGGCAAGGCGCTGGCCCGCACGGTGGAACCCAAGCGCTATCAGGGCGAGAAAATTCTGATCGCCTCGCGGGCGATGTGGTATGCCAAGCCCGGCTTGCGCAAGCCTGTCAGCATCAGCCCGCAGCAGCGGCTGGTGGGCGAGGCCGCCAACGGCGACATCGCCGCCACCCAGTACGCGCGCGACTATGCGCCGGCTTATGCGGGCAGCGCCCAGGTCAACGGCGTGGACTGCCACAAGCTGAAGCTGACCGCCGCAACGCCGGGCGCCACCTACGAGAGCATTGTTTATTACCTGGACAAGCGCAGCCTGATGGGCGTGAAGGCCGACTTTCTCACCGCCGGCGGGGCGGTGTTCAAGACCGCCACGTTCGAGTATGGCAACAAGGTCAAGGTCAACGGCCGCGAGCAACCCTTCGTGTCCGTCATGAAGATCGTCAACGCCAACTTCCCTGATCGCTACAGCCGCCTGCAATACGTCCAGGTGTCGCCCAGCAATCCGCCGGACAGCCTGTTCGCGCTGGACACGCTGATGACCATGTAAGGGAGGCCGCGAGATGAACGCCAAATTATTGTTGAGCATGTCACTGCGCAATGTGCGGCGGCAGGGACGCAAATCCGTTGGCACGCTGGTGGTGATGGCGGTGTCGATTCTGGCGCTATGCCTGTTGGCCGGCTACATGCAGTCCAATCTGGAGCTGATCCAGAACGCCTTCATGCGCTGGGGCGCGCGCGGCCATCTGGTGATCGAGCGGCCGTCGTCGCAGCTGGCCCGGGAAGTGGAGGGCGCGGGCCAAAATCCGATCACCGCCGCGATGCAGAGCGGTATCGACCGGGTGCTATCCGAGGATGCGGATGTGGCGGCCCGGGCCCGGATTCTGCGCATTTCGGGCATGGTGTCCAATGCCCGGGTCAGCACCATCTTCGCCGGCATCGGCCAAGATGTGCAGGAAATCCGCCGCATCAAGGGGCCCGCTTACGAATACGACGTGGTGGCCGGCACGCCGCTGTGGCAGGAAACCCGCGCGCATCCGCTGGTGCTGGGGCAGGGCCTGGCGGCGATTCTGGGCTGCGAAGTGCCTAAGGTCGGCTTCGCTCCGACGCAGCCGGGGCAAACGCCGGCGTCCAGACCGATGCAGTGCCCGCCCGGGCCGCTGGAGCTGACGGTTTCCACCCGGGGTTCGGCGCGGATCAACGCTACCCAGGCGCTGCCCACCGGCATCATGGATTGGGGCATCAAGGAAATCAACGACCGCCTGGTGGTGATGCCCATGGCCGACGCGCAGGCCTTGCTCAATACCAAGGAAATCAGCGAATACCATGTGTTGTTGGTCGAGGGCGCCGATATGGACGCCGCGCGCGACCGGCTGTCCGCCAAGCTCAAAGCCGCCGGCCTGGACGTGACTGTGTTCCGTTGGTCCGACCGCGCAGCCTTCTATCAGCAGTTCAAGACGGTGCTGAGCGGCTTCCTCAACTTCATCGCCATCGTCGCCGGCATCGTCGGCTTCACCAGTCTGCTCAACGCCAGTTATATGAACTTCGCTCAACGCGCGCGCGAATTCGCCACGCTGCGCAGCCTGGGCTTCACCCGCCGTTTCGTGATGATGCTCACCGCGCTGGAGAACAGCTGGCTAGCCGCGGCCGCGGCGCTGACGGGCATCGCTTGCGCGCTGGGCGTCACCTGGGTGGTGCGCGCCGCCAAGATCATGTGGATTCCGCCCGGCTCCAGCAACGCGGTGCCGGTCGAAGTGGCCTGGGTGGCTCCGGTTTACGTCTTGACTCTGGTGGGCGTGGTCATTCTGGCCGCGCTGGCCAGCGCGATCCCCACCCGCAAGATACTGCGCCGGCCGATTCGTTCGGTGCTGAGCGAAGGCTGATCGACTGTTGGACACATACAGCCACAAGGAGGCTTGAATGACTGAAATGGCACGCAAACGTCGCTGGTCCCGCTTTGTAGACCGGCAATCCGGCAAGGCCCTCATCGTTCCCATCGACCATGGCTTGACCATGGGTCCGCTGGACGGCCTGAACCGGGTGGAGGAGGTGCTCCGCTGGCTGGACCCGGAGGTGGTGACCGGCATCGTCGCCCACAAGGGCTTCGCCCAGCGGCTGGGCGGCGCACCGGGCTGCGGCCTGATGATCCACCTGAACGGCTCGCTCAATATCGGCGCGAACCCGGACGTCAAGCAGATGGTCACCAGCGTGGAAGCCGCGGTGCGCCTGGGCGCGGACGCGGTGTCGATCCAAACCAATTTCTCCGCCGACACTGCAGGCCACAACCTGCAATTGATCGGCCAAGTGGTGGACCAGGCTCACGCCTACGGCCTGCCGGTGCTGAACATGGTCTACGACAAGGGGCCGCTGGCGGGCAAGGCGCTCAACCATTTGCGCCATTTCATGCGCGCGGCGGTGGAGCTGGGTGTGGATGCGCTGAAAGTGGCGGCGCCGGAGGACCTGAACGCCATTCCGGAACTGGTGGACGGCATTCAGGAGCATACCCCGGTGCTGTTCGCCGGCGGCGCGTTGGCCGATGAGCTGGCGCTGCTGGAGCTGGCCGCGGCGGTCATCCGCCACGGCACAGGCGGCATCTGCGTGGGCCGCAATGTGTTCCAGCGCCCCAATCCCCTGTCGACGATGACCCGGTTGCGCGACTTGTTCCGTTGCGGCGTGCCCGCACTGGACTACCGCCGCCTGGCGCAGCCGGATGCGGAGACTTTGGAAAACTGAGCGCGCGCCGCCGCCGGCGGCCCGCATTTTCAAATTTGAGAGGTTCAAGACATGCCTATTGATTCCAGCCCAGGCTGCGTCGACCTGATGGTGGACCGCCATGTGCGCGCCGGGCGCGGCGATTGCGTCGCCCTGATCGAACGCGGCGCCAAGGGGCGCCGCGTCCTCAGTTATCACCAATTGCAGACCCTGAGCCTGACGGCGGCGCGCGAGTTGGATATTCTGCTCGCCGGCCGTCGCCCGGGCCAGCGCGTGGCGCTGGTGGGATCGGCGACGCTGGAAACGGTAATCTACTGGCTGGCGGCCATGCGTTCACAGCGGCTCGCCTTCATGGTGCATCCGGGTCTGTCGGCCGAACATTACGAAGGCTTGTGGCAAAGCTACGACCCGGACCTGATCCTAGCCGATCGCACCGCGTGCCAGCCGCGCGCCGAGGCGATGACCGACATGGCGACGCTGGCGGCGCGCAAGAGCGTGCCGGAGGCGGCGCACGCGGTCGGAGATATTGAAGCCAGCTTCGACCTGAGCCCGGCGCTGGTGCTCGCCACCTCCGGCTCCACCGGCCGGCCCAAGCTGTGCGCGCATTCCCATCGCTCATTCTGGGCATTCGAGCGCACCGTCACTCGGCCGATGTGGGGGTTGTGCGCAGAAGACAGAGTATTGGCCAGCACCGGGCCGTTCTTCTCCTTCGGCCTGCAGGGCCTGCACGCTCCGCTCAGCGTCGGCGCCAGCGCGGTGCTGTTGCCGGAATGGGCGCGCCACGCCGAGTTTCTCGACGCCATTGAGGCCGAATCCGTCACCGCCTTCCTGGCGGTGCCCACTCTGTACCACCTGCTGATGGCGAGGGCGGAGCGCGCTTATGACTTCAGCGCGCTGCGGCTGTCCTTCTCCGCCGGTGAACGCCTGCCGCCGACGATTCGCCAGCGCTGGGAAACCTGGACGGGTTCGCGGATGTTGGACTCCATCGGCACCACCGAAACCTTTGCGCCCTATTTGTCAGAGACCGCCGACGGCGGAGTCGGCCTGCGCCGCGTCGAGGGCTTCCGTTACCTGGAGACGCCGCATGCCGGAGACGCCGACGCGCCATCCGGCGCCTTTACCCTGGACCTGTCCGGCGGCTGCCTGATGCTGGGCTATTTGCGTCCCGGTGAAGCCGGCGTCATCGAAGCGGCGCCAGCCAGCTTCCCCACCCGCGATCTGTTCGTGCGCGCCGGCGAGAGCCTGAGCTTCGTCTCGCGTGACAGCGAACGCATCAAGGTGGCCGGCTACTGGGTCAGTCCTCAAGAGCTGGAAGCCTTCCTGCTGGAAGACAAACGGGTGCTGAAGGCGGCGGCGCTGCCAGTGGTTACCGCCGAAGGACTTACCCGGCTGCGCGCTTATGTGGTGGCCACAGCCAGCGGCTACGCGGGCGCGGCTTTGGTGGAGGACTTGATGAAGCGCGCCCAGAGCGAGCTGCGGCCCAAAGCGTTGCGACCGGACCGTATCGAGCTGGTGCCCGACATCGCCACCACCCCCAGCGGCAAGCTCAAGCGCCAGGAGCTGCAAGGTTTGACTAGCCATTCGCCGGCCACCGCCGGCGCGGTGCTGGCCGGATGAATCAGGCGGAGATCAGGCCTTGGGCCAAGGCTCTGGCAACCGCTTGCCGCCGGTTGGACACTTGCAACTTGTTGATGATGTTGCGGATATGAAAATTCACCGTGGATTCGGAGCAGCGCAGGATGCGCGAGGTTTCCCAAGACGTTTTGCCCGCAGCCGCCCAGCGCAAGCACTCGCGCTCGCGCGGGGTCAGGCCGACCTCGGCGGCCTGACCGGCGTCTTCGATGCGGCAAATAGCCTCGTAAGCATAGGAGCACAGCAAGTGCACCGTCGGCGTCAGCGTTTGCAGCCATTGTTCAGTGCGCGCATCGGCGTGGGCATCGCAGGCCACGGACATCATCATCGGCTGGCTGCGGCCGACGCCGCGCAAAGAGGCGGCCACACCGGCGGAAACGCCGTAGGCGGACGCTTCTTCGAACAGGTGTTGGGAGAATTCGTCCTCAAAGCGGCCGCGGTGCCAGATCAGCGGCACCGCGGACTGCCGGCAATGGTGCACTACTGGATCGCTACCAATCCATTCCAGCCGCGCGTAACGCTCCATCCAGGCCGCCGGGTAATTGGTTTCCACCCGAGACGAGGGAACGCCGCCGTTCATGGATTCCATGCCGATCAAGAAAAAGTCCAAACCAATGTTGGAGACCAGTTGCTGGCAGTGTTGTTTGACCTGCTCAATCGTCGCTGCCGACAGAAGGTCGGGCAAAGCGCGGATGACATGCTCTTGCGGATGCATCTGACTTTCTCTGACTTTCAACTGTGGATCTAACAGCAAATTAGTAATGAGCGCACGATTTATCTTGCTGTAAAAAGTCTGACAGCCGCCATGTGAAATGACAAATGAAAGTTTTCCTATTCAAAAAATTCATTCAGGATTGTTCGTGAAGGGTATGAATTTATTCATGCTTATCAACGTAAGAATAGTTTTGAGGCGAAATGATAATTTGTTGATTTTTTTAGAATTTATCGACAAATGACGACATTTAAATGCTTTACGGGGCAAGCCAAATCAGTTCAGGCACTCGGCCCGCACCGCGCGGCTCACCGCCGCCAGCCGCAAGGTTGTGCCATTGCCGCAACGCATTATCCGCCGGCCCGAAAGGGTCTCCTCAATCTTGTTGTTGGAGCAAACGCATGGACATGCAAATGGCGCTCTTGGAATCGACCAAAGAGCAATTGATCGAACGGATCCGTTCCCATTCCTTCCTGACGCGCTGTCGCGCCGGCGAAGTCTCGCTCGACGAACTGAAGATCTTCCTGGTGCAGCAAGGCTTGTACAGCGCCTACTTCACACGCTACCTGTGCGCGATGATGGCTAATCTGCCCAGCAATGAAGAAGTGCTGGAGTTGGCGGAAAACCTGTTCGAGGAACTGGGACTGGCGCCGAACAGCCCGCGCCCGCATCATCTGATCTATCGTGAAATGCTGGAGCATTACTCGGTGTCGCTGGATGGCGCCCAGCTGCTGGCCGGCACGCGTAGGCTGATCGACAGCATGTTCCAGCATTGCCGCAATCTCAATCCAGCCGCCGGCCTGGGCGCCTTGTGTCTGGGCGCGGAAGGGCTGGTGCCGCCGATGTACGGCGATATCATCCTCGGTTTCGAGGCCCTGGGCGCGGCCCGGCGCGACATCGAGTTCTTCCACATCCATGTGGAGTGCGACGACGGCCACGCCGAAACCATACGCGACATCATGCTGGACATCGCCAGCTCGGCGCCGGAGCAGATTGACCTGATGCTGCGCGCCGGCCACGCTTTGGTGGACGCGCGACTGGAGTTTTTCAGCTCCATCGAGGCCGCGTATCGCGAAGCATCGTCCACCCAGCCCGCCATCGCATGAGCGCGGCCCTCCTGTGCCAGGAGGCGTTCCGTATTCTTCGGGCCGGACCCGCGCGGAGCGGCCGGCTCTTTTCAAGAAAGGAGATCCCATGACCGACACCATGACAATGGACAAGCAGAGTTTGATCGAACGGGCGAAGGTGCAGATGGAGCGCCACCTGGGCGCGCCGGCATGGACGCTGCGCGAAAAAGTGGCGCTGACTTGTCGCATCCTGTTCGCGCAGGGCCACGATTCCGGCCTGGCCGGGCAGATCACCGCGCGGGCGGACCTGCCGGGCGAATACTACACTCAGCGGCTGGGCCTGGGTTTTGACGAAACCACAGCCGGCAACCTGCTGCGGGTCAACGCCGACCTGGACGTGCTGGAGGGCGACGGCATGCCCAATCCGGCCAATCGTTTCCATAGCTGGATCTACCGGGCGCGGCCGGATGTGCGCTGCATCATCCATACCCACCCGACCCACATTTCGGCGCTGTCCATGCTGGGCCGTCCGTTGAAGATCGCCCACATGGACGCCTGCATGTTGTACGACGATGTGGCCTTCCTGCCGCAGTGGCCCGGCGTGCCGGTGGGCAACAGCGAGGGCGAGATCATTAGTGGCGTGCTGGGGGACAAGCGCGCGGCGCTGCTGGCCCACCATGGCTTGGTGGTGGCCTGTCATTCGGTGGAAGAGGCCTGCATGATGGCGATCCAATGCGAACGCGCCGCTCGGCTGCAACTGCTGGCGGAAGCGGCGGGAGAGATACGCGAAGTGGAGCCGGCGCTGGCGCGTGAAGCGCATGACTGGATTTTGCAGGAGAAGCGCTCCCAGGCCGGCTTCGCCTATTACGCGCGCCGCGCGCTGCGCACGGCGGAGATCGGGTTCGAGCATCCACTGGCGACCTCTGCCATGGCATGACCGTCGACGCCATCCTGCTTTCAGTCAGTACCGAAAGCTCGATCCCCGGCTTTAAGCTGCAAGGCTGGCCGGCACTGCGCTCGTGCCGGCCGGCTCATGTCTGTCGCCAAAAAGGGATCGTATGTTGCACAAGCTACACCGCCTGACTGCCTGTCTGATCAGCCTGTATATCCTGTTCCACCTGCTCAACCACCTGACCGCCTTGGCCGGCATCCAGGCCCATATCGACTATATGAGAGCCTACCGAGTGTGGTACCGCTTCCCGCCAGTGGAAACGCTGCTGTTGGCCTGCGTGCTGTTCCAGGCAGGATCCGGCCTGTATTTCGTATGGGCGCGCCGCGGCCTCCGGCATGGTTTCTTTGATCACGCCCAGGCCTACTCCGGCCTGTACCTCGCTTTCTTTCTGCTGTTCCACCTCAGCGCCGTGCTATACGGGCGATGGGAGCAAGGCGTGGACACCAATTTCTATTTTGCCGCCGCCGGCCTGCACCTGGGCAATTACTTCCTGTTCTTCATGCCCTATTACTTCTTGTCCATCGTCGCCTACTTCACCCATATAGGCTGTGCGCTACGCTGGCTGCTGCAAACGCGGTTAGGGGCGCGCGGCAGCGACCGGCTTGCCGGCGGACTGATGGCGGCCGGCGCGTTGCTGTCCGGCATCATCATCGCCACCTTCAGCGGCGCCTGGTATCCGGTGGCCATTCCGGCTACCTATCAATTTACCGGACTGGTGCGATGAGGCCGCCGACGCAAAAACTGAAGCGTGACGGGCTGACGCGGAACGCTCAGCGACATCGAGCGCGATAGGTAGACCAAACCAAGCAATCGCATACGAAGAGGCCCGACCGGGCCTCTTCGTTTACCCAAGCCCTTCGACAGAATCGATGATGACGGTCGAAAAGAGCTTACATGCGTTCACGCCAAGTCAACCATACCCGCATGTCAAACTCCAACTGGTGGTAGTCCGGCTCCATATGGCAGCACAACTGGTAAAACGCCTTGTCGTGGTCCTTCACTTTTAAGTGAGCAAGCTCATGTATCACGATCATCCGTAAAAACGCTTCTGGCGCGTCACGAAACAATGCGGCGATCCGGATCTCATTTTTGCTCTTCAGTTTTTCACCCTGTACGCGAACCACGAAGGTATTGGTGCCTAGTGTGCCTTTCATCGGGTGTTGCTGGCTGTCGTACAGCACTTTTGCCACGGCAGGAGCGTTCTTCAGATAGCACTGCTTTAGTTCGGTCACGTATTGGTACAACGCCTTGTCAGTCTGGATGTCATGGCGTGCCGGATACTTGCGCTCCAGCCAGGCGCCAAGTTGGTCTTGCTCCAGCAGGGTCTGGATGCGTTCGAGCAGGGCGGCAGGATAGCCGCGGAGATAGCTGAGCGTGGTCATTGCGCTATGGTACCTCATGGTTCGGGATGAGGGCGGCTACTCACAGACGGGGCAGTCATGATCATCGCAGTCCGCGACTGAATGATGTCCATTTTTCTTAACTTGCGCATCACGTCGTAGGCCGCATCACTGGCGAGTAGCGGCGATCATCTGCAAGAAGGGCAGCCGCAGTTCGCGGAACAGCGCGGCGATGCGGATCTCGCTCTTGGTTTTCAGCCGGCCGCCCTGCACCCAGGAAATCGTGGTGTTGGTGCCCAGCGTGCCTTCAACGGGTGCGGTTGATTGCCGTACATTACCTTGGACGGCAGCGGCGCGTTTTTCAGATAGCGCTGCTTCAGCGCGGAGACAAATGGCTACAGCGCCTTGTCGGTTTGCACGGCGTGCGGGTCCGGGTATTCGCGGCGCAGCAGGGCGGGCAGCTCTCCGGCGTCGAACAGGGTTTGCGCCTGTTGCGCCAGCGACGGCGGATATTGCGGCAGGTATTTGAGAGTAGCCATGGCGTGTATTGCAAGCGCCGCAGAGTGGCCGGCGCTCAGATTCCTGGCTGGCAAAGCCGGGCAGGGTCGGCCCAGTGAAAGCGCAGCGCGATGGCGCGGGTGCCGGCCGCGGTGTCCACCTCGCGGCGCTCAAGCACTTCGCCGCCTAACCTGGCATAGACGGCGCAGGCAGCGGCATTGCGCTGGTAGACCCAAAGATAGAGCGGCCTGCCCGGCGCGATGCGGCAAGCCTCGGCCGCGGCGGCTGCCATCAGCGCCCGGCCGATGCCGCGTCCTTGCTGATCGCCGCGCACATGCAGATTGTCCAGGTAAATGCCCAGTTCCGGCGCCTCGTCCGGCAACAGGCAGACGAAACCGACCGGCTCGTCCCCCCAGCAGGCGATGCGCACCCAGAGCGGCTTTTCGGAGGCGAAGCGGGCACGCCATACGGCAAGCCTGTCGCCATCGGCGCATTCGTCAAGGTAGGCGTCAGGCAGGATGCCGCGATAGCTCGCGCGCCAGCTTTGCGCGTGGAGGGCGGCGATAAGGGGGATGTCGTCGCTGTCAGCGGGACGCAGGCTAAGCATGGACCGGTTTTCCGCAAGGTTTCACGTGGAACAGCATAAATCGCGCTTCGCGGATTTAGCCAATTTTTACGCAAGCCGGCCTGTTTTTTGCCGCAAATTTAGCTGGACCTCTTTACGCTTCTGACGTTGACCAAAGCCAGGAGAGCGAGATGGCCGTTCCCGTCCGAAGCGCATTGCGCCGCAGCTGCCGCGAGGCGTGCGGGGTGGTGATTCTGAGCCGCCTGCCCGCCAAGCGCGATGGCGGACAGACGCTGCGTCAGCGCCGGCAATTGGCGCGGCTGCGACTGGGGCATGGCGGCCTGCCGCCGCCGCTAGGGCTGTGGCGGCGACTGGGCGGCTGGCTGGCGCGTCACTTCAGCCGCAACGGCGCGATCAAGATGTTCTGAGCGTCGTTCGACAGCCATAGCTGTCCGTCCTGGATGGTGGCGGTCAGTTGCATGCTGCGTTCTGCCAGCGCGGCCAACGCCTGCAACGCTTCGAAATCGATGCGGAACACTTCCAGCTTGTCCAGCCGCGACAGCTTGTTCTCATTCTGCCCCCACCATACTTCGCTGGCGCGGCCGCCATAGCTGTACAGCGCTACGCGGTCAGAACGCGAACAGGCCTTCTTCAGCCGTTTTTCGTCCGGCTCGCCCAGCTCTACCCACAGCTCAATTTCGTCGGAATAGTTCTTCTGCCACAGCTCCGGCTCGTCGTCTGCGCACAGGCCGCGGGTGAAGGCCAGCGTGTCGCTGGCGTGCAGGGCGAAGGCGACGATGCGCAGCATCATCCGCTCCAGCGTTTCCGACGGGTGCTGGGCCAGGGTCAGGGAATGAGTGGCGTAATAGCCGCGGTCCATGTCGGACAGGATGAGCGTGGCTTTGTAGATGGTGGCGTTCAGGGCCATGGCGGGTCTTTGCTGATTCGGGTTGCGCCCGGCGCAGGATGGCGCGGGCGACCGATTCTAACCGCAGCGCGCCGATGGCGCCATGTCGGGGCGGCGCGCGGCTGACAAAATCCAGCGGCCGGCTTGCGCTGACCCGTCCCGCGACGGGTAGGGTTTACGGCGTCGGCTGCGTGGTGCATTCCAGCGATTCGCCGCGCCAATTGACGCTGGCGTCGCGGCCCTTGATCCAGAACTCGACGCCCTGGCCTTGGTAGCGCGCGCCGCTGCCGCTGATGCCCTGGTGCACGATGACCAGCGAATTGCCGCGTTCCAGTTTGGCGGTGGCGGGGCGGGTGCGGTAGAAGGTGGCCAGAATGGTGCTGTCCGGCTGACCTTTGCACAGATAGCGCAACGGTGTCAGGGACGGCGCCAGCGCCCAGGCCGCCTGAAGTTGGGAAATGCGCAGGATATAGGTGTCGCCCAGGCACATGTGGGGATCCTCCTCCTTCATGCAGTCCTTCAATGACTTGACCCAGCGTTTCTGTTCGTTGATCAGTTTGCCGCGCGCATTGTTGCCGGTCTGATCGGCCTTGGCCAGCGCCTGGGCGTAGAACTTCTCCAGCCGATTGTCCAGCCGGGTCAGGCCGTCGTCCTGGCACATCATGCTTTCCACGGCGTTGGCCGGTTGATCGCAGTGGAAGTCGGTGGCGACCTGTGGAGCTTCCGCCACCGGTTTGGCTGCCTCGACGGTTGTATGTTCGGCGCCGCCGGCATGCAGGCGGTCGTTCTTGCCGGCCAGCGCCAGCGCCGGCAGCAACAGCAAAGAGCCTATCAGCCTGGTAGGGGCTATGGGCATATTCAATCCTCAAAAACGACAACAAAAAGCCACCGCATCGTTGCGGCAGAGCTGGCGAGGCCGGCGGCGAGTTCCCATCGCCAGCGATTGCCTGTACACTGCGACGCTTCGTGCGAGTACCAGTCCCGCACGTTGTTCACTCCACGAGTTTCAACTCACACTATCCCGTCAGCCTGGATTGGTCGCAGTTCTGCGATAGGCCGTCGCAGGAGCATATTATGTCCGATCTTACCTTTGCCGACCTAGGCCTGGCAGACCCCTTGCTGCGCGCCGTAGCCGATACCGGTTATACCACGCCTACCCCGATTCAGGCGCAAGCGATTCCGCAAGTGCTGCAAGGCGGCGACCTGCTGGCCGCCGCCCAGACCGGCACCGGCAAAACCGCCGGCTTCACGCTGCCGTTGCTGCAACTGTTGATGCGCTCGCCCAGCCACCATGCCGGCCGTCCGCGCGCTCTGGTCTTGACCCCCACCCGCGAGCTGGCCGCTCAGGTGGAAGAGTCTGTCCGTACTTATAGCAAATACCTGCCCTTGAAGTCCCTGGTGATGTTCGGCGGTGTCAACATCAATCCGCAGATCAAGGCGCTGCGCGCGTCGGTGGACATCCTGGTGGCGACGCCGGGCCGTCTGCTGGACCATGTCGGCCAGAAAACGGTGGACCTGTCCGGCGTGGAAATCCTGGTGCTGGACGAAGCGGACCGCATGCTGGACATGGGCTTCATCCACGACATCAAGAAGGTGCTGGCCAAGCTGCCGGCCAAACGGCAGAACCTGTTGTTCTCGGCCACCTTCTCCGACGAGATCAAGGCGCTGGCCGACAAGCTGCTGGACAACCCCAAGCTGGTGGAAGTGGCGCGCCGCAATACCACCAACGAGCTGGTGACGCAGAAGGTACACCTGGTTGACCGCGACAAGAAGACCGATCTATTGATCCATCTCATCCGCGAGCACAATTGGTTCCAGGTGCTGGTGTTCACCCGCACCAAGCACGGCGCCAACCGCCTGGCGGAGAAGCTGGAAAAGATCGGCATCTCTGCCGCCGCCATCCACGGCAACAAGAGCCAGAACGCGCGCACCCGCGCCTTGGCCGACTTCAAGAGCGGCGAGCTGCAGGTGCTGGTGGCGACGGACATCGCCGCGCGCGGTCTGGACATCGACCAACTGCCGCACGTGGTCAACTTCGAGCTGCCCAACGTCCCGGAAGACTATGTGCACCGCATTGGCCGCACCGGCCGCGCCGGCACGCCGGGCGAAGCGCTGTCGCTGGTGTGCGTCGACGAGTTCAACTTCCTGCGCGACATCGAAAAGCTGATCAAGATGTCGATCGAGCGCTTCACCGTGCCGGGCTATGAGGCCGACCTCAACGTCAAGCCGGAGCCGATCCTGATGGGCGGCGGCGCGCGCGGCCGCGGCCAGGGACAAGGCCGTGGCGGCCAAGGACAGGGACGCAGCCAACAGCCGCGCAACCCGGCGTCCAAACCGCGCCATCAGACCGAAAGCAAGCCGGCGGGCCATGGGCGCAACAGCGGTCCTCGCCAAGGACAGGGCCAGAACGCCCGTTCCGAAGGCAGCCGCAGCGGCAAGCCCGCCGCGCCTAAAGCCGCGTTGTTCACGCCGCCTAAGAGCCGCTGAGCCTGCATGCAAAAGACGCCCGGTGTAAATTACACCGGGCGTTTTTCATTGATGCGAATGGTATTGCCAGTTATTCTCACAAAGAGACTGTCCGCAGCATATAAAACAAACTGGCAGCTCATTCATTGCAGGAATCGGGAAAACAATGCGATACCACGGCATGCTGCTGGGTATCCTGAGCTGGGTTGCGCTGCTGGCAACTCCAGTTGAGGCTGCCCCGCGCCTCAAGATCACCCTGTCCAATCAGGAATGGCCGCCGTATATGGGCCAGGAGCTGCCTTACGACGGGATACTGTCGCGGCTGGTGAAGGAAGCCTTCGCCCGCGGCGGCGTTGACGTCGCATACCGCTATTACCCCAACAACCGCACCTTGCAATCCGCCCGCAACGGCCAGGTGGACGGCAGCTTCGGCTGGGCGCCGACGGCGGAGCGCAAGCGCGACCTGCTGTATACCCTGCCGGTGCTGTCGGCGCGCATGGTGTTCTTCCAGCGCAAGGAGCACCCCTTGGCGTGGAGCCGCTGGAGCGAACTGAAGGGCGCGCGGGTCGGCATCACGGTCGGCAACTTCTATTCCGACGACTTCGACGCCCAGGTCAAGAATGGCACGCTGACGGTGGATAACGCGCCGGACGATCTGATCAATCTGCGAAAATTGATAGCCGGCCGCATCGACCTGTTTCCCATCGACCAGGAGGTGGGCAAATATCTGATCGCCCACCACTTCAGTCCGGTGCAGGGAGCGGAGCTGGAGGCGCAGAACAAGACGTTCTGGGCGGCGCCGCTGCACGTGGTCATCTGGCGCAAGCATGCGCGCGGCCCGGAGCTGGTGGAGCGCTTCAACCGCGGCTTGAAGGCCTTGCAGGACAGCGGCGACTTCGAGCGCTTGCTGCAGGAGACGCGCGAGGCCTGCCTGCAGCCGCGCAGCGCGGCGCCGTAGTTAGAGCCTGTTCACGATCTTTGGGCCTGGCTTGTGCAAAACACGTTTTCGATGCGCCCCCGTCCCTTCAAGCCTGAGGCTTCCCGTCTGTGCCCGTCAGGCTCAAGGCGCGGCTGAACGCTTCTCTGAGTCCGGATCCATTACTCAGCACCTCGAATCGTGCGCAGAGATTTGTTCAGCGATGCGCGCAGGGGAGCGTTATGCATTATTTTGCTGATAAAAAGCAAAATCATGACATTGCTATTTTGGCGCGACAAGCCTGTCGCGCGCCTGTTGCAGTAGCTGTTGAGACAATGCCGCGTCGTCTATCAGCCGCGCCAGCGACAGGCTGCCCACCAGCATGGCCAGGTCGGCCAGCGCGCTATCCGCCTGGCCGTCGCGTTGCCTGGCGTGCGCCAGCGTGGCCAGTATCGCCTCCAGCTCGCCGGCGACCCGCTGGCGGACGGTAACGCCCTGGCGCGCCAGCTCGCCGGCCAGCGCGGCCAGCGCGCAGCCGGAGTCGGGCAGATCGCGGTGGGCCGGGCTGAGATAGTCGCTGGCCAGCGCCGCCATGCATTCGCCCGGCGCCGCCTGCTCCAGCAGTTGCCGCCAGCGCTGGTTCAGCTGTTGCAAGGCCTGGCTGCAGGCGGTGGCCACCAGTTGCTCCTTGCTGTCGAAATGGGCGTAGAAGCCGCCATGGGTCAGGCCGAGGTCGGCCATCAGGTTGGCGATGCCCACGCCGGCCAAGCCTTCGGCGCGGAAACGCAAGGCCGCCATGGCCACGATGCGCTGGCGGGTCTGGGTCTTGTGTGCGTCTGGATAGCGCATGCTTGCTCCAGGGTTTCATATGATTGCCATCATCTGAACAATACCAAGCGGAATCAGCAAGATAAACCGCAAGCCGCATGCCGATGCGACACGGCAATAGTCCTTCACAGGATAAGGCGGGAATTTGATGGATTTGCCGGCTTTTCAAGACTAATCTGAGATGCATAATCAGGCGCGGCGACGGCCCGCCCATACAGGATGGAGTCGAGATGTCGGTTCGCGATGCGGCTTGGCGCAGCTGGGGGGCGTTGGCTGTTTTACAGGCGGCGGTAGCCGCGGCCTGCGCGCTGTTCGCCGCGCTGTTGGCAGCGTGTCTGCCGTCGCCATATTCCCACTGGCTGCAGCCGGGCCTGCCGCTGGCGTTGGCCATGCTGCTGCGTCTTGGGCGGCGAGTCTGGCCAGGTCTGACGCTGGGCTTGCTGTGGCTGGCCTGGGGCGAGCCGGGGCTGCTGCTGGCCGAGCGGCTGTTGCTGGCCGCCAGCGGCTTGGCCGCGGCCTTGTTCAGCGCCTATCTGCCGCCGAGGCGGAGTCGGCCTTTTTTCCGTCAGGCCGATGTGCTGGCCTTTCTGGCTGGGCCGGTGGCGCTGGGCAGCTTGCTGGCGGCGTTGGGCAGGGTCTTCGTGCTGTTGCCTGCTTACCGGCACCAGCTGCCGGAGCTGGCTTGGGCATTCGCGCGGGTCTGGCTCGGCGATGCCGTGCTGCTGCTGACGCTGGCGCCGATTCTGCTGCTGGCCGGCCGCACCGAGCGTTCTTGCGGCGGCGGGGCCTGCTGGCGCGAGACTTCGCTGGTGGCCGGCGCCACGCTGTCGCTGGCGGCGCTGGTGTGCTGCGCGCTGCCCGGGCGCGGCGGCCACTACGCCATTCTGCCGTATCTTTTCATCATGCCCTTGCTGTGGCTGGCTTTCCGCAGCCAGCTGCTGCTGGCGCACGCGCTGGCCCTGGCGATTGTGGCGCTGGCCTTGGCGGGCATCCGTTTCGAGGCCGGCGCGCTGGCCATCGCGCCGACCCTCGATGAGTCGCTGCTGAATGTGGCGCTGCTGGGCCTGGTGCAGCCGGTGACGCTGCTGGTGTTCGGCGCTTTGCTGGAAGAGCGGCGCCAAGTGGAGCGCAACCTGCTGCAGGCCAACCAGTCGCTGGAAGCCAAAGTCGGCGAACGGACCAGCCAGTTGGCGGAGAGCGAGGCCCGTCTGCGGCTGATGGCCGATGCGGCGCCGTTTCCCCTGGCGATGAACCGGCTGGCCGGCGGCGAGCTGATCTATGCCAACGAGCGCGCGGAGGAGCTGTTCGGCACCCGCCTGCATCCGTCGCGCGCGCTGCGGGTGCAGGACTTCTACGTTAATCCGCAAGAGCGGGAGGATGTGGCGCAGGCCTTGCGCGTCAACGGCCGGGTGGCGGACCGGGAGGTCAAGCTGAAGAACGCGCAGGGGCGAGAATTCTGGGCGCTGATTTCCTGTTCGGTGGTCAAGAGCGACAAGGTTTGGTATGCCATCAACGGTATCAACGACATCAGCGAGCGCAAGCGGCTGGAGCAGAATCTGCGCGATGCCAATGCCTCGCTGCGCCGCAAGGTGGAGGAGATCGAGCGGCTGCAGCAGGGACTGCGCGACCAGGTGCTGCGCGATCCGTTGACCGGGCTGTTCAATCGCCGCCACCTCGATGACATCCTGCCGCGGGTGCTGGATCACATGCTGGCGCTGCATCGCGACGTGGCCGTGTTGATGGTGGACGCCGACCACTTCAAGCGCGTCAACGACACCTACGGCCATCGCTGCGGCGACGCGGTGCTGACCGCGCTGGGGGCGTATTTCAGCGATCACTTCCGCAGCGGCGACATTGTCTGCCGTTATGGCGGCGAGGAATTCTTCGTGCTGCTGCCGGGGGCCTCGTTGGACGCGGCCTTCGCCAAGGCGCAACAGCTATGCGAGGCGGTGCGCGCCATGGAGATAGACGCGCTGGGCCATACCTTGTCGGTGACGCTGTCCATCGGCCTGGCGCTGTGCCCGCTGCATGGCGAGGACGCCGAAAGCGTGGTGCTGGCGGCGGACGAGGCCCTGTACCAGGCCAAGCAGCAAGGGCGCGACCGCGTTTGCGTCGCCGCGCCGATTCAGATGCTGTCCTGAGGCCGGCGCGCGCCTGCCGCGCGTGCTACCATCGCTGCATGGAACTCTATCGACTGTTGCAACAACAAGGCTTTGGCGGCCGCAAGGAGTGCCGCCAGCTGATCGAATACGGCCTGGTGCAAGTGAACGGCGAGGTAGTGGACAACTACCGCGCCCAATATGAACTGGCCGACATCGCCAGCCTGGTGGTGGACGACGAGCCGTGGCCGCTGGTGACCGGCCCGCTGTATCTGCTGCTGCACAAGCCGGCCAATTACGAAACCTCGCACAAGCCGCAGTGCCATCCCAGCATCTACCGCCTGCTGCCGGACCAGTTTTCCAATCTGGACCTGTCGGCGGTGGGGCGGCTGGATGTGGACACCACCGGCCTGATCCTGCTGTCCAACGATGGGCAGTTCATCCATGCCCTGAGTTCGCCGAAGAAGCTGGTGCCCAAGGTCTACCGCGTCACGCTGAAGCACGAGGCGACGCCGGAATTGCTGGCCAAGCTGCAGAGCGGCGTCTACCTCAACGACGAGGCGCGCGAGTTCGCCGCCGACAGCATCGAGCAGATCGACGCCCACACCATCCTGCTGACCATCACCGAGGGCAAGTACCACCAGGTGAAGCGCATGGTGGCGGCGGCCAGCAACCGCGTTGAGGCGCTGCACCGCGAAAGCCTGGGCGCGATCGCGCTGGGCGAGCTGCCGGTGGGCGAATGGCGCCACCTGACCGCCGAGGAGCGGGCGGCGTTCGGTTTCTGATCGAATCGGAAACGCAAAAAAGCGGGAAGCCAGGCTTCCCGCTTTTTTTATTGCTCGGCGGTTTCCTGGGCCTGCCGCGAACGCGTGCAGTTGCGGGAGTGCCCGTTTCCGCTGCGCCGCTTCGACGTGGCCATGGCGTGGCACGAGCGCAGCCACGGCCATCCCGGCTTGCGTTGGTTGCGCGGCGAGCTGGCTGGCCTGATGGGGGCGGAGGTTTAGCCCTTCTTTGCCCGCCGCCTATACAGCGTGGAGCGGCTGATGCCCAGCGCCCGCGCCGCCGCGCTGGCATTGCCGCCGCAGCGGCGCAGCACTTGCTCTAGCGCGCTCTCCGTCACTGCATGGCCCGCGCTGGCCATATCCGCGCGCAGCGCTGCTGGCAGATGCTCCAGGCTTAGCGTCGCGCCATCGTCGGCCAGCGCCAGCAGCGTGGCCAGCAGATTGGACAGCTCGCGCAGATTGCCCGGCCAGCGGTAGCCGTGGATGGCCTGGGCCAGCGTGGGCGACAGCGCGATGCCGCGCCGGGCGGCTCCCATGCCGTCCAGCATGGTCTGAGCGATGGCCGCTACGTCGCCGCGTTCGCGCAGCGGCGGCAGCGTCAACGGATAGTGGCATAGCCGGTAGTAGAGGTCGGCGCGAAAGGCCCCTTCGGCCACCCGCGCGCGCAAGTCGCGGTGGGTGGCGCAGATCAGCCGGATGTCCAGCCGCCGCGCCGGGCCGCCGCCCAACGGCGTCACTTCTCGCTCCTGCAGCACCCTGAGCAGCCGCGCCTGCAGGCTCAGCGGCATGTCGCCTATCTCATCCAGGAACAGCACGCCGCCATCGGCCTCGCGCAGCCTGCCCTTGCTGCCCTGGCGGCTGGCGCCGGTGAAGGCGCCGCTCTGGTAGCCAAACAGCTCGGCCTCGATCAGTCCTTCCGGAATTGCCGCGCAGTTGACCGCGACAAACGGCGCGCCGCGCCGGCTGCCTCCATTGTGCAAGGCGCGCGCCAGCCTGTCCTTGCCGGTGCCGGTCTCGCCTAGGATCAGCACCGGGATGTCGGCTTCCAGCAGTTTCAAGGCGGTGGCGAACAAAGACTCCGCTAGGCCGTCCAGCGCGGGCGCGCTGTGGGCGGGAGCCGCGGCCGGGGATGGCGCTGCCCGGTGGTGGGCGGCGGGCGGACGCAGCCGGGCCGATGCCTGCTGCGCCCCGATCTCCAGCGCGCCCAGCGCCTCGCCGTGGCGGCGCAGCCAATGCTCCAGGCTTTGGCCGAACAGGGCGGCGAAGTGGCGCGGCCGCCAGTCGCCCGGCGCCAGCCCGCATAGCGCCAGCCCGGCGCGGTTGGCGGCCAGCAGCCGGCCGTCTTCGTCGAAGACCAGTTGGCAGGCGGCCGGGCTGTCCAGCAGCCGCGGGTCTCGATGCAGGCTCAATCGCCAGCCGCTGCGCGCCGCCTTGCTCAGCAGCAAGGCCTCGATCTGGCCGCGCGCGGCGCGCAATGCTTGCAGTTGCGGTTCGCTCAGCTTGCGGCTGGCGCCGCTGATGTCGAGCACGCCGAGCGTCTGGCCTTGCGGGCCAAGCAAGGGGCTGGCCGCGCAGCTGAGGGCGCGGTTGCGTTCCAGGTAATGCTCCGCGCCGCGCACCAAGATGCTATCCGCCGCGGCCAGCGCAGTGCCGATGGCGTTGGTGCCGCGCGCCGCCTCGCTCCAGTCCATGCCCGGGGCCAGCGCCAACCGCGCCGCCTTGTCCAGAAAGCCGATATCGCCGCTCTCTTCAAGTATCAGTCCGCGGCTGTCGGCCACCACCAGGGCCAGCTCATGCCCGGCCACCTGTTCATACAGGCCGGCCAGGGCCGGCCGCGCGGCTTCCAGCCAGCCGGCGCTGGCTTCGCGCCGTTGGCGCAATGCGGCATCCTCCAGCCGCTCTTCGCCGCGGACGCCTGTGGGCAGGCCCAGGCTGCGGCAGCGTTGCCAGGACTGGAGGATGGATGGCGGTAAGGCATGGCCGGGCAAGGGCTGGTCGCTGAAGAAGCGGCGGCGGATTTCGTCCAGCGGCAGGCGGGCAGCCTGGGTCATGCGCGTCTCCTGCAGGCTGTGCCGTCGCGGTGCGACAGCTGTGTCAGCCTGCGACAGTTTGGTGGGCGGTTTTGCTGATTATCGGTGCTTTGCCAGGCGTGGCAAGTGGCTGATTGGTAAGAAAATATGCTGCATTGCAATGTGGTTTCGCCGCATGCCGCGCCGCTTGCCGCTTTGCCGGATGCTGCCATGCAGTATGGGTAGAGGCTGGCACGCCGCTTGCGCTGTGGTGTGATCCCCAAGCCAGGGGTTCATTACCACCAAGGAGACTGCGATGGCAAACCTGCAACCCGGCTTTGCGCTGAAATCACGCTATGCCAACTATATCGGCGGGCAGTGGGTGCCGCCGGTGAACGGCCGTTACTTCGAGAACGTCACGCCGATCACCGGCAAGCCGCTGTGCGAAATCCCGCGTTCGGACGAGCAAGATGTGGAGCTGGCGCTGGATGCCGCCCACGCCGCCCGTTTCCAGTGGGGCCATACCCCGGTGACCGAGCGCGCCATCATCCTGAACAAGATCGCCGACCGCATGGAGGCCAATCTGGCCCTGCTGGCCGAGGTGGAGACCTGGGACAACGGCAAGCCGATACGCGAAACCCGCGCCGCCGATATCCCGCTGGCCATCGACCATTTCCGTTACTTCGCCGCCTGCGTGCGCGCGCAGGAAGGCAGCCTGGGCGAGATCGACGCCCATACCGTGTCTTACCACTTCCACGAGCCGCTGGGCGTGGTGGGCCAGATCATTCCGTGGAATTTCCCCATTCTGATGGCGGCATGGAAGCTGGCCCCGGCGCTGGCCGCCGGCAACTGCGTGGTGCTGAAGCCGGCCGAGCAGACGCCGCTGTCCATCCTGGTGCTGATGGAACTGGTGGGCGATCTGCTGCCGCCCGGCGTGCTGAATGTGGTCAACGGCTTCGGCGTCGAGGCCGGCAAGCCGCTGGCCAGCTCCAAGCGCATCGCCAAGATCGCCTTCACCGGCGAGACCGGCACTGGCCGGCTGATCATGCAATACGCCAGCCAGAACCTGATTCCGGTGACGCTGGAGCTGGGCGGCAAGTCGCCGAACATCTTCTTCGACGATGTGGCGGCGCAGGACGACGCCTTCTTCGACAAGGCCATCGAAGGCTTCGTGATGTTCGCGCTGAATCAGGGCGAAGTGTGCACTTGCCCCAGCCGCGCGCTGATTCAGGCATCCATCTACGACCGCTTCATGGAGAAGGCGCTGGCCCGCGTCGCCGCCATCAAGCAGGGCAATCCGCTGGACCCGTCCACCATGATAGGCGCGCAGGCGTCCAGCGAGCAGATGGACAAGATCCAGAGCTACCTCGCCATCGGCCGCGAGGAAGGCGCCCAACTGCTGGCCGGCGGCGCGCGAGCGCAGCTGGACGGCGATCTGGCCGGCGGCTTCTACATCCAGCCGACGGTGTTCCACGGCCATAACAAGATGCGCATCTTCCAGGAGGAAATCTTCGGCCCGGTGGTGTCGGTCACCACCTTCAAAGACCGCGACGAGGCATTGGCCATCGCCAACGACACCCTGTACGGCCTGGGCGCCGGCGTGTGGACGCGCAACATCAACACAGCGTTCTATCTGGGCCGCCACATCGAGGCCGGCCGGGTGTGGACCAACTGCTACCACGCCTATCCCGCGCACGCCGCCTTCGGCGGCTACAAGCAATCCGGCATCGGCCGCGAAACGCACAAGATGATGCTGGAGCATTATCAGCAGACCAAGAGCCTGCTGGTCAGCTATGGCGAGGACAAGCTGGGATTTTTCTGAACCGGGGCCATTGGTTTGTTATGACCCGGTCTTGCTGTTACCGAACCGCCCCCTGGATGGGGCGGCTTTTTTGTTTGTGGCGGCAGGAAGGGTTTGGTATCGGACGTATTTTCATGAGAGGAAATTGAGGGAGGAATATGTCTTTCTCTTAGCGAAAGATTGATTTTGTAATTTATATCATGAAATACATTATTTATTTACGTAAATAAATGCTGCGCATGTGCGAAGGCATGCTGATTGCGTTATAGACACAAATCCAGGAGTCATCACTTCATGGCAGCCTGGGCATAGAAAGGACGAGTCCTGCGGCGGGCAAGGGCTGGCGCTGTATTAGGGATGGGGGGGAAGATGCTGCGTGGTGAGCGGGCTGTGGCAAGACGATGCGATGCGGCAGATGGAGAAATGGGTGGCCAGGCTATGGGGCGCATCCTGAGCCTATGCATAAAAAAACCGGGCCAGCAGGCCCGGTTGTGGGGATGCCGATGGTTGGGACTTATCCGGCCGCCAGCTTGTCCAGTTCGTTCTGCAGTTTGACGCTGATCTGCTCCATCGCCTGCATCTTGCTGATGATGCCGGCCTCGTCGAGTTGGCCACTTTGCGTTGCGGCGGCCACCGCGGCCTCCACTTGTTGCTGCAGATTCTGCAGCGGCGCGCGCAAGGGTTGGACGGCTCCGCTGCCGAACAGGGCCGCGCCATCGCCGTCTATCCACGGCGCGAGTTCTTGCGATGGCGCCATGGCCTGCGCTTCCTCCACCGCGTGATAGGCGCTTTGCTTGTAGATCACATGGCCTACCTTCTGCAGCGAGGTTTGCGACTTCTGCTGCACATCGCTGACCTGGCGCAATACCAGATCCGATTGCTCGGCCAGGCTGGAGAAGCGTTGGCGGAACGCCTCCACCGAAGCCTGCACTTCGCCGGCCACGCTGCCGGCCGCGCTGGCCTGCGTCTGCATGTCGTCGATGCGGGCCGATAGCGAGCCCAACACTTCCTGCACCTGATGTGCCGTGCTCTTGCTGCGTTCGGCCAGCTTGCGCACTTCGTCGGCCACCACGGCGAAGCCGCGGCCCATCTCGCCGGCGCGCGCGGCTTCGATGGCGGCGTTCAGCGCCAAGAGATTGGTCTGGTCGGCAATCGCGGAAATATCGGCCAGCGAGCTTTCAATGCCATGCCATTCCTTGGCCAGCATCTGGCTGGCGGTGTCCATGCTGGCTACGCTGCCGGCTATGGTTTGCAAATGGCCGGACAGCTCGTTCGCGCTGTTCAGGCTTTCGCGGGCGCCGGCGGCGTTGTCGCGGGTGATGCCGGCCACGGCGTCCATGGACTGGCTGATGGCGGACAGGTCGCGCTGGCTGCCGGACAGATCCTGCCGCAAGTGCGGATTGCCCAGGGCGGCCAGTTGCGACGACAGGCGGTTGCGCCGCACGAAGCCGTCGTTTTCCGCCATGGTCTGAATGGCTTTGTCCACGCTGTCCAGCGAGCTGGCCAGGATGCCGGGCAGGCCCTGGCTCAGCGGGCGGCGGGTGAAGTTGCCTTTGCTGATTTCCTGGAAGCAGGTATTGATTTCCTTGAAATAGGTTTCCACCAAGTCCAGGAAATCATTCAACTGCCATGCCACCTTGCCGGCTTCGCCCATCGAGCGGGTGCGGCTGCTGCGGTGGTGCAGCTCGCCGCTGCAGGCCAGGTGAAGCTGTTTGGCCAGGGTGTCCAGCAGCAGGAAGGTACGCTGGACTTTCTGCCACAGCCACCAGGACAGGCACAGCGAACCGGCAAACAGCAGCAGGTTGACAAGGTGGCGGGGCAGACCGGACAGCAGGTAGTTGCCGCCTATGGCCAGCAAGGCGAGCACATTGATGACGATCAGGCCGGTTGCCAGCCGCGAATGCAGATATGGAGTGGGCTTGTGGGGGGCGCTCATCCGTTGACTCCTTTGGCTCTGAGCACATCGGCGTTCAGGTTCAGGATGAAGTCCTGATAGCTGCAGCCTTTTTCCTGCAACTGGGCCAGCAGCCAGTCGCGCGAGGCGTCCGGCGCTTCTGCCTTGCCATGGGCGGCTTCGATCTTGCGCATTTCGGCATAGATGGGTTCGATGGCGGCAATGGCGCTGCGGCTGGGCGGCCGGCGCACCGAATAATAGCCCTGCAGTTTGCCGCGCAGGTCGTAGTCCGGCGTCACGTTGGCCAGCACCCAGTAATAATTGCCGTCTATGGTGGCGTTCTTGACCACGGCGAAGAATTCACGGCCGCTTTGCAATGTTTGCCACATCAGGCGATAAGCGCCGCGCGGCATGTCGGGATGGCGGATGATGTTATGCGGCTTGCCCAGCAGCAGGTGCTCGGGATAACCGGCTATCCGCATGAAGACGCGGTTGGCGTAGGTGATATGGCCGCTGGGATCGGTCTTGCTGACGATCAGCTCGTTTGGGGCCAGCTGTATTTCGCGCCCCGCGCCGGTGGGAGTGTGTTCCATGCTTCGCTTCTTTCTGAGCCTTACCCTTTAAGTAGGGGCAAATCGGCATTGTCATGGCCTAAGCATAGTACGGCAAGCATTTATTCAATTGTTCTTTATGGAACAATGGGCTGATTTAAAACCGGTCGGCGGCACGCGCTTGCGCGGCATGCCGCCATGCTGGTTTACAGCTTGATGATCTGGCGGGCCTGGGTCACGCAGGCGCGGGCTTCCGCGCTGAGTTTGGCAAACGCCGGGCTGGCGATATCGGCATGATCCAGCCAGCGCACCTTGCGGGTCAGGCGGAATTCATAGTGCAAGCCGCTGGCGCTGGATGTCTGCTTCAGGTCCAGATCGAACCAGGGAGAGCGGGCCTGGCAGCTGAACGGCGGCTGGATGGGCTTGGCGCCCTGCAGCGTGACGGTGCGCTCCATGGTTTCCGGATCGCCCAGGTAGACATCGGCCTGGTTGCCGTTGCTGCGGTAGTTGTCGAAATCATTCCAGCGCTTGTCCAGGTGCGGATCGTACAGGTACAGCCCGGAAATCTTCTCCACGGCCCGGGCATCGACGGACTGGATGCGCACCGGATAGCTGTCCGGCAGCAGGAAGCCGGTGGTGGCCCGCTCCACCTTGCAACCGTGCGGCTGGTTGCCGCTGCCGCGGCAAATGCTCTGCTCGCTGCTGCTGCTGCCTTGGTAACGGTCGCGCATGGTCAGCTCCACCAGCGGCCAGCCGGCCATCACGCTGACGCTGGAGACCAGGGCGCTGCCGTCCTGGCGCAGCACTTCATGGCGCTTGACCACCATATCGGTGGTTGGGGCCTGGCGCGGGATGCGCTCCTGGCGCACGCTGCCGTCGCTGCCTATCAGGTAGGTAGCGCGTTCCTGCAGGTCCGGCATGATGCGGTCCGGTGCAAAGAACGGATTGGTGGCATCCAGCCAGGCTATTTTGCCGTCCACCATCGCGCGCACGATCATGTGGTTGACGGTGCCCAGGCCCGGCAGCAACGGTTCCGGCGCGAAATTGCCGCGGAACACCAAGGCCGGCTCGGCGGCGATGCCGGCATGGCGCAGCATGGCGGTCAGCAGCGTGGCCAGGTCTTTGCAGTCGCCATAGCCGTGCTGCTCGATCTCGGCCAGGGTGAACGGCACCAGGCCGCGCTCGGCCAGTCGTTGATCGTTCAGGTAGCGGTAGTGGCTGTTGATGTGCTGCATGAAAGCCGCCACTTGCTGCGCCGCCGGCTTGCCTTGCTGGGCGGCCACTACGGCGGCGGCGGCCGGCGGCAGCGGCGCGGCCAGGATTTCGTTGTAGCGCGCGGCGTAGCTGCCGAAGTGCTGCTGTGCTTGGTCGCTGGAGGCGATGCTCAGCCGCGGCCAGCGGCGGATGGCGCTGTTGTCCCATTCATTGGTGAAATTCAGATAGCGCACGCCTTGTTGGTCGACGGTGATGGACTTGCCGTCCGCGGCGGTCGCCACCTGAAAGCCGTCCATGCTTTCGCCGCGCCACAGCAGCGCGCGGGGGGAGCGCAGTTTGAAATGGTAAGCGTCGTAGCGGACCGGCTCCGGGTCGAAGTCCAGCCGGTAGAGCAGCTCGCGGCTCAGCGGCGGCGCGGCGATGTGGTGCTTCACCTCGTAGCGGACCTCGCTGCCCACGGCCAGTTCGGGGAAGGCGAGCCAGGTTTGCTTGTCGCGGCTGACGCCGGCATAGGGGTTCGGCGCGGCGCGGGTTTCCACCTGCGATTTTTCCAGCTTGATCACGCGGCCGTCCTGCTGGCGCACTTCGCCGCTGACCACGTCCAGCCGGTCGGTGTCGGGATAGGTGAAGTCTATGCGCGACAGAAAGTCCTTGCCGGCGGGCTTCAGAATGGTGAATTGGTTGCGGGTGGTGCAGTCCAGGCTGTTGTCGGCATTGTGCTGGCAATCGATGCTGGTCTGCAGCGCGAGCGGCGCTTCGCTGACGGGTTGCAGCGCGGCATTGGCCGCGTGGCCGGCGCAGGCCAGCATGGCGGCTAGGCTGAGGCGGGAAACAGGGATTCGCATCTTGATGAAACCATCGGTTGGGCCGCGTCTGCTGGCGCGGCAAGGCGAGTTTGCGTAAATGACAAGGATATTGCCACGCGGCGGCATCACTAGCCAGTGTCATGTGATGCGGCTGCGCAGCCGGGGTGGCGCGCAGGGCTTGGGATGCGCCGCATCGGTTGCGGCGCCAGAGGGCGCCGCTGAACACGGCTGGCGCTGACCATACTGATCAGTATAGCTATTGCGCTGCGGTAACGAAGCCTATCTTGCCGACGCCGTTCTGTTGCGCGGCAGCCAGCGCCTTGGCCACCGTTTCGTAGCGCACGGCTTTATCGGCCGACAGGTGCAGTTCGATGTTGGGATTGGCGGCGGAGGCGGCGGCGAAGCGGGCCGGCAGATCGGCCTCCGCCACCGGCTGGTCGTTCCAGTACAGTTTGCCGGCCGCGTCCACCGTCAGCCGGATCTGCTCCGGTTTGGCCTGATGCTCGGCGGCCTGGGCGCGCGGCAGATCGACCTGCACCGCGTTGGTCAGCAGCGGCGTGGTGATGATGAACACCACCAGCAGCACCAGCATCACGTCCACCAGCGGCGTGGTATTGGGCTCGGCCATCGGCGCGGACGGCCCCTGGTTGAAGCTACCGAACGCCATGGCCGTCTCCGGACTGGGTCAGCAACTGAGCGTGCAGGTCGTGGGCAAAGTAGTCCAGCTCTTGCGACATCACGCGCTGGGCGCGGGTCAGCGCATTGTAGGCCAGCACCGCCGGGATGGCGGCGGCCAGGCCGGCGGCGGTGGCCACCAGCGCTTCGCCGATCGGCCCGGCTACCGCGCCTATGCTCATTTGGCCGGCGTGGCCGATATTGACCAGCGCGTGGTAGATGCCCCAGACCGTGCCGAACAGGCCGATGAACGGCGCGGTGGAGCCGATCGAGGCCAGCACGGTCAGGCCGGCTTCCTGACGGGCGTTCTCCTGCGCCAGCACTTTGCGGATGGCGCGGGTCAGGAACTCATCCACGCCGCAGGCCTGGCCCAGCGCGCGCCCGGCCTGGCTCTGGTATTGCTTCAGGGAGTCGATGCCGGCGCGCGCCAGATTGGCGAACTGCGCCTGGCTATGGCGCAGGCTGTCTTCCGCCTGCTGCCAGTTCGGCGCGTTCCACAGCAGGCTTTCCGCCTCGCGGTTGGCGCGGCGCAGGCGCCAGGTCTGCGCGCCGCGCACGATGATCAGGTACCAGGTCAGCACCGACATCAGGATCAGGAGCATGAACACCGTGATCAATACGGCGTCCCCTTGTTGGAATACGGTGAGAATGTTCATGAGCGGATCGATTTCAAAGAGAATTCAACGGGAACGACAAAGGTGTAGGCGATCGGTTCGTCGCCGCGCTTGGCCGGAATGAAACGCCAGCGTTTGACGGCGGCCAGCGCGGCGCGGTCCAGCCGCGGGAAGCCGCTGCTGTCCTGCACCGACACATCCAGCGGCAAGCCCTGGGCGCTGACATGGACGCGCAAGCGGACGGTGCCGGCTTCGCCGTCCTCTTGCGATTGCGAGGGATACGCCGGCGCCGGGTTGTTCAGATAGCCGCCGCGCGCCAGCGGCTCGGTGATCGCTTGCGATCCGCCTGCGCTGACGGTTTGGCCGTCGGACTTCGGCGCGTCGCTTGCCGTCGCGGTCGCAGGCGCGGCCGGCGCGCTGATGGCTTGGGCCGGCGCAGGCGTCTGGCTGGACATCTTGCTGGTTTGCACCGGCGGCGTTTTGGGCGCGTGCGTGGCCGGAGCCGGCTTGGCTTCGGCCTGGCGTGGCCGGGATGGCTGGGGCGCTGCCGGGGGCGAGGCCGCAGGCCGGCCGGGCGGCGCCAGCGCAATCATGTCCATCCGCGCCAGGCGCGGCGGCGTGATGGGCGCTTGGCTGGCATGCTGCTGATTCAACAGCCACAGCGCCAGTACGTGCGCCGCCAGTACGCCGCCCAGGGTGGATAATTGCAGAATAGGGGCCGACTTCATATTGTCGATGATAACGCAAACTATTCTCATTTTCTATGCTGAGCCGATTCTGGACGCTTGCCGATGCTTGCAATCGGTACAATCGTCTGCATATTGTGGACAAAGGCCGGCAGCTCGCCGGCCATCATCTACTGGAATCCAAACATGCAGCAGTTCGACGGAACCACCATTGTTTCCGTCCGTCGCGGCGAGCGCGTGGCGCTGGGCGGGGACGGGCAAGTGACCCTGGGCAATATCGTGATCAAGGCTACCGCGCGCAAGATACGCAAGCTGCACGGCGGCAAGGTGCTGGCGGGCTTCGCCGGTGGCACCGCCGATGCCTTCACCCTGATTGAGCGCTTCGAGGCCAAGCTGCAGAAGCATCAGGGCAACCTGCTGGTGTCGGCGGTGGAGCTGGCCAAGGATTGGCGCACCGACCGCATGCTGCGTCGGCTGGAGGCGATGCTGATCGTCGCCGACAAGGACCACACCTTGATCATCACCGGCAACGGCGACGTGCTGGAACCGGAGCAGGGCATCGCCGCCATCGGTTCCGGCGGCGCCTTCGCCCAGTCGGCCGCGCGCGCGCTGTTCGAAAACACCGACCTGGAGCCGGAAGTGGTGGTGAAGAAATCGCTGGAGATCGCCGGCGACATCTGCATCTACACCAACCACAACCACCTGATCGAAACCCTGGGCCCGGACGACGCGGCCTAATCCAGAATGCAAGACCCGGCCACGCCGGCCGGGCGGAGAAAGTCATGACGCAAATGACCCCGCAGGAAATCGTCCACGAGCTGGACCAGCACATCATCGGCCAACACAAGGCCAAGCGCGCCGTCGCCATCGCGCTGCGCAACCGCTGGCGCCGCCAGCAGGTGGCGGAGCCGCTGCGCAACGAGATCACTCCGAAGAACATCCTGATGATAGGCCCCACCGGGGTGGGCAAGACTGAGATCGCCCGCCGCCTGGCCAAGCTGTCCGGCGCGCCGTTCATCAAGGTGGAAGCCACCAAGTTCACCGAGGTCGGTTATGTCGGCCGCGACGTCGACACCATCATCCGCGATCTGGTGGACGTGGCGATCAAGGACACGCGCGAAGCGGCGATCAAGCGCAACCGCGTGCGCGCCGAGGACGCCGCCGAGGAACGCATTCTGGATGTGCTGTTGCCGCCGGCCCGCAAGCCGTCCGGCTTCTTTGCCGAAGAGCCGGTGACCGTGGAAAAGCAGGAAGACGGCGCCACCCGCCAGAAATTCCGCAAGATGCTGCGCGAAGGCAAGTTCGACGATAAAGAGATCGAACTGGAAATCGCCGCGCCGGTGGCGCAAATGAATGTGATGGCGCCGCCTGGCATGGAAGACTTCGCCAGCCAGTTGCAGGGCATGTTCCAGGGCCTGGGCGCCGGCAAGAAGCAAACCGCCAAGATGAAAGTGGCCGACGCTTTCAGGCAGCTGATCGATGAAGAGGCGGCCAAGCTGGTCAATGAGGAAGAGCTGAAGGCCGAGGCGCTGAAGAGCGTTGAGCAGAACGGCATCGTGTTCCTCGACGAGATCGACAAAGTCACCAGCCGCGGCGAAGGCCACAGCGGCGCCGACGTGTCCCGCGCCGGCGTGCAGCGCGACCTGCTGCCGCTGGTGGAAGGCACCACGGTGTCCACCAAGTACGGCATGGTGAAGACCGACCACATCCTGTTCATCGCCTCCGGCGCCTTCCAGCTGTCCAAGCCGTCGGATCTGATCCCGGAACTGCAGGGCCGGCTGCCTATCCGCGTCGAACTGTCGTCGCTGTCGGTGGACGACTTCAAGGCCATTCTGACCAGCACCAACGCCTGCCTGACCCGCCAGTACCAGGCCTTGCTGGCCACCGAGGGCGTGGAGCTGGAGTTTGTCGAATCCGGCATCCAGCGCCTGGCGGAGATCGCCTGGCAGGTCAACGAGAAGACCGAGAACATCGGCGCCCGCCGCCTGTACACGGTGATGGAAAAGCTGCTGGAAGAAGTGGCCTTCGACGCCAAGTCCGGCCCGTGCAAGATCGACGGCGACTACGTCGACAACAAGCTGGGTGAAGTGGCCGAGCGCGAGGATCTGGCGCGCTACGTGCTGTAATGAAGAGAGGCGGACTGCGGTCCGCCTCATCGCATACATATATATATAGATAGAGAGAGCGGCGACCTTCATGGTCGCCGTTTACCTTTTATATGGATTGCTTCAATGTACTGCTGGCGGTGGCGATAGGTTCGAACGCCTCGGGATGCTGTTTCAGATACCAGTCCTTTGCCTCATCGTGATTCAGGCTGAGGAAACGGTTGACCCCGGGCAGGCGCTGCATCGGCGGCACCGCCACCAGATGAAACACGGCGAAGAACAGATAGACCGCATCCAGCGACCAGCGCGATAACAAAATACCGGCCAGCGCCGGCCCCAGCATGCCGCCCAATTTGGCCACCAGCACATTGATAGCGGATACGCGCGCGCGATAGGCTTCCGGCACCGCCAGCGTGCGGTGCGTCTGGCCGATCAGCATGGTGATCGACAGCAACACGCCTTCGATGCCGAACATCGCCAGCATCAGATAAGGATGATCGGTCAGCGCCACGACCAGGAACACCGCCGCCAGGGCCCACATGGCGAAGGCGCGGGCGCGCGGCCGGCTACAGTATTGCAGCAAGCGGTGAGTGAACCACAGCGAGCCGACCAGCAAGCCGCCGCTGGCGGCCGCTTCGCAAGCGCCCAGCCAGAACGCCGGCAAGCCCAGCTGGTGCAGCTTGATCGGCAGCAGCGTCACCACCATCGGGATATAGGCCGTCATCATCAATAAGCCCCACAGCGCCCAGCTGCGCTCCAGCGGGATGCGCCAGCGTATGCGCAGGCCGACGCGAATCTGGTCGATGAAGCTTTCCGCCTGGATGTGCTCGCGGTTGCGCGGCGGGATCTGGATGCGCAGCGCGCCAAGAGCGGCGGCGGCCAGCAATATCGCGTAGCTGCCTAAGGCCAACCAGGCCGGCGTGAACGCCATCAGGCTGCCGCCCACCACGGGCCCGATCAGGTTGCCGACGGACTGGGAGCTTTTCTGCAGCGACAAGGCATCGGATAGTCTGCCTGCCGGCACCAGCTCGGAGGCGATACTCAACATGGATGGAATGACCAGCGCCCAGGCGAACATCGAGAGAGACTCGCTGGCCACCACCCAAGCCAGGCGATAGAAATTGAACCAGGCCATCGTCGCCAAGGCCAGGCCGGACAACATGGCCAGCATGATGCCGCAGGCGATGACGCGGTTTTTGGGGAAGCGGTCGCCCAAGGGGGCGGTCAGCGGCAGCGCCACCAGCATCACCAGCGCGGTCAGCGCGCTGAACCAGGCCATGTCATGCGCGCCGCCCACGCTGACCACCCACCAGCTGATGCTGACATAGCCGGCGCCCATGGCCAAGCCGCTCAGCACATCGCTGAGCATCAAGAGATGGAACCCAGGAGGCAGGCCACGCAATCGGTGCTTTAGAGAGATATTCATGGCGCGCTCCTTGGGGGTGAGGGCATTTGATCCTATCACGAAATGACATCGTCACAAAATGACCATCTCAAAAACTGTCTCCCAGCTGCTTTGGCAGAAAATTCATCAGATTTGGAGTGGTTTTTGAAAGTTATCTGGGCGCCTACCCAGGCTTTGCCAGCGTTTTTCGCAACATTCCTGCCGCCATGCCAAAAAATCCTTCAAGTCGATAGTGTTGAAAATCAAGTATTTACGGAGTTTATTATTGGAAACCTGCATTTTTCTCAAAAAACCTGTTGACCGAGGGTGAGGGCGCAGGTATAGTTCGTCTCCTCAGCTGACGCAGCGAACGAAACAGCGGAAACGAAACGGTTTCCGGTGCGACGAAAACAGCGTCCGGCACTGC
>NZ_JAUCGU010000028.1:0-51458 GCF_059916625.1 Chromobacterium sp. CCUG 76385
GGCGTTTCGCGCGCCGCATAGTCATTCTCTGCCAGCGCGAAACAACGAAGAGTCGGCGCGAAAGGCACCCGGCCCTGCGGGTTTGGCGAAGCTCAAACGCGATCCTCGCAGCAAACGTCAACAGCCCCTAGCGCAAGCTGATTTGGCATGTTTCGGCTGGATCGAGCATGGCATTGTCAGCGCGCGGGACGTTGTCACGCAGGCTCGGTTATAATCCGCAGCCGGAATCGGTTTGAGAGGCGGCAATGTCGGTTGGCCATTACGAGAATTTCCCGGTGGGTTCCATCCTGCTGCCGCGAAAGATGCGGCGGGCGGTGCACGCCATCTATCATTTCGCCCGCTATGCCGACGACGTGGCGGACGAAGGCGATGCCGACGCGGCGACGCGGCTGGCCGAACTGGACAGACTGGAGGCAGATCTGGACCGCATCGCCGTCGGCGAGCCGCCGCGGATCGCGCTGATGGCACCGCTGGCGGTGGCCATCGCCGAGCATGCCTTGCCGCTGCAACCGTTCCGCGATCTGCTGTCCGCTTTTCGTCAGGATGTGGGCAAGACGCGTTACCAGAACTTTGGCGAATTGGTGGACTATTGCCGCCGTTCCGCCAACCCGGTGGGGCGATTGATGCTGGCGCTGCACGGCGAAACCGATCCGCGCAGCCTGGCGCAGTCCGACGGCATTTGCACCGCGCTGCAGCTGATCAATTTTTGGCAGGATGTGGCGGTGGATTGGCAAAAGAACCGGGTCTATCTGCCGCAGGAGGATCTGGCGCGCTTTGGCGTGACGGAGGCGCAGATCGCGGAAGGCCTTTGCGACGCCAAATGGCGCGCGCTGATGCTTTACCAGGTGGAGCGGGCGCGCAAGATGCTGCAGGCCGGCGCGCCGCTGGGGCGGACGCTGCGCGGCAGGCTGGGGCTGGAGTTGCGGCTGATCGTGATGGGCGGCGAGCGCATCCTGCACAAGCTGCATGCCAGCGAAGGCGACGTGTTCCGCCGGCGGCCGAAGCTGAACAGCCGCGATTGGGCATACATGATATGGCGGGCGTGCCGGGGCAAATGAGCCGGCGCGACGCACACTACGGAATCCCGCCGGCAAAGTCCGGCGACAGTTTTGGGAGAGGCGCGTGACGCCGGATCAGTATTGCGAGGACAAGGCCGCGTCCAGCGGCTCCAGTTTCTATTACAGCTTCCGTTTTCTGCCGCAAGAGCGGCGGCGCGCCATCACCGCGCTGTACGCCTTCTGCCGCGAGGTGGACGACGCGGTGGACGAGTGCCAGGACCTGAACGTGGCCAAGGCCAAGCTGGCCTGGTGGCGCGGCGAGGTAGGCCGGGCGTATCTGGGCCAGGTGGACCATCCGGTGATGCGCGCGCTGCAGCCGCATTTGAAGGCCTTCCAGCTGCCGCAGTCGCAGCTGGAAGAGATCATAGACGGCATGGAGATGGACCTGCACATGGTGCGCTATCAGCGCTACCAGGACCTGCTGCTGTATTGCCACCGCGTGGCCGGCGTGGTGGGACAGCTGGCCGCCCGCATCTTCGGCTACCGCGACGAACGCACGCTGGAGTACGCTCATGAACTGGGCGTGGCTTTCCAGCTGACCAACATCATCCGCGATGTGGGCGAGGACGCCCGGCGCGACCGCATCTATCTGCCGATGGATGAGCTGCAGCGTTTCAATTGCCCGGCGATGGACATTCTGCATTACGAGGAGAGCGAGGCGTTCCAGGCGCTGATGGCCTTCCAGATCGAACGGGCGCAGCAGCAATACCGCAAGGCTTGGGATTTGCTGCCGGCGGAAGACCGCAAGTCGCAGCGGCCCGGCCTGCTGATGGCGGCGATCTACCGCGCCACGCTGGAGGAAATCCGGCAGGATGGTCCTGCCAAAGTGCTGAACCAGCGCCTGTCGCTGGGAACCGGCCGCAAGCTGTGGCTGGCCTGGAAAACCTGGACCTTCGGCTACCAGCCGTGAAACCGAGAGTGGCGGTGGTGGGCGCCGGCTGGGCCGGCCTCGCCGCGGCGGTGGAACTGACCGGCTGGGCGGACCTTACCGTGTACGAGGCCGGGCGTGATCCAGGCGGGCGGGCGCGGTGCGCCGGCAAAGATGGCGCCAGGTTTGACAATGGTCAGCACATTCTGTTGGGCGCTTATGCAGAATGCTTGCGCCTGATGCGGACTGTAGGCGTCAAGCCGGAAAGCGCTTTGCGGCGGCTGCCCATGCAGTGGCTGCGCGATGGCGGCTTGCGTCTGCGCTGCCCGCACCTGCCGGCGCCGCTGCATGTGGCGGCTGGGCTGCTGCTGGCGCGCGGCGTGTCCTGGACGGACAAGTGGAAACTGGCCCGCGCGCTGGATGGATTGCAGCGCTCGGGATACCGGTTAGAGCGCGATTTGAGCGTGGAAGCCTGGTTGGCGGAGCAGGGGCAAAGCGCGGCCTTGCGCCGCGACTTCTGGCAGCCCTTGGTGGCGTCGGCGCTGAATACGCCGCTGCGGCGGGCATCGATGCGGGTGTTGGCCGCCGTCTTGCGCGACAGCCTGGGCGCCGCGCGCGAGGCCAGCGATCTCTTGCTGCCGGCGCTTGATCTGTCCGCGCTGTTTCCCGATCCCGCCTGGCGCTGGCTGGGCGAGCGCGGCGCGGCGCTGCGGACCGGCGAGCGCGTGGCATCGGTGGAAATCAAGGATGGCAGGCCGCAGGTGGACGGGACCGGGTATGATGCGGTGATCGTCGCCGTGGCGCCGTATCATGCCAACGATTTGCTGGCCGAGCCGGCCCTGCGGGAATCGGTAGCCGCCTACCGTTATTGCCCCATCGCCACGGTTTATTTGCGCTTCGACCGCTCGCCGCGCTTGCCGGCGCCGATGATGGGCGTCAGCGGCGGCACGGCGGACTGGCTGTTCGATCGCGAGGCGCTGTGCGGCGAGGCTGGTTGGCTGGCCGCTGTGATCAGCGCGCCCGACGCACTGCCGCCAGCGCGGGAACTGGTCCAGGCGGTGGCGGCCGATGCGCGCCGTTTGGCTCCCTGGCTGGGCGAACCTTGCCAGAGCCAAGTGATTGTGGAAAAACGCGCCACCTTTGCCAGCGAGATCGGCCTGTCCAGGCCGGATACTCGCACTGCGTGGCCGGGAGTTTATCTGGCCGGGGATTGGGTGCATCCCGATTACCCGGCGACACTGGAGGGCGCGGCGCGCAGCGGCGTAGCCGCGGCCGCCGCCGTGAAGCGGGATTTACAGGTAGAACAATGACAATGAAAACGGAATTTGCTGCAGACGCGTTGGCCGGGCGCGTCATCCTGGTCACCGGCGCCTCGCAAGGCATAGGCCGCGAGGCGGCGCTGGCCTTCGCCCGCCATGGCGCGACGGTGGTGCTGCTTTCTCGCAGCGTCAAGGGCCTGGAGAGAGTCTACGATGAAGTGGTGGCGAGCGGCGCGCCGGAGCCGGCCGCGGTGCCGCTGGATCTGCTGAATGCCGGCGAGAACGAATTCAACAATCTGGCGCTGACCATACATCGAGAGTTTGGCCGGCTGGACGGGATTCTGCACTGCGCCTCGCATTTTTACGCGCTGTCGCCGCTGAGCAACCAGACCATAGAAGAATGGATGAACCAGTACCGCATCAATACCGTGGCCCGCTTCGCGCTGACCCGCGCCTGCCTGCCGCTGTTGAAGGATGCGCCGGATGCGTCGGTGCTGTTCGTCGGCGAGCATCACGCGCTGCATCCCGCGGCTTATTGGGGCGGCTTCGGCGCTTCCAACGCCGGCCAGGTTTATCTGACCACGGTGGCCGCCAGCGAATGGGACATGCATCCCAATTTGCGGGTCAATCTGCTGCTGCCGGGCCCTGTCAACTCGCCGCAGCGCAACCGGACGCATCCGGGCGAAGACAAGCGCGAGCGCGGCGATCTGGACGATCTGATGCCGCATCTGCTGTACTGGATGAGCGCAGACAGCCGCGGCCGCAGCGGCGAAGTGCTGGAACTGGATCTGCGTCAGCCGCGCGGCTGAGGCATTAGCGAAAACGGGGGATAAGCATGAGAATTTTGCTGCTGCTGACGACCATATTGGCTCTTGGCGGATGCAATTGGGTGAACAGCGTAACCGGCCTGACCCGGGACTCTGACAAGGCTGTGGGCGCCGCCTGCCGCCAGACCGGCCGCTCGCTCGAGGAATGCTATATCCGCAACCCCGAGGCCGATAAGGCGTCCATCTATTCCGGCTGGCGCGAGATGAACGAATACATGGCCAAGAACAAGCTGGAGACGATGGCGCCGCCGCCGGAGAAGCCGGTCGCCGCCAGCGGCGCCATGGCGGGCGCCCCCGCCGCCGCCGTCAACAAGCCGGCCGCGCTAGCCGGCAAGTCCAGCGACGCCGGCCCGCATCCTTTAACCAGCGAAGAGGCCGACCAGGCCGCCAAGAATGATCCGCAGGTCGCAGCTGTGGTGGCGGCGATGCAGCATCCCGACGCGCCGGCCAAACCCAAGCAGCCCAACGGCAAGAGCGAGGCCGATCAGAAGCGCCTGCTCAACATCATCAACGAGCTCAACAAGTCCGACGCCAAGCATCCGGCTAATTGATCGTCCGCTTTTGCGGCATGGCTGGCCGGCTCCTGTTATTCTTCCGCCTTTGATTCCCATTTATTGTCCCTAATGGCCAAGAGCAAAACCGTATTCAGCTGCACCGAGTGCGGCGGACAAGCGCCCAAATGGCAGGGCCAGTGCCCGCACTGCAACGCCTGGAACACGCTGGTGGAGTCGGTAGCCGCGCCTGCCGCCGCCGGCCCGCGCTTCCAGTCCTGGGCAGCCAATGTCACTCAGGTGCAGAAGCTGTCCGAGGTGCAGACCGAGGAAACCCCGCGCGATCCGTCCGGCATCGACGAGCTGGACCGCGTGCTGGGCGGCGGGATCGTGCGCGGCGCGGTGGTGCTGATCGGCGGCGACCCCGGCATCGGCAAATCCACGCTGCTGCTGCAGGCCTTGTCGCAGATCGGCCGCAACCGCAAGGTGCTGTATGTGTCCGGCGAGGAATCGGCGCAGCAGATCGCGCTGCGCGCCTCGCGCCTGGCGCTGGATACCAGCAGCGTCAATCTGCTGGCCGAGATCTGCATCGAAAACATCCTGGCCACGCTGAAGCGCGAGCTGCCGGACGTGGTGGTGATCGATTCCATCCAGACGCTGTACACCGAGCAGGTGACGTCGGCGCCGGGTTCGGTGTCGCAGGTGCGCGAGTGCGCGGCGCAGCTGACGCGCATGGCCAAGCAGAGCGGCATCACGGTGCTGCTGGTGGGCCATGTCACCAAGGAAGGCTCGCTGGCCGGCCCGCGCGTGCTGGAGCACATGGTCGACACCGTGCTGTATTTCGAGGGCGACTCCCATTCCAGCTACCGCATGATACGGGCGATCAAGAACCGCTTCGGCGCGGTCAACGAGCTGGGCGTGTTCGCGATGACCGACCGCGGCCTGAAGGGCGTATCCAATCCGTCCGCCATCTTCCTGTCGTCTTACCGCGACGACGTGGCCGGCTCCTGCGTGCTGGTGACGCAGGAGGGCACGCGGCCCTTGCTGGTGGAGATCCAGGCGCTGGTGGACGACTGCCATGGCTTCCAGCCCAAGCGTCTCACCGTCGGCCTGGAGCAGAACCGGCTGGCGATGCTGCTGGCGGTGCTGCACCGCCACGGCGGCGTGGCTTGCTTCGACCAGGACGTGTTCCTGAATGCGGTGGGCGGCGTCAAGATCAACGAGCCGGCGGCCGACCTGGCCATCATCCTGGCCATGGTATCGTCCTTGCGCAACAAAGCGCTGCCGGAAAAGCTGGTGGTGTTCGGCGAGGTGGGCCTGGCCGGCGAGGTGCGCCCGGTGACGCGCGGGCAGGAGAGGCTGAAAGAAGCCGCCAAGCTCGGCTTCACCCGCGCCATTGTGCCCAGCGCCAACAAGCCGCGGCAAGAAATCGAAGGCCTGAAAGTGCTGGCGGTGGACCGGCTGGAACAGGCGGTGGAATTCTGCAGGGAGTGAGCATGATAGACGCGCAGCTGATCGAGCGGGAGCGGCCGTATTTGTTGCGTTACGCGCTGGCGCAATTGCGCGAGCGCGACGCGGCGGAAGAGGCGGTGCAGGAAACGCTGCTGGCCGCGCTGGAGTCGCAGGCCAGCTTTTCCGGCAAGTCCACCCTGCGCACCTGGCTGACTTCCATTCTGCGCTTCAAATTGATAGACGCGATGCGCCGCAAGGGCAAGGAGAAGCTGTTCGAGTCGCTGGAGGACGAGGCGGACGACAGCGATTTCGACGGCCTGTTCGCGCGGGACGGCCACTGGCGCGAGCCGGTCAAGGCCTGGAGCGGACCGGAGAACGAGCTGATCTCGCGCCAGTTCTGGCAGGTGTTCGAAGAGTGTTCCCAAGTGATGCCGCGCCGCACTGCCATGGTATTTGTCATGCGCGAGGTGATGGGAATGGAAATCGCCGACATCTGTAACAATCTGGACATCAGCGCGACAAACTGTTCAGTACTGCTGTATCGGGCGCGGATGAGTCTGCGCGAATGTTTTTCAATACGCTGGAGCCGGGAGGACGAGCGATGAAGTTCAGTTGCCGCGAAGCCAGCCGGTTGATTTCGGCCAGTCTGGATCGACCCCTGGGCGCCGCCGAACATCTGAAATTGAGGATGCATCTGCTGCTATGCGGCAATTGCCGCCAATTCTCGCAGCAGTTGCAGCTGATGCGCCGGGCGGCGCGCCGGGCTGGCGATGGGGAAGACAGCATGCCTAATGGCTGATGCCTTTGACATGCTGGATGCTGTTGTGGAAACTGGGCCTTTCTTTGAGAAAGGCCTTTTTCATGACCGCCGCCTCCACGCTGCAGCAGCTGATTCAAATCCACGATGACAGTCCGGATGAGGTGAACGCGCCCGGGCATGCTTTGGCCTGGGACGCCGCGACGAGGGCGAGCTGGCTTACCGGCAGGCGCAGACGCTGGCGGCAGCGTTCGATGCCAGCCTGCGGCCCTGGTTTGATGGCTGCGCCAGCCGGGCCAGAACGGAAGGGCAGCGCGCTTGAGGTGCTGCCTATGCCCGGCAGAACGTAAAAGGCCTTCCGCATGGAAGGCCTTTGTCTTGAGGCTGGGAAGCTTTACACCGATAGCGACATCAGCAGGCTGGAAATGTCATTGTTGCTGGCGCTGGCCTGGTACAAGCTGAGCGCGGCCTGGGCTTGCTGGTTGATGGCGTTGCTGCCGGCGCTGTTGCCTGTCGCCGCGCTTTGCTGCTGATTGCCGCCGTTCAACAGATTGGCCAAGCCGTTGTTTTGCTCGCCGCCGCTGTCATGGCGGTGATGATGGTGGCGATGGCCGCCTTCGCTGGCTTGCGCCCCGTTGGCCTGTTGCAGGCCTTGCTGCAGTTGCTGGAAAGCCTGCTGCGCCTGGCTCAGGTTGCCTGATTGCAGATCCTGGCCCAGAGTATTCAGCAAGGAGGAGACGGAATTGCCGGCGCCGCTGGTCTGGCTGTTGTTCAGCGCGGCGAACGGATCGCTTGCCGTGGCGCCGGCGCCGGTGGCGGATGCCGCGGATGCCGCGCTGATGGCATTGTTCAGCGCCACGCTGAAATCCTGGTTGCCATTGTCAGGGGTGTTGAAACCGTTCAGTTGCTGCAGCGCCGCCAGCGCTTGTTGCGCGCCGGCGATGTCGCCTTGCTGAACCGATTGCGTCAGGCTGTTGAAATCCTGGCGCCGCTGCTGATGCAGCGATTGCAGCTGTTGCCAGTACGAGCCGGCGTTGTTGCTGGTGTTGCTGCCGCTGATAGACATATTGCCTCTCCTTGAAAACGTGGATGCCGGGCAGCGCTTCACGGATCAGCTGCTGTCCTGGGCGGCGGGGCTGCAATTTTTGCCGCCTCGCCGCTGTCGCTTGCCGCCATGCCGGCATCAAAGCGTCTATTTTTCGATTTTTCTTGCCGGAACAATGGCTTGCCGTCATGGGTGTCAGCAAGGCGCGTGCCAGGAATGGGTTGAGGGCAGAGGCAAATGTTTACAAATATTTTGTCATGTGATGGGCAGTGAATTTAGCCAAATCCGCGCTGGCGCAGCGCCTGGTACAGCATGGCCACGCCCAGCGCGTCGTTCAGCGCGTCGTGCCGCGGCGGGGCGGGAATGGCGAGGTCGCGGTACAGCTCGGCCAGCCTTAGGTCGATATAGGCGCCGGGGTTTTGCTTGAACTTGTAGTCGTAGTAGCGGGCGGAAACCTCGATCTGCCGTTGCGGCAGGGCAATGCCGAGCAGCGGCTTCACGTATTTGTTCAACACCGCCACATCGTATTCCAGGTAGTAGCCGAGCAATGGCCGGCCGCCGATGAAATCCAGCAGCTGCCGCACGGCCTGCGCCGCTTCCATGCCTTCGTTGAGATCGCGCCGGCGCAGGCCGTGGATGGCGATATTGTCGCCTTGCGGCAGGGTTTGCGGTTTGACCAGCAGGTACAGCGATTCGCTGCTGAGGATGCGGTTGCCGCGCAGCTTGACGGCGCCTATCGACAGCAGCTCGGCCTGCTTGACGTCTAGGCTGGTGGTTTCGCAATCCAGGCTGACCAGTTCTTCCGGGTGTTCGTCGAACAGATGGCGCCAGGCCGGATCACGCAGCCGGGCCAGCTGCCAGCGGCGGTGCCATTGGCGCAGCATCACAGGCTGCCCAGGCGATAGTGGTGGCGCAGTTGCGCCTTGAAGCGCTTGACGACGGCCAGCGCCTCTTTCAGCAGGTCTCTTTCCAGCGAGGATAGCCGTTCCGGCTCAATCAGATTGTCTGCAGGCTGGCCTGCTTCGATGCGCCGCAGCCCTTGGTCCAGCCGCAATTGCGACAACACGCCCAGCGCCTCCACGATGTCATTGGCCAGCGAGGGTTCCAGCCGCCCGGCGGCGGCGAGCGCCTGCGCGCGGGCGTGGCTTCCGGTTTCGTCGATGCGGTATTCCAGCGCCAGCGCGCGCAAGCCATGCACCAGCGGGAAGATGCCGCCTTTTTTCAGATCCAGCGTGTCGCGGCCATCGCGCTCGCGGGTGCGCAACCGGGCGAACGGCCCCAGCGGCGTGTCGAACTGATCGATGGCGCGGGCGAAGCGGGCGTAGAAGCCTGCGTCGTCCTGCAAGCGCTCGCGCAGGTAGTCGCGGCAGTCGGCCAGCAAGGAGGCGTCGCCGCATACCGCTTCGGCGTCGCAAAAGATGGCCAGCCGCATCATGCCCTCGCCGCTGGGCTGGGCCAGCCAGCCGTGTATGCGGTCGCGCATGGCGGCGCGGGTCAATCGCCATTCGGGATGGCTGACCATGATGCCGCCTGGGCAGGGCGGATAGCCAAAGCGGGAGAGGACGGCGGAGAAAGCGCCGCAATATTCCGCCGCGCTTTCAGGGGGAACGCCGTCGCGCAATAGCAGCGCGTTGTCCTGATCGGTCTTGAGGATTTGCTCGCCGCGGCCCTCCGAGCCGAGCACGATCAGGCAGCTGTTGTCCGCCAGTTCGGCCGGCGCGATCATCCGCCAGGCGCGGGCGAACAGCCGCGCGTTCAGCGCCTGCACCAGCCGACCCAGTTGCAGCGGCCGCACGCCGTGGCCGGACAGGATGCCGATCAGCCGGTCGATCTGGCTGGCGATGTCGGCAAGCTCATCCAGGCTGCCGGCGCGCTCCAGCCGTTGCGCGATCAAATGCGAGTGGTTGGAGAAGTAAGACAGCACATCGACTTGCGCCAGCATGCCGACCGGCCGGCCGTGCTCCGTCACCACCAGCCGGCGCAGATTGCGCTGCGTCATCAACAGCAGGGCGTTGAACAGGAAATCGTCGATGTCTATGGTCAGCAATTGGTAGCCGCAATGGCGGCCTATCGGTTCGGCGCTGTCCACGCCGTCCAGGATCACGTCGCGGAAATCGGTAGTGGTGAAGATGCCCAGCCGCTCGCCGTCGCGCACCAGCACGGATTTGCTGCGCTGCGCCTTCATCGCCGCCGCCGCGTCGCGGATGCTGTCGGCGGCGTCGACAAATACCGGCTGGCGGCAGCCGGCATCGCGCACGGTGGCGGTCAGCAGCGTTTGCAGCTCGCGGGTGCCGGCGCGCTGCGCCAGCATGCCCAGCTTTTGCGAGACGCTGGCGTAGAAATAGGCGCCGAAGCGCGGATGGCTTTCGGTCAGCGCCAGCAGTGCGGCGCGCGGCAACGCCAGCAGCAAGGCCTCTTCTTCCACCACGAAGCGGTGCGGCGTCTGGCCGGCGATCAGCGCGCGGGTGTCGAAGCTGTCGCGCGGATGGTAGCGTGAAACCACTTCGTCTCCGGCCAGCTCGCACACCTTGCCTTTGATCACCATGTACAGCGCGTCTATGGCCTGGCCGGGGGCGATGACCAGCGCGTCGTCGGGAAAGTAGACGATGTCGGCGCGGGCCTCCAGCGCGTCGCGCTCGGCGGGACCGAGCGTGTCGAACGGCGGCTGGCTGAAGTCGAAGCGGCTCATGGCGGATCCGGTTGTAGAAGGCTTGCCCTCAGCATACCGCCAATCGCCGCCGGGATGTCAGCCTGTCTTGTGCGTCAGCAGCGGCGCGCCGTCGCGGAACAGTATCAGTTCGCCCGGCGACAACGCGGTCCAGTGCTCGTTGTCGGTCAGCGGCTGAGTGGCGATCATCGCCACCTGGTCGCGCGGTGTGGTGACGGTGGCGAAGTCGACGCTGACATCGTTGTCCACCAGGTGGGCGGTATTGAACGGCGCGCGGCGGATGATGTAGTGCAGATGGGTGGAGCAATGGGCGAACAACACCTCGCCATTGCTCAGCATGAAATTGAACACGCCTTTGCTGCCGATTTCCGCCGCCAGCGCGGCCACTTCCTGGAACAGCGTTTCCAGCTCCGGCGGTTGCGACCACTTGGCGCGCAGCCGCTCCATCAGGTGGCAGAAGGCGCGTTCGGAGTCGGTGGTGCCCACCGGGCGGTAATACTCGCCGGTTTCCGGCTGGAAGTTTTCCAGATTGCCATTGTGGGCGAAGATCCAGTACTGGCCCCACATCTCGCGCATGAACGGGTGGGTGTTGGCCAGGTTGACCTTGCCCTGGGTGGCCTTGCGGATGTGGGCGATGACGTTCTCGGACTTGATCGGGTAGCGGCGCACCAGTTCGGCCACCGGCGATTCGACCGAGGGTTTGTCATCCAGGAAAACGCGGCAACCCTTCTGTTCGAAGAAGGCGATGCCCCAGCCATCGGCATGGTGGTCGGTCAGGCCGCCGCGGCGATGGAAGCCCTCGAACGAGAACAGGATGTCGGTCGGGATATTGCAATTCATGCCCAGCAGCTGGCACATCGATCTGATTCCACTTCATTAACGGTTTGCGTCACTGCCGGCGGGCGGCCGGCATATCGGATGTAGCTGAGCTTAGGCGATCTTGCGGCAACCGGCAATTGCCAATAGCCATTTGGCTCGAAAAGTCACTTCTTCATGCTGATAAGATATAAACGGCGGCGGTTCTTAAGCGGCGGCGCGGTCCCACGGCGGCAGCGGGCCGCCCAATCTTTCCACCAAAAAGTCCAACAGGCTGCGCAGCGCCAGCGGCAGCAGGCGGCGCGACGGATACAGCGCATGAATGCCCATCAGCTGCGGCTGCCAGTCTGGCAGCAGCGCCACCAGTTCGCCGCGGCGAACGTAGGGCGCGGCCAGATAGCTGGGTTGCAAGGCGATGCCGCCGCCCGCGGCCGCCGCGCACAGCAGCGCGCTGGCCTCGTTGGCGCTGATGGCGCCGCTGACTCTGACCCGCTGTTCTTCTTCTCCCTGGCGGAAGCGCCATTCGCTGCGGCCGAAGTTGCTGTAACTGAGGCAGCGGTGGTTTTCCAGATCCATCGGATGTCCGGGCACGCCGTGGCGGGCCAGATAGTCGGGCGAGGCCACCGCCAGCGAGCGGCAGTCGCATAGCCGCCGTCCCACCAGGCCCGGATCGGGTTCATTGGTGATGCGGATGGCCAGGTCTATTCTTTCTTCAATCAGGTTGACGGCGCGGTCGCCCAGTTGCAGGTCGATGCGCAGCTGCGGGTGGCGCTCGCTGAATTCGGCCATCAAGCCGCCCAGCACCGCCAGGCCAAACGAGGTGCTGGCCGCCACCCGCAACAAGCCGCGCACCTGGCCGTCGCGCTGGCTGGCGTCGGCCCGCACTTCGGCCGCCAGCTCCAGCATCTGCTGGCAGCGCGCCAGGCAGGCCAGGCCGGCGTCGGTCAACGTGACTTTGCGAGTGGAGCGCTGCAGCAGCCGCACGCCCAGCCACTGTTCCAGCTCGTCGACATAGCGGGTGACCATGGGGCGGGACATGTCCAGCTTGTCGCCGGCGGCGGTGAAGCTGCCCAGCTGGGCGACTTCGGCGAACACTTGCATCGCGGTCAGCCTGTCCATTTATATGCTCGTTTTTTGAAACAATAATGTGCATTTTAAGCCATTTATTGGTGCGATTACTAAGCTTATAGTGTACGCATCTTCACTGATTCGCAGTGCAACCCCGCCGGCGGGCGCCGGCATAAGACTGAAGGAGTCCCACCATGATCCGTCAAACCCTGATCGCCGCCGCTCTCGCCGCCGCCGGTTTCGCCCATGCAGGCGACCTCAAGCTGTCGGTCTACCACGCCGACAGCAACAGCTTCAACGTCAGCTCAGTGCTGGTGGCCGGCGACAAGGACGCCGTGCTGATCGATACCGGCTTCACCCGCGCCGACGCCTACCGCATCGCCGCCAAGGTGCTGGACAGCGGCAAGAATCTGAAAACCATCTACGTCAGCCAGGCCGATCCGGACTACTACTTCGGCGCCTCGGTGCTGAAGCAGATCTTCCCCAAGGCCGAACTGGTGGCCGCGCCGGAAGTGCTGGCCCACATCAAGGGCAATGTGAAGGGCAAGGTGGCGTTCTGGGGCCCGAAGATGGGCGCCAACGCGCCGCAGGCCAATCCGTTGCTGCCGACCGAGATCAAGGCTAACAAGATCATGCTGGAAGGCAAGGCGCTGGAGTTGCGCGACACCCAGGGCGTGATGGCGCATCGCGGCTATGTGTGGATTCCGTCCATCCGCGCCATCGTCGGCAATGTCGGCGTCTATTCCGGCATGCACGTCTGGACGGCCGATACTCAGACCGACGCCGAGCGCAAGGGTTGGTACAAGCAGCTGGACGACATGGAAGCGCTGAAGCCGGAAACGGTGGTGCCGGGCCATATGATCGCTGGCGACAAGATGGACGTGTCCGCCATCCGCTACACCCGCGATTACCTGAAAACTTTTGAGGCCAAGAACGCCGTCACCGCCAACAGCGGCGAGCTGATCGAGGCGATGAAGCAGGCTTATCCGCAAGCCGCCGAAGTGTCGACGCTGGAGCTGGGCGCCAAGGTGCGCAAGGGCGAAATGAAGTGGTAAGCCGGATGAAACTGCATTATTTTTACGATCCGCTGTGCGGCTGGTGCTACGGCGCCTCTCCCTTGCTGAAGGCGGCGGCCGCTGTGCCGGGATTGGAATTGATCATGCACGCCGGCGGCATGCTGGACGAGGCCGAAGGCAGGACCATCACGCCGGAGTGGCGCGGCTACGTGATGCCGCACGATGCGCGCATCGCCCAGATGAGCGGCCAGCCTTTCGGCGAGGCTTATTTCGAAGGCCTGCTGCGCGATATCGGCGCGCCTTTGGCGTCGGACCCACCGATCGCCGCCATCCTGGCGGCCGACAAGCTGGGTTTGGAGCCGTTGGCCATGCTGGCCCGCATCCAGAGCGCGCATTATCTGGAGGGGCGCCGCATCGCCGAGTTCGAGGTGCTGGCGGCGCTGGCGGCGGAGCAGGGGGCCGACGCGGCGGCTTTCGCCCAGGCCTGGCGCGCGGCGCGGATCGAGGCGGAGCGGCATATCGCTGAGAGCCGCCGCCTGATGGCCCAATGGGGGTTGCATGGTTTCCCGTCCGTGGTGCTGGAGCAGGATGGCCAACGGGAGCGGCTGGAGCTGTCCAGCTGGTTCGGCAAGCCCCAGCAACTGGCCGCCGAGCTGGCCAAGCGCCTGCCCAAGCCGGCGGAGACGGGCGACGACGCGCTATTCTGCAAGCCGGACAGTTGTCGATAAAATGCGGCGCCGCCGAAACCGCGTCCCGAAAAGGCGCGGTTTTTTTTGCGTCTGTTTGCTTTGATAAATATACGAAATGGATTTTCACCTTGCATTCTCGATGGCATGGCATAGTCTGAAATACCAATTAAATACCAATTGGTTCAGTCAAGACGAGGAGCATGGAGATGCACAAACAATTCGGCATGCCTCTGCGCGCGGCCGCGCTCGCGCTGCTGCTGGCCTGGGGACAGAGCGCCTTGGCGGCGTGTACCGCCTGGGCAGAGGGCGCGACTTACAAGGTGGGCGATGTCGTCAGCTATGGCAATGCCAATTACACGGCGTTGGTGGCGCATACGGCCTATGTCGGCGCCAATTGGAATCCGGCGGCCTCGCCCACGTTGTGGGCCGCGGGCGGCAGCTGTTCCGGCGGCGACCCCGCCCCGCCGACGCCGCCGAATCCTCCCACACCGCCTAGTCCGCCGCCGGGCAACACCGCGCCTTTCGCCAAGCATGCTTTGGTGGGCTACTGGCATGATTTCGCCAATCCCAGCGGCCCGGCCTTCCCGCTATCCCAAGTCAGCTCGGATTGGGACGTAGTGGTAGTGGCCTTCGCCGACGATGCCGGCAACGGCAATGTCAGCTTCACGCTGGACCCGGGCGCGGGCAGCCAGTCCCAGTTCATTCAGGACATCAAGGCCTTGCAGGCCAAGGGCAAGAAGGTGGTGCTGTCGCTGGGCGGGCAGAATGGCTCGGTGACGCTGAACAACGCCGCCCAGGTGCAGAACTTCGTCAACAGCCTGTACGGCATCCTCACTCAATACGGTTTCGACGGCATAGACCTGGATCTGGAGAGCGGCAGCGGCATCGTGGTGGGCGCGCCGGTGGCCAGCAATCTGGTCAGCGCGGTGAAGCAGCTCAAGGCCAAGGTGGGGCCGAGCTTCTACCTGTCCATGGCGCCGGAACACCCTTATGTGCAGGGCGGCTTCGTCGCCTATGGCGGCAACTGGGGCGCCTATCTGCCCATCATCGATGGCTTGCGCGACGACCTGTCGGTGATTCATGTCCAGTATTACAACAACGGCGGCTTATACACGCCGTATTCCAACGGCGCGCTGGCCGAGGGTTCGGTGGATATGCTGGTGGGCGGCAGCAAGATGCTGATCGAGGGCTTCCCCATCGCCAACGGCGCGTCCGGCAGCTTCAAGGGTTTGCGGCCGGATCAGGTGGCCTTTGGCGTGCCGTCCGGCCGCAGTTCGGCCAATTCCGGCTTTGTCACAACGGACACCGTGGCCAAGGCGCTGAGCTGCCTGACCGCCTTGCAAGGCTGCGGCGCGGTGTTGCCGGCGCAAGCCTATCCCACCTTCCGCGGCGTGATGACGTGGTCCATCAACTGGGACCGGCACGACGGCTACAGCTTCTCCAAGCCGGTGGCGGCCAGCCTGCGTCAGCTGCCGGCGGCGGCGACCATGAAAAAGGCCGCCGGCAAGAAACCGGCGGCCCGATAAGCTGGCAGGATGGCCGCTTAGGCGTTCATCTGGTAGCCGCTGATCTGAGCGGCCGATACCAGGCCGTTCAGGTATTCATGCATGGCCTGATTGACCGCCAGGTCGGTCAGGTAATGCTGCAGGCGTTCCTTGATCTCGTCGAAGCCGATCTTGCCGCCTTCCACGCGTTGCTCCACCTGGATGATGTGGTAGCCGAACTGTGTTTCTACCAGATTGGGGGTGATTTCGCCGGCGGCGGTGCTGAACACCGCTTGTTCGAATTCCGGCACCATCTGGCCGCGGCCGAACTGGCCCAGGCTGCCGCCCTGCTTGCCGGACGGGCAGGTGGAGTGCTCTTGCGCCAGCGCGGCGAAGCGCGACGGATTGGCCTGGACTTCGGCCAGAATGCCTTCAGCCTTGGCCTTGATCAGGCCGGCTTCCAGGCCTTCGCCCTTGGGCAGCAGAATGTGGTTGGCCACGGCGCTGTCGCCGGCGCTGAAGCGTTCCGGGTACTGTTCGTAGAATTCGCGGCAGCTGGCTTCGTCGATGGCCGGCACTTGCAGCTTGCTGTCCAGCAGCGACTGGATGGCTTGCTGCTCGTCGGAGACGTCCAGGCCTTCGCTCTTGGCCTGCTGCACCAGCAGGGCGTGCAGGATCAATTGCTGGATCGCGGTGTCGCGCGGGCTGGGCGTGTCGGCATAGTGGTCCAGTTGGGACGCGATCATCTCTTCGCTGATTTCAACGCCGTTGACGGTAATGGTCATGAGAATTTCCTGTGCGGAGCAGCCATCGAGGCGGCATTTCCGGATGAGGCTGCCTGCGGCAGCCGGTGACAAGGGCAGGGCGGGCCTGCGCGACGATGTGCCGGCAAGGTAAGCGGGACGGCGCGGGCTGTCAAGTCCGCGCAAACGAAACGGGGACGGCAAGCCGTCCCCGTTGTTGAAGCATGGCGCGGATTATTGCTGAACCTGGGCCTTGGCCTTCAGATCGGCAACGTATTTCTCGATGCGGGCGCCCATCACGCGCTGGGTCAGCTGCGGACGGATGTCATCCAGCGACGGCACGTTGCGCTGGGTGCGCATGTCGTCCAGCTTGATCACGTGCCAGCCGTACTCGGTTTTCACCGGAGAGGCGGTCACTTCGCCCTTGGCCAGCTTGCTCATCGCTTCGGAGAACGGCGCGACGAAGGTGCCGGCTTCCTGCCAGCCCAGATCGCCGCCATTGGCCTTGCTGCCCGGGTCCATGGATTTTTCCTTGGCCAGCTTGTCGAAGGACTTGCCCTTCTTCAGCGCGTCGATCACCGCCTTGGCTTCGGCTTCGGTCTTCACCAGGATGTGGCGCGCGTGGTACTGCTTGGTTTCCGGAACCGAAGCCACCAGCTTGTCGTATTCGGCCTTCAGGTCGGCGTCGCTGACCGGGTTGGCCTTCTCAAAGTCTTTGATCAGACGGTTGGCCAGCGCCATCGCCTGCATATTGGCCAGCTCGGCATTGAATTCCGCTGACTTGTCCAGGCCCTTTTTCACGGCTTCCTGGCGCAGCACTTCGGCGGTGATCAACTGGTCTTTGATCTGATCGCGAGCTTGCGGAGTGACATTCTGGCCTTGGGTTTCCATCATCTTGGCCACGGCGTCGATGCGGACGTCGGAGATCTGCTGGCCATTGACGGTCGGGCCGGCGACGGCGATGGCGCTGCCGGCGAAAGCGGCGACGAGGGCGGTATGCAGCAGGATTTTACGCATTCTGTTTGATTCCTGATTCGGTATCGGGGGTGTTACTGGATCTTGCTCTTGGCGCGCAGGTCTTCCACGGCCTTGGCAATGGCTTCTTCCTGCAACTGGCGGGCAAGCTGGGGTTTGACTTGATCCAGCGACGGCACTTGCGCGTCGCGGATGTCGGCTACCTTGAACACATGCCAACCAAGCTGCGACTGGAACGGCTGGGCGCTGACCTGGCCCTTGGGGATGGCCTTCAGCGCTTCGGCCAGCTTGGGCTCCATGCGGGACAGATTGCCCCAGCCCATGTCGCCGCCGGTTTGCTTGGCGTTGGGATCGATCGAGCGGGTCTTGGCCAGCTCTTCGAACTTACCGCCCTTCTTCAGTTGGGCGATCAGCTTTTGGGCGTCGGCCTGGCTGGACAGGGTGATCTGGTAGGCGTGCAGTTCCTTGGTGCCGGCGTATTTGGCGACTTCCTGATCATAGCGGGCCTTGATGTCGGCATCGCTGATGCTGGCCTTGTTGGCGATGTCGGCGAACAGCGCGTCGCGCAGCAGCTCGGAACGAGCTTCGTCCAGGCGTTTGACGAATTCCGGCTGTTTGTCCAGGCCGCGGCGGGTGGCTTCCTGCAGGATGACTTGGCGGCTGATCAGCGAATTCTTCAGCTGTTCGCGCAGCTCCGGGGAGTCTTGCACCCGGCCGCCATTGCTTTGCACCACATTGGCGACGGCCGCGTCCAGTTCGGACTTGTCGATGGACACGCCGTTGACCACGGCGATCGATTCGGCGGCGGCCGGCAGACTGATCGAGGCTGCCAGCAGCAGCGCGGCGATACGGGAGTGCTTCATGTTAGCCCTTTGGTAGAAATTCAGAGTTCTTCTGGAGTGAGCGCGCGGATGGCCAACGCATGCACGCGGCTGGTCATCAGTTCGCCCAGGGTTTGGTAGATCAGCCGGTGGCGTTGCACGCGGCCCAGGCCTGCAAAGCGGGCGCTGACTATCGTCAACGTATAGTGGCCGCCACCGCCCTTGGCGCCGGCATGGCCGGCGTGCAGGGCGCTGTCGTCCTGGATGTCCAGATGCTCCGGCGCAAGCGCCTGCAGCGCCGTTTCCAGCAGTTGCATGGTGTCGCTCATGCCGGGAATACCTGGCGGAAGGGCTTGACCTCGACGCTGGCGTAGACGCCGGCGGCGCGGTAGGGATCGGCGTCGGCCCAGGCTTGCGCCTCGGCCAGCGACGGGAACTCAGCGACGATCAGGCTGCCGGAAAAGCCGGCCGGGCCGGGATCGATGCTGTCGATGGCCGGGAACGGGCCGGCCAGGGTCAGGCGGCCGGCGTCCTGCAGCGCCTGCAGCCGGGCCAGATGGTCAGGGCGGGCGGCGAGGCGCTTGTCCAGCGTGCCTGGCGCGTCTTGGGCGACGATGGCGTACAGCATTATTTCTTTTCCTCGATGTACTTGGCCAGGAACAGGCTCTGCGCGATCACGAACAGCAGCATCAGCCCCATGCCGCCGAACAGCTTGAAGTTGACCCAGACGTCTTCGCTGAAATGGTAAGCGACGAACAGATTCAGCGCGCCCATGAAGCCGAAGAAGCCGCACCAGGCCCAGGTGAGCTTGCGCCACACCGGGTCCGGCATGCTGATCTGCTGGCCCATCATCAGGCGCAGGCCGTTCTTGCCGGCGAAATCGCTGATCAGCAGGCCGCCGCCCATCACCCAGTACAAGACAGTGGGCTTCCACATGATGAAGTGCTTGTCGTGCAAGAGCAGGGTGGCGCCGCCCAGCACCACGATCAGCCCCAGGCTGATCCATTGCATGGTGTCCACCTTGCGGTGCTTGTACCAGGCCCAGGCCACCATGACGACGGTGGCGGCGATGGCCACGCCGGTGGCGGCGAACATGTCGCGGGTCAGCCAGTAGGCGCCGAAGAACAGCAGGACGGGGAGGAGATCGGTAAAAAATTTCATGCGGGTGATTATGCGGGCTGACGCCGGCATATTCAAGCCGCGGCAGCCCCAGTTTTCCTGAGTTAACGGTTAGTTTGTTTGACCACGCTGAGCGCGCTGGCCACCAGGCCGCCGACGTCGGCGACGTTGCTGGGCATGATGATGGTGTTGTTTTCCTTGGCCAATTTGCCGAAGGCGGCGATGTATTGCTCGGCCACTTTCAGGTTGACGGCCTCCAGGCCGCCGTCGGTGCGGATGGCGCCGGCGATGCGGTTGATCGCGTCGGCGGTGGCGTCGGCCACCAGGCGCAGCGCCTCGGCTTCGCCCATGGCCTGGTTGATGGCCGCCTGCTTGTTGCCCTCGGAGTTGTTGATGGTGGCTTGCATTTCGCCCTGGGACTTCTGGATGGCCGCCTCGCGCGCGCCGGTGGCCAGGTTGATCTGCTCCACCTTCACGCCCTCGGACTGGGCGATGCGGGCGCGTTTTTCGCGCTCGGCGGTGATCTGCGCCTGCATGGCGTGCAGGATGTCCTGCGGCGGCACCAAGTCCTTGATTTCATAGCGTAGCACCTTGACGCCCCAGTTGATCGCGGCCTCGTCCAGCGAAGCCACCACGGTGCGGTTGATGTCGTCGCGCTCTTCAAAGGTCTTGTCCAGCTCCAGCTTGCCGATGACCGAGCGCAGCGTGGTCTGCGACAGCTGGGTGATGGCGACGATGTAGTTGCTGGTGCCGTAGGAGGCCAGCTTGGCGTCCGTCACCTGAAAGTACAGAATGCCGTCCACTTTCAACTGGGTGTTGTCGCGGGTGATGCAGATCTGGCTGGGCACATCCAGCGGGACTTCCTTCAGGCTGTGCTTGTAGGCGATGCGGTCGATGAACGGAGTGATGATGTTGAGGCCCGGCGTCAGGGTGGCGTGATAGCGGCCCAGGCGCTCGACGATGTAGGCATGCTGCTGCGGCACGATGGCCAGCGATTTGAAAATGAAGACGACAACGGCCAGGAACAGGATCAGGGCGATTTCCATGATGGACTCTTATTCGGGTTGTGTGGACGCGATTTTGAACAGATTGCCTTGGCGGCCGGCGATGTAGCCGGTGGCGCCGGCATGCAGCGCCGGATCCAGCAGCTCGGCATCCCACTCCGCGCCGCGGTAATGGATGCGGGCATGGCCAGGCGACGTGAGCGCAAGGATTTCCACTTGCCGCCCCCAGTCCGGATCATCCTGGGGGCGCGGCGGGGCGGCGATCCGGCGGCGGCGCTGGCGCACCAGCAGCACGCCCGCGACGCCGCTGACGCTGGCGAGCAGCCATTGCCAAAGTTCCGGCGCGCCCAGCCAGGCGGCAAGGCCGCCGCAGGCCATGGCCAAGGAGACCATCAGCAGATAGAAGGTTCCGGACATGAATTCGGCGATCAGCGCGACAAGCGCGCCGACCAGCCAGAAGGTGAGGGCTTGCGACATGGGTTTCCCGCTAGATGGCCACGGCTTCATTGTCGGGCCATTCACTGAAAATGACAACGAACTGAATAATCAGCCTTTGTCAGCTTGCGGGGATTCAGACGTGATCGCGATCCGGCAAATAGTGCGACAGGTGGATGGCGTCCTCGCTTTGCAGCCAGAACTTCCTGATGAACAGCCAAAGGCCGGCCACCACCAGCGCGGAGGACAGCAGCAAGGTTTTCATGGCGATTCTCCATGAGGTTTCCCGCTTTCAGTCTAGACCGTAATTGGGCGCTCCGCGGCCACGGCGTTACAATGCCCGCCCTATTCAGACTGCTGGGTGCGATAAATGTTCCAACTGGAAGCCATGGCTTGCGCCGAGGTGGAAATCCGCAAGAGCCGCTTCATCGGCATCGTGCAGCCCGTGTCCAGCCGGGTGGAGGCGGAAGCGGCGCTGCGCGACATCCGCCGGCGCTGGCCCGATGCCCGCCATTACTGCGCGGTGCTGCTGTGCGCTGGCGATTCCATGCTGGACGACGATGGGGAACCTTCCGGCACCGCGGCCAAACCGATGTATAACGTATTGCAGCATCGTGAAATTGCCAATGCGCTGGCGGTGGTGGTGCGCTATTTCGGCGGCATCAAGCTGGGTGCGGGCGGCTTGGTCAGGGCCTACACTCAAGCTGTCAACGCCGCGTTGGCACAGGCTAAGCTGGTTGCCGTGGTGCGGATGCGCCGCGTGCGGCTGGCGGTGGATTTTTCCGGCGAGGCCAGGCTGCGCCGCCTGTGCCATGACGCCGGCGCGACGGTGCTGGAGCAGCGCTACGCCGAGCGCGTCTGGCTGACGGTGGCGTTGCCGGAGGCGGGGCTGGACGCGGCGCTGGCGGGATTGGCGGACGGCATGGCCGGCGCGCTGGAGGCGAAGCCGGACGATTGACGGCGGATGGGTAAACGGGAGGCAGGCAAGATGACGCAGAAACAGTATCGGCTGGTGACGCGCAGCGATTTCGACGGCTTGGTGTGCGCCGTGCTGCTCAATGAACTGGGTTTGATCAAGGAGGTGCAGTTCGCCCACCCCAAGGACATGCAGGACGGCAAGGTGGAGATCACCGGCGACGACATCACCACCAACCTGCCTTACGTGGCCAAGGCGCACCTGGTGTTCGACCACCACTTGTCAGAGACGCTGCGCAACGCCACGGATGCCGACAACTACGTGATCGACCCGCGCGCGCCGTCTGCCGCCCGGGTGGTGTACAACCACTACGGCGGCAAGCAGACCTTTCCCGACATCAGCGATGAAATGATGGCGGCGGTGGACAAGGCCGACTCCGCCCAGTTCAGCATCGAGGAAATTCTCAATCCCAAAGGCTGGGTGCTGCTGAACTACCTGATGGACGCGCGCACCGGGCTGGGGCGTTTCCGCGAATTTCGGGTGGGTAATTTCCAGCTGATGATGGACCTGATCGGCTACTGCCGAAACCATACCATAGACGAAATCCTCAGCCTGCCGGACGTGCAGGAGCGGGTAGCCTTGTATCGCGAGCACGAAACCGAGGCCAAGGCGCAGATCCTGCGTTGCGCCAGGGTGCACGGCAATGTGGTGGTGCTGAACCTGCAGAACGAGGAAATCATCCATCCGACCAACCGCTTCATGGTGTATGCGCTGTTTCCGGACTGCAATGTCTCCATCCATGTGATGTGGGGCCTGAACAAGCAGAACACCGTGTTTGCCGTCGGCAAATCCATCGTCAACCGCAGCTCGCACAGCAATATCGGCGCGCTGATGCTGCAGTACGGCGGCGGCGGGCACGAGGCGGCCGGCACCTGCCAGGTGCCGCACGACAGGGCCGACGACGTGCTGGACGAGCTGGTGGCGCGCATCCGCGGCTTGGGCTGAGGCGCTTACAGCGCGCGGATCAGCTCCAGCGCCTGGTGCAGGTCGCCGCATACCGCCAGCGCGGCGGCGCGGTCGTCGTCGCTGGGCGACAGCAGGTCCGGCACCAGGATCACTCGCGCGCCGGCGGCCACGCCGGCCTGCAGCCCCATCCGGGAGTCCTCCAGCACCAGGCAGCGTTGCGCGGCCACGCCCAATCGGGCGGCGGCGTCGTGATAGACGTCCGGCGCCGGCTTGGTGCGGGCCACTTCGTCGCCGGCCACGGTGACGTCGAAAAACTCGCCCAAACCGCTGCGCTGCAGTTTGATGTCGGCGATACGCCGCCGCGTCGAAGTAGCCACCGCGCGCGGGATGCCTTGTTCCCGGACCCAGTCCAGCAGTTCCAGAATGCCCGCCTTCAGCGGAATGTCCTCATGCCGCAGGATGTGCTGATAATGGCGGTCCGACCCCTTTTGCAGGCGGTCGGCAGCCTCTGCGTCGCCCAGATAGTCCTCGACAAAGCGAATGCAGTTCTGGAACGACATCCCAACCATCGCGTGCAGCATTTCGTCCCGAATCTCTATGCCCAATTCCGCGCCGGCGCGGCGCCAGGTCTCGTTGGATAGCCGTTCGGTATCCAGCATCAATCCGTCCATGTCGAACAGCAGGGCATCGAAACTGCGGGGCATTGCGTCTCCTTCAGGGCTTGGGTTGGTCTGGCTCGATTGTGCGGCCGCGGCGGCGGGCTGTCGAGCGCCTGTTTTTGTCATGGGCCGGCGCGGCTCGCCATGGCTCTGGTATAGTGGCCTGATGCACCGGAAAGGGGAGGATGATGTGCGGTCGGTATTGATAGCGAATCCCAAGGGCGGCAGCGGCAAGTCCACGCTGGCCACCAATCTGGCGGGCTACTTTGCAGCCGGTGGCAAGCAGGTGATGTTGGGTGACGTGGATCGCCAGCAGACCTCCTTGCACTGGCTGTCGCAACGCAACGCGGCGCTGCCGGCGATTGCCGGTTGGGAAGTATTGCCCAACGAGCCCAAGCGGCCGCCCAAGGGCACGGAAGTGGTGGTGCTGGACAGCGCGGCCGGCCTGCGCGGCAAGAAGCTCAGCGCCTTGCTGTCCCAGGTGGGGCATGTGATCGTGCCCATCCAGCCGTCGCCATTCGACATGTGGGCCAGCGAGGACTTTTTCGAACAGATGCTGGAAGAGAAGACCATCCGCAAGAACAAGGCCTTCATGGCGGTGGTGGGCATGCGGGTGGACCCGCGCACCCGCTCGGCGCGCGAGCTGGAGCAATTTCTGGCCCGCCACGAAGTGCCGGTGCTGACCTGGCTGCGCGATACCCAGCTGTATGTCCAGGCCGCGTCGGCCGGCATGTCCTTGTTCGATCTGCCGCCTTCGCGCACGGAGCGCGACCGCGAGGCGTGGCAGCCGATTTTGCGCTGGCTGGGCGAAGATCCGCAGGCCTGGTGCGACAAGTAGCAATCATTCTGCCTGATAACTCTTGACGTGGAGAAAAAATCAGCGTAGCTTGTATTCGTAACTGCGTGCGAGCCGAACCAAGGCGTCGCAGGGGAACGCGCAATCGGGAGCCTATACGGCTCCCGTCTTTGTTTGGGGCCCCTGTTTTTTTCGTTCACCTCATTCAAGCTTTGGGAGCACACGCATGATCAAGACCGAACTCAATTACGGCGACGTATACCTGGTGCCGAAGAAAACCATGGTGGACAGCCGCAAGGACTGCAGCACCACGGTCAAATTCGGCCCGCGCGAGTTTGTGATGCCGGTGTATCCGTCGAATATGAAGTCCGTGGTTTCGGCCGAGACTTGCGAGTTCTTCGCCCGTCAGGGTTGGTTCTACACCATGCATCGCTTCAATGTCGATTCGGTGGCCTTCACCCGCGACATGCAAGCCAAGGGCCTGTTCGCCTCGATCAGTGTAGGCGTCAATGAAGACACCATCGAGCAACTGGAGGCGCTGAAGGCGGCCGGCCTGCAACCCGAATACATGACGCTGGACATCGCCAACGCCTGGTGCGTCAAGGCTGAGCGCATGATCAAGCACATCAAGCAGCATTTCCCCAATACCTTCCTGATCGGCGGCAACGTGGCCACTGCCGAAGCGGCGCGCGATCTGGAAAGCTGGGGTTGCGACGCGATCAAGGCCGGCATTGCCGGCGGCCGCGTCTGCATCACCAAGAACAAGACCGGTTTCCACCGTCCGATGGTGTCCACCGTGCGCGATTGCGTGTCCGCAGTGACGGTGCCGGTGATCGCCGACGGCGGCATCGTCGAGCATGGCGACATCGCCAAGGCGCTGGTGTGCGGAGCCACCATGATCATGGCCGGTTCGCTGTTCGCCGGTTACGACGAGTCCGCCGGCGACATCGTGGAAATCAACGGCAAGCACTACAAGGAATACTTCGGCAGCGCCTCACAGTTCAACAAGGGCGCCTACGTCAACGTGGAAGGCAAGAAGATTCTGGTCGAGTACAAGGGCAGCATGGGCAAGCTGCTGCGCGAGTTGCAGGAAGATCTGCAGTCGTCGGTCAGCTACGCCGGCGGCACCACGCTGTCCGCGTTGCGCGAAGTGGAGATGATCCAGGTTTATCGCTGAGCCGGAATCTGAGGCGATGAACGGCCGCGGGCTTGCGCTGCGCGGCCGTTTTCATGCCGGTTTTTACTTGGCGCCGGCTGACTCCGCCACGTTTTCTTTGACCTCGCTGCGGCATTGCAGCCAGATGGCGCACTCCAGCTGCATGGCGACGGCGTCGTCCTGATTGCGCGTGGTCCATTTGACCTTCACCACGCCGAAGCCGGGCTGGCTGCCGGAGCGCCGCTTGTCCAGCACCTCCACTTCCACTTGCAGCGTGTCGCCGGCGCGCGTCGGCTGCGGCCAGCGCATTTTGTCTATCTGCATGCCGATCAGGCCGTTGGCCGCTTTGCCCAATTCCGACTCCGCCACCAGTCGCATGGTTAGGCTGCTGGTATGCCAACCGCTGGCGGCCAGGCCGTTGAAGAAGGTCTGTTTCGCCGCCTCGGGGTCCGTATGGAAGGGCTGCGGGTCGAACTGGCGGGCGAAAGCGATGATTTCGTCCTCGCTCAGGGTATGGCTGGCACTGAAAAAGCGCTGACCGAGCTGCAGGTCTTCGAAGTAGAGCATGATTCAACTTACGTTAACGTAATATCGGCAGCCAGCATAGCGCGTGTCCGCGATCTGGTCAAAGATTGGATTGTCCTGATTCGAAAACATAAATCCTGTCCAAGGACGGCTCGCCGTGCAGCTCCGCCGTTTCCTCGCGCAGCAGCCGGAAGCCATTTTTGAGCAGCACGCGCTGTGACGCGGGATGGTGGCTGTCCACTGCGGCCAGCAGCGGGCCATGCGCCAGCCAAGGCCGCAAGGCCGGCGCCAGCCAGCCTAGCGCCTCGCTGGCCAGTCCCCGGCCCCAGTGAGCGGGCGCCAGCTTATAACCCAGCCACTGGCTGCCGTCGGCGAATCGGGTGGCCTGCAAGGTGCCGATGGCTTCGCCGCCGTCCTTGAGGAGCAGCGCCCAGTTCAGCCAGATTTCGCCGCTGTCGGCCGGCGCGCCGCCGGCGAACTCGCGGTATTCGGCGCGCATGGATGCCAATGAGGGATGCGGCCGTTCCGGGATGAAGCGATATAGCTCAACGGTTTGAAAGGCGTCGAACAGTTCGTCCGCGTGGGCCTCGCGCAGCGGCTCGATGCGCAGGCGAGCGGTTTCGCCAGCCAGGGTCTTCATGCGTTTGTCTCCAGCGCCGATGCGATGGCGGTGGCCAATCCGGCTGGATTATCCCAGGCCAGGGAATGGCCGGCGTTGGCGACGATGCGGGTGGCGATGCCATGACGCGGTAGCCACTCGGCGTCGGGGTCGGGCAACGAGTGTTCGCCGAAGATGATGCAGCGCGGCATGCTTAGCGCCAGCAATTGTTCGCGCCAGCTGACCGGGCTGCCTTGGATCAGCCCTTTCGCCGCGCGGTGCACCGCCAGCGGCGAGGCGACGGCCATGCTGCCGGCCCAGTTGGGGTTGTCCGCACCAAAGGTCTGAATGCTTTCCCTGTGGCCGCGTGCGGCGTAGTCGGCCTCGCTCCAGGCCGCTATCGCGCGGCTGTATGCGCCGCCGCCACTGTCCAGATTCGGTTCGGCCAATATCAGATGCCCGATGCGATCCGGCATCAGTGTCGCCAGTTCGATGGCGACGCTGCCGCCCATGCTGTGGGCGAACAGGTCAACGCCGCGCAAATCCAGATATTCTACCCATTGCGCCAGCGCTTGCGCCTGGGCGCGCGGCGTGTAGCTGAAATCTTGCGGCTTGTCGCTGAAACCGTGGCCCAATAGATCGACCAGCAGCGCGCGGCGGCCGGCCAGGCCAGGTTCGGCCAATAGGCGCGGATAGTCGAACGAAGAGGCGCAGCCCAGGCCGTGCAACATGATGAGCGGCGCGCCGTGGCCAGGAATGTCGTGATGGCGCAGGTAGGCGGCGGGTTCAGTGAGCGTGTGCGATTTCATGGTCGAACTTCAGAAGTTAGTTGGTCAGGGCGTATAGGGCGGTATCGCGCATGCTGCCGTCAGGGGCGATGCGCTCGTTGCGCAGTATGCCTTCCAGCTGGAAGCCGGCGCGCTCCGCCACGCGGCGGCTGTCCAGGTTCAGCGTGTCCGGCAGGCAGGTCAGGCGGCAAAATTGCAGCTGCGTCAGGGCAAAGTCGGCCACGGCTTTCACCGCTTCGCTGATCAGACCTTGGCCTTGCCATGCCAGATGGCACCAATAACCGATTTCAGCTTGTTTGTGCTTCCAGTGGATGCCGTGCAGGCCGGATGCGCCGATGAAGTGGCTGCCGTCTTTCAAAAACAGCAGCAAGGGCAGGTTCTTGCGGGCCAGGTAGTCCACTCGGCCCTGGCGGCAAAAGGTTTCCGAGGCTTCCACTGAGGGTTCTGCCTGCGCCCAGGGCATGGAGGCAGGCCAGGCGCGCAACTGTTCCAGCGTGGCCACGACGCCGGCGTGGACGGCGGGGCCATCGCCAGGCATCGGGCTGCGCAGGATCAGGCGGCGGCTTTCGATTTGATCGGGGATATCCAGCAGGATGGTGCTCACTTCATGCTCCTTGCATTGTGCAATGCAATGGTAACAAAGCGAACCGGATATTCAAATCAGATTGTTCAGATGCGAAGCGCTGCGATCAACTCCGCTTCCAGCGCGAGCGCGGTCTTGTCGTCCTTGAGTCCCGGACCGGAAATCAGGAAAGAGTCTTCGGCGCGGCTGCCCAGCGTCATGATCTTGGCCGACTGCACGTTGAGGCGATAATCGGCCAGCACCTTGGCGATGCGGGCCAGCAGGCCGGGGCGGTCGCCGGCCACGATGGACAGGATGAAGTAATTGTCCTTGTCGTCCGGGCGGATGGATACCTGCGGCGTGATCGGGAAATGCTTGAGGTGGCGGCTGATGCGGCCTTGCGGCGGCGGCTGCAGCGGCTTGTCCTGCGCCAGCGTGGCGGCCAGCTCGAACTCGATGAAGTTGATCATGTCCCGGTAGTCGCCATCATGATGTTCCGGCACGAAGACATGGAAGGTGTCCAGCGCGTAGCCGTGGCGCGTGGTGTAGACCTTGGCGTCGGCGATGCTGTAATTGGTGCGCCCGAAGAAGGCGCAGGCGCGGGCGAACAGTTCCGGCCGGTCCGGCGAGTAGACCAGCACCTGGATGCCGTCATGGTCGTCGGCCAGCCGCGCCTTGACCTGCGGCGCGTCGGGCGTGAGCTGGCGGTTCAAGACGCGGGCGTGCCAGGCGATTTCCTTGGCTTCGTGGCGCAGAAAGTAGACGGTGTCCAGCTGCGCCCACAGTCCGGCTTCCACGCCGTCCGGGATGGCGTGCAGCCGGAGCAGCGCCCGGGCCTGGTTCTTGCGGGCTTCGAGTTCCGAAGCGATGTCGGTTTCGCCGCCGCGCGACAGCACGCGCAGCGTGGCGTGGTACAGGTCTTCCAGCAGCTTGGCCTTCCAGGTGTTCCACACCTTGGGGCTGGTGCCGCGGATGTCGGCCACCGTCAGCAGGTACAGGGCGGCGAGGCGGCGCGGCGTCTGCACCAGTTCGGCGAAGCGGCCGACGGTTTCGGGGTCGTAGATGTCTTGCTTCTGCGCGATGCTGGACATGGTCAGGTGGTGTTGCACCAGCCAGACGATCAGCGCGCAATCTTCCTCCAGCAAGCCGTGGCTGCGGCAGAAGGCCTCGGCGTCGGCCATGCCCAGCTGCGAGTGGTCGCCGCCGCGGCCTTTGGCGATATCGTGGAACAGGCCGGCCAGGTACAAGGCTTCCGGGCGTTCGAAGTCGTTGATCAGCCGCGACAGAAACGGGTATTCGTGGTTGTAGGCGCTGATGGCGAAGCGGCGCAGATTGCGCACCACCATCAGGATGTGCTCGTCCACGGTGTAGACGTGGAACAAGTCGTGCTGCATCTGGCCGACGATCTGGCCGAAATTGGGCAGGTATTGGCCCAGAATCCCGTACAGGTTCATCCGCCGCAGGGTGCGGGTGAGGCCGGACGGTTCGCGGAAGATCTGCAGAAAGGTGGCGCGGTTGCGCGCGTCCTGGCGGAAGCGCTCGTTGATCTGGCTGCGGGCGTGCCACAGCGCGCGCAGCATGCGCGGGGCGAAGCCTGACAGCTCCGGGTGGCGCTGCAGCGTCAGAAACGCTTCCAGAATGGCGTGCGGATGCTTGTCGAAAACATTGACTTCGCGGATGCCCAGCATGCCGTTGACGGCGTGGAAGTGCTCGTTGATGTGCTGGGTGACGCGCGGCACCTGGCAGTAGATGCGGCCGCGCAGATTCGGCAGCAGGATGCCGTTGAGCTGGTTCACCGTCTTGGCGGCGCGGAAGTACAGCTGCATCAGCTGCTCGCTGGCGCGCTTGGCCGGGGTGTCGGCGAGATTCCAGGCCTGGGCCATCTGCTGCTGCAGATCGAAGATCAGCCTGTCCTCGCGGCGGCGGGCCAAGAGGTGCAGGTCTATGCGCAGCTTCTGCAGCTGTTCCTCGCTGTGCTTGATCAGCCGCGCTTCGGCCAGGGTCAGGATGCCGCGCCTCACCAGCGCGTCCCAGTTGTCGCCCAGGCCGGCAGCCTTGCTGATCCACAAGATGGTGTGCAGATCGCGCAGCCCGCCGGGACTTTCTTTCAGATTGGGCTCGAGATTGTTGCTGACGCCGAAGTGCCGGGTGTGGCGCTGCTGCTGCTCGCGCGTTTTGCCTTCGAAGAAAGCCAGCGGGTCGCGTTGGGCTTCCAGCTTCTGGATCAGCTGCAGCCAAGGCGTGACCGGTCCAGCCACCAGGCGGTTTTCCAGCAGATTGGTCTCGATGGTGATGTCCGACTGCGCTTCGCGCAGGCATTCCGCCTCCGTGCGCACGCTGTGGCCGATCTCCAGGCCGATGTCCCACATCAGGCCGATGAAGCGGGTGACTTTGTCGTTGATGTCGGCCGGCGTCGGGTCCGGCAGCAGGATCAGGATGTCGATGTCGGAGCCGGGAAACAACTGGCCGCGGCCGTAGCCGCCCACCGCCGCCAGGCTGGCCTCGCCGTCCAGGCCTTGCTCGCGCCACAAGGTTTGCAGCGCCTCATCCACCGCCAGGCAGTAGCGGCGCAGGTAGGTTTGGGCGTCGCGCGTTTCGCGGTAGCGCTCGGCCAGTTGTTGTCGCTTGTCGGCCAGCGTCTGCCGCCAGTGTTGCAGAGGAGTGGCCGCAAGCGTCATGTCAGCGCCTTTCCTGTTTCGTGATGATGGCAATGCCGCCCAGGAAGAAGATCAGCGTGGGCAGGGTGGCCGACAGGATGGCGTTCCAGTCGTACAGCAGGCCCAGGTGGCCGAACAGGCGGTTCACGAAGTGGAAGCTTACACCCAGGCAAATGCCGGCGAACAGCTTGATGCCGAGTTGCCCGTGGCGTCGCTGTTGCGGCGTGAAGGCCAGCGCCACCAGTGCCATCGAAATGCAGGCCAGCGGGTAGAACAGTTTGCTCCACAGCGCGATCTCATAGCGCTGGGTTTGCTGCTTGTTCTTCTTCAGATGCTCGATATAAGTCAGCAGGTTCAGCGCCGACATCTGTTCCGGCACCACCAGCAGCACCGACAGAATGGCCGGCTCGACAATCGACTTCCAGCGCAGCGTGGGATAGAAGGCGCTGGCGGTGTGGTCGCTGGCGAGCACGGTTTCCTTGACGTTTTCCAGTTGCCAGACGTGGTCCTGCTTGGAGAAGGTGCCGCGTTCGGCCAACTGGGTGCGCACCAGCTTGAAGTCCTGATCGTACGTATAGATGCGCACCCCTAGCAGGGTGTTGTCCGGCAGCATTTCGCGCACATTGATGAAGTTTTGATTGTCTTTCACCCAGGTGCCGGAGCGGAATTCGCGCGCGATGATGGAGTGGGTGGCGGTGAGTTTGCCGCGTTCGGCTTCCTGCATCGACCAAGGGGCGACGAATTCGCCCAGCACGATGGTCAGAACGGCGAAACCCAGGCCAAACTTCAGCAGCGTGGCGGCGATCTGTTTCAGCGTGACGCCGGAGGTGCGGATGACCGTGTATTCGCTGGAGCTGGCCAACTGGGTCATCGCCACCATGCCGCCTATCAAGACGGCCAGCGGCATCAGCTCATAGGCGTGGCCAGGGGCCAGCAGCGCCACATAGGTGGCCATCGCGCCGGCGTTGTAGTTGCCTGTGCCGAGCATCGGCACCTCGCCCAGCAGGTCGAAAAAGCCGTACAGGCCCAGCAGCGCCAGCAGGGTGAACAGCGTGGACTGGGTCAGCGTGCTGATGATGTAGCGGTGGATCAGTTTCATCGATGTGTACGTGTCAGTTTTTGCCGAACATCTGGGCCAGGGATTGGCCGAACGGAAGCTGGGGGCGGTTGCGGTGTCTGAGCAGCGCCAGCGCCAGCAACAGCAGCAGGGCATGGACCAGCGCGATGGACCAGACGCCGGTTTTGCCCTGCGCGATCCAGTTCCGGGCCACGGTGAGGCCGTTCTGGTAAACGAAGAATGTCAGCAAGGCAAACAGCAGATTGTAGGTGTGGCCGCTGCGCGGGTTGTAGTAGGACAGCGGCAGCGCCAGCAGCGCCAGCAGGATGCAGCTGATGGGCATGGAAAGCCGCCACGCCAGTTCCGCCTTGTATTCCGGATTGCTGCTGCCCAGCAGCTGCCGGGTGGGGATGGACTGGCGGTTGCCGGCCGGGCCGGTGGCCATCTGGCTTTCACCTATGCTGGCCGTATAACGCTTGAAGGTGCCGACCTGATAATCGGCCTTGCCCGGGTCGCCTACGTAGCGCGTGCCGTCTTCCAGCACCAGCACCCGTTCGCCGTCTTTTTTGGTGGTGATGTAGCCGTGCTTGGCGAAAACGGTGCTGACTTTGCCGTCGGTCATGTCCTGCATGAAAATATTCGAGGCCGCGCTATTCTGGCCAGTGTAATTTTCAATGAAGTAAACCTTGGTGGCGGAGGAGGATTCCTTGAAGACGCCCGGCGCGATGGCGGAGACTTCCTCGCGCCGTTTAATGATTTCCGCGTAGTCCTGGCTGCGCTGGTCGGCCCACGGTCCAACGAAGAGCGTGACGCCGGCGACCAGAATGGCCAGCGGCAAGGTAAAACGCATGATGGGCCAGATCCAGTCGCGCAGCGACAGGCCCGCGGACAGCCACACTACCATTTCATGGTCGCGCCAAGTGCGAGTGAGCACCACCAGAACACTGACGAAAACCGTCAAAATCATCAATACTGGAAAAAATCCCAGTGTCCAGAAACCGATCAGCGCCGTGATCGCCTCGTTGGCGATCTGGCCTTCGGCGGCGCGGCCCAGCATGTTGATGGCCTGGGTCGATACGATAATGGCCAACAACACGACGAAGACGCCCAGGGCGGTGAAAGTCAACTCGCGTGTCAGGCTTTTTTGAAAAACCATTTATTCAGTGCCTTTTTGACTTTTTATGAAAAGCATTGTGATAATTCAATGAGACAATCCTGAAGCGCCATTTCCGGCAAAATCGGACCAAACAACAATCCTGCGTTCATTGGCGGCCTAGCCGTCCGTCTTCCCCGAGCTTAGACGGCCGTCATGAGGTGGGCAACGACACTCGTTCTACAGCGGAGTACCTATGGAATTTAACATAAAAAGCGGCAGCCCGGAGAAGCAGCGCGTCGCCTGCGTGATCGTCGGCGTGTACGAATCCCGCAAACTGACTTTCGCCGCGGATTTGCTTGATCGCATCTCCAACGGCTTCATCAGCGACGTGCTTCGCCATGGCGATATGGAGGGCAAGCTGGGCAGCACGCTGGTGCTGCATTCGGTGCCGCATACCCTGTGCGACCGCGTGATGCTGGTCGGCCTGGGCAAGGAACGCGACTTCCGCGCCAAGGAATACCGCGAGGCCGTTCGCGCTTCGATCAAGGCGCTGACGCAGACCGCCGCCGGCGAGGCGGTGAGCTATCTGTCCGAACTGACAGTCAAGAAACATGACGTTGAGTGGATGATCGAACAGGCCGCCGTGGTGACGCTGGACGCGCTGTACCGCTTCGACCGCTTCAAGAGCAAGCAGGATGAGTCCGTGCGCGAGCCGCGCAAGCTGACGCTGGCCGTGCCCCGCCGCAGCGATCTGGCCGACGGCGAGAAGGGCCTGCAACGCGGCCTGGCCATCGGCAACGGCATGAAGCTGGCCAAAGACCTGGGCAATCTGCCCGGCAATGTCTGCACCCCGAACTATCTGGCCGAAGAGGCGCGCAAAGTCGCCGAAACTTTCGGCGCGGCCGCGGAAATCCTCGGCCCCAGCGAGATCGCCGAACTCGGCATGCATTCCTTCCTGTCCGTGGCCAAGGGCAGCGTGGAAGAGGCCCGCCTGATCGTGCTCAAGCACAACGGCGCCAAGGACAAGAACGACAAGCCCATCGTGCTGGTGGGCAAGGGCATCACCTTCGACTCCGGCGGCATCTCGCTGAAGCCGGGCGAGGGCATGGACGAGATGAAGTACGACATGTGCGGCGCGGCCACCGTGCTGGGCGCCTTCCGCGCCGCGGTGGAAATGAATCTGCCGCTGAACGTCATCGCCATCGTCCCGGCCTGCGAAAACATGCCCGACGGCAACGCCAACAAGCCGGGCGACATCGTCACCTCCATGTCCGGCCAGACCATTGAAATCCTGAACACCGATGCCGAAGGCCGCCTGATCCTGTGCGACGCGCTGACCTATGCCGAGCGCTTCAACCCGGCCACGGTCATCGATGTGGCCACGCTGACCGGCGCCTGCGTCATCGCGCTGGGCCACATCGCCACCGGCCTGTACAGCAACCAGGACAGCCTGGCGCGCGAACTGCTGGCCGCGGGCGAGGAAGTGGCGGACCGCGCCTGGCATATGCCGCTGTGGGACGAATATCAGGAACTGCTGAAGAGCCCGTTCGCCGACATGGCCAATATCGGCGGCCGTCCGGGCGGCAGCATCACCGCGGCCTGCTTCCTGTCGCGCTATGCCAAGGCTTACGACTGGGCGCACCTGGACATCGCCGGCACCGCCTGGAAGGGCGGCAAGGACAAGGGCGCCACCGCGCGTCCGGTGCCGCTCCTGGTGCAATTCCTGCAGGATCGCGCCGACATCGCGCTGGGCAACGTAGTGCGCCGTGGTCGACCGCGCCGTGAGGCGCCCGAAGTGGCGGAAGATGAGCAAGATTGATTTTTACACCAATGTCGCCGACCCGCAGGAGTTTGCCTGCCGGTTGGCGGACACGGTGCAGCGCAAGAAAGAACGGTTGCTGATCTGGCTGGACAGCGAGCGCAGCCTCGATGTGTTCAGCAACCGGTTATGGAGTTTTGGCGATACCCGCTTCGTGCCGCATTGCAGGCTTGAGGCGGCGGAAGCGGCCGAGACGCCGGTGTGGCTGGCCGCGACGCTGCCGGACGATCTGGCGCATCCGGTTTTGTTGAATCTGGGACCGAATCTGCCCTATGCATTCGAGCGGTTTACGCGCATTCTTGAAATCGTGGGGCGCGACCCGGCCTCGCTGGCAACTGCCCGCGAGCGTTTCCGCGCCTACCGAGAGCGAGGCTGCGGAATCGAACATCACGACATGAGTCAAACGCAGACATGACTGAGTCGCCGAAAGCCAATGAACCCGACTGGTCCGGCTTGAATCTGCCGGTACTGACCGAGGTGGTGGACGAGCAGGCCGTGCCGACGCTGGCCGAAGAGGCTGGCATCGACGTGCCCGAGTTCGATTTTTCCTCTGAGCTGGACCTGCTGGAACATGAGCTGACGGAGGAACCGCCGGGGGAGGACGGCGTGGCGCTGGAAATTCCCGAGCTGACGCTGGAGGATCTGCTGGCCGGTGAAGAGCTGGCGGCGGAGCCGGCCTCTCCGATGTTGGACTTCAGCTCCTTGCCCTCGTTGGAGCTGACCGACGCATCCGCCTCGCTCGATGAACACACCGCGCTCGACTTTGTGCTGGAGCCGCGTGAGCCGGCAGCGCCCACGCCAGGGCCGGAGGCTTTTGTCGAGGGGGCTGATCTGCAGCCGGAGTCTTTGCCGGACTTGCCTCCCGTTGCGCAAGACGACGTCGCGCTGCCAGAGGTTGCGCCCGCCGATCAAAGCCCTGCTGGCGAGGATTTGAGCTGGAGCGACGTGGTCGCCGCCGCTGAGCAATTGCCTGTGGATGAATCCGCCGTGCCGGAGCTTCCAGATGCGCTTCCTGCCGAACCCGTTCCGGAGCGGCAGGCCGAGGCGGAGCCGGCTTCGCTGGCAAGCTCGGCGGAGCAGGACGCGCCGCAGGAGGCTGCGGCCCAGCCTTTTGTTTCGATCTCCTTGGACAGCTTGCCCAGCGGCGTGCTGGGCGGCGGCATCGGCCGCGAGCCGGCGCCGGAAACCGGGCTGGAATGGCTGAATGATTTGCCCAAGCCGGAAAGCCAAGCCGCAAGCGAGACGCCTCCTGAAGCGCCATCGCTGCAGGATGTGTTGCAGGAGGCGGAGCGAGTCTTGGCGGAAGAGCGGGCGCAACTGGCTGCGCAGGCGGACTTGCCGGCCGACGAAAACGCGGGATCGTCTGTCTCCGAAGACCTCCCCGCCATTCCGGACTCGCTGGAAGCGGCAGAAGCCGAGACTGCGTTGGCGAACGAGCGGGATGCCCTCGAAGCAGTGGGCGAGGATATCGAGCCGGCGCAGGCCATTCCGTCCGAGGGGCCGGAGATGGACGCTTCCGTAGCCGAGGCCTTGCCAGAGCTTGAAGAGTCCCTGATTGAGGCGCCCATTCCCGAGTTGTTGGAAATTTCCGACGCCGTATCCGAGGCGAACCTGTCGGATCAGGATGGCGAGTCCGCTCTGGGTGAGCGGCTTGACGAAGCCATGGCGCTGCCGGACTTGCCGAGCGCGGTAGAAGCGTCTACGGACGCCCAGGCCGCCGAGGCCGAGCCGCCCATGGCAGCTGGCGAAGCCGCGTCTGAAGCGCTGGCTTACGATGCCGTCGCCTTGCCCGAACTGCCGGTTGTGACCGAAGTTGCGCAGGACCAGGCCGACTTGCCTGCGGCCCCCGTGGCTATTGTCGAGGAGGCTCCGGCCGACGAGGCGGCCGCGTTGCCGGGGACGCCCGTGAGTGCGCAGCCGGCTACGGAAGAATTGCCAGTTGATGCTATGGAGGGCTTGGGCGAGGAGGACGCGGAGCTTGCCGAAGAGGCCGCGGCAGCCGCTTTGCTTGCGCCATTGCCAGAGCTTGCGAGTGAGGCGCCAGCGGCAATCGAGCCGGAGAGCGCAGCGCTGAGCGATGTCGCTTTTGTCGAGAAGGAGGCGCTGCCGGAGCTGGCCATAGACCAAGCGGTTTTAGAGTCTGAGCCGGTGATCGATTTGGCGCAGGAGGATGTCGCGTCCACAGCAGCGATTCAGACTTTGTATGAGCCTGTGCCGGAGCTGGCGCCGGCTGATGCGATGGATGGCGAGTTTCCAGCGCCTGAAACGCGGATTGAGGACATCGATGCTCATGCAACCGGCGCCATGCCGGAGCCGGCTTTGACCGAATCCATGGCCAGCGAGCTGGCTGCATTTGCCGAGCCGCAACTGGAAACCGAAGTCGCCCGGGATTTGGATGCTGCCGCAGTCAGCATGCTGTATGAGGGCGTGCCGCAGCCTGCGCCGCTGGAAGATGAAGACATGCCGGCCTTGTCCGGTTTGCTGGAGCGTGGACAAGAGCACGCGGCGGCCAGTGCCGAGGCATCGATGGCCGAGGCCGCCGCGTTGCCCGTGTCTGTGGTCAGCGTCGCCGCCATGGCCTCAGCGGTGGCTGCTGGTCGGCCGCTGCCGCCGCCCTTGGACGAACAAGCCTTGTTCGAGTCGCTATACGAGCAGATGCTGCCGAGGATGAAGGTGGAGCTGTCGCTGTGGCTGCAGGACGCCATCGAGGTGCAGGCCAAGCAGATGCTGTCCGGCATGATGCATCAACTGAAAGAGGATTACGAAATGCTATTCAGCGACGCGCTGAAAGAAAGCCTGCGCGAGGCGCTGCACCATGCCGGCAGCGCAGGTAAGGATGAGGAGCAGCCATGAGCGACCGATTGTCGGATATCGTCACCCGCACCGGCGACGATGGCTCCACCGGACTCGGCGATGGCAGCCGCGTGGCCAAGGACAGCCCTCGGATTCAGGCATTGGGCGACGTGGACGAGCTGAACTCGGTGATTGGCGTGTTGCTGGCCGATCAGCCGCCGCAGCCGATGGCGCAATGGCTGGCTGAAATCCAGCACGATCTGTTCGATCTGGGATCCGAGCTGGCCGTGCCGGGCTATAGCGCGCTTACCGACAGCCATGTGCAGGCCCTGGAAGGCTTGGTGGCTTTCATGAACGAAGAGTTGGGTCCGCTCAAGGAGTTCATCCTGCCCGGCGGCTTGCGCACGGCGGCGCTGGCCCACCAGGCGCGCGCCATCTGCCGCCGCGCAGAGCGCAGCATCGTCGCGTTGGCGCGGGAAGAAACCTTGTCGCAGCCCCTGCGGCGCTACCTGAACCGCCTGTCGGATTTCCTGTTCGTGCTGGCCCGCTATCTGAATCGAGAAGGCGGGGTGCCGGATGTGTTGTGGAAGCCGGGGCGGGAGCGCTGAGCCTCGGCTCAGATACTCTGCGCGGTTTTGTTAGCAGCGCAAAGTCAAAACAGGCTGGTTGTCCAATGGGCGGCCAGCCTGTTTGGCTTATAGGCCCTTGCCCATGATCGCAAGATCATGCCATACGAGGCCGCCATCGGTGTCTAGCCTGTAACGCAAGCGCGGCACGATGAGATGCGCCACGCCGATCCCAGCCGCAGTCTCCTCAAGAGGCCGACTCCTGGCCCCTCGCCGCACTCATGCTAATATAGGCTGATACCGCTGCGATCCAGATCGTCAGCCATGACCAACAAAATCCGATAAAAACATGAATCTGATCAAGCTCATCAGTCCGTTCATCGCCATCGGCCTGGCCGTTGCTAGCCCGCTAAGCCACGCCGAATCAGAAGACCAGCCCTTGCCTGGCGATTTCCAGCCAGCGCCTGCCGCCAAACCGCTGCATCAACCGCGCGCCAAGGCTGCGACGTCCCACAGCGCCCCTAAAGCCACGCGCGCGCCGAAAGCCAAAGGCACGCATGCCAAATCTGGCAAGGCCCATGGCAAAAAACATGCGGCGAAAAAGCACGAAGCCAAGAAGCATCGCGCCAAGGCCAAGCCAGCCCACTCCGCCGCCAAAGCACCCAAGCCCCAGCAAGCAAAAAAACACGCGCATAGGCCGGCCAAGGCGCATAAACACAAAACGCATAAAAACAAAAAGTTAACTACCCATCCTCATCAAAAGCACAAGAAAAAGCATTAAACCTCTTGTCAGCCAATAAACGAAGAGGCATAATTCGCATCTCTTCGCCGGTGTAGCTCAGTTGGTAGAGCACCTGACTTGTAATCAGGGGGTCGCGAGTTCGATTCCTGCCGCCGGCACCAAGATTCATTCCCAGAAGCTCCAGGGAATACCGAAAAAGCCCGCAGACATTAGCTCTGCGGGCTTCTTCATTTCCAGAACCGTCCACGGCCGTCTCATGGATTACAGCTCAAAATCGGGGTGAATTTCGGGGTATAACCCAGTTCGATTATTGAGATACCCCGATGGCCCTGACCGCCCAGACTGTGAAGCACATCCAGCAGCCGAAAAACTTACCAAGAAAGCCGATGGCGGCGGGCTGTTCCTCTGGGTCTACCCTAACGGCGCAAAATACTGGCGCTTGCGCTACTGCCTAGCGCTTTGATGGTCAAGTGACAGAGCTGCAAGTACGTGCCGCCATCTTGAACCGCTTCAGCATGCTGGGCCGTCCATGCACGGTGGCTGTGGCGCAAATCCGTTGGAGTAAAGGGAAGCCTCGCCCGATTCAGGATTTATGCAACGCCGCCCAGCAAAGCCATTCAGAGTAAATGGTTTCGAATCTGTCCGCAGCTGTGGGCAATCAGATGGTTGGCGATGGAGATGGCTGTCGGCAGCGCGGGCAGGGCGTCGATATCGAACCAGCCGGCGTCTTCTATTTCGCCTTCCTGCGGGCGGATATCGCCGCTGTCGTATTCGGCGGTGAATGCCAGCATCAGCGAGTGGGGAAACGGCCAGGACTGCGAGAAGGCGTAGCGCAGGTTTTTCACCTTGACCCCCACTTCTTCCCAGGTTTCGCGGTGCACGCACTCTTCCAGCGTTTCGCCGGGCTCGACGAAGCCCGCCAGCGCGCTGTACACGCCGGGCGTGAAGTGCGGGCTGCGCGCCAGCAGCAGCTCGCGGCCGCGGTGCACCAGCACCATCATCGCCGGCGAGATGCGCGGGTAGTAGACCTGGCCGCAGCTGGGGCAATGGCGGCCCAACTGGTCGCTATTGACGGCCAGCGGCGTGGCGCAATGGCCGCAGAAGCGATGGTTGCGCAAAAACTGGCGCAACTGCGCGGCCCGCGCCGCAGCCTGGACCTGCTCGGCGGGGAGCGCGAGAAGGGCAGGGCGCAACGGCAGCCACTCGCCTGCGGCCGGCGGCGCGCCCACCAGTTCCGCCAGAAACAGATTGTGTTGCTCGTGGATGCCGAGAAAACGCTGGCCGGTCAGCGCGCAGCCTGCCGGCGCGGATGACGGCAGGGCTTTGTCCAGCAGCCATAGCCGGGAATCATCAAAAATGCACCAGCGCGCGGGCAGATTCGGCGCTGGTTGTTGCGGGAGTTCGAAAGCCATGATGCGAAAGTCATGATGAGGATCGCTCAGTTTACGCCGACTCCCGGCGCCGCGTACATCCAGTGTTCGCTTTGCCGGCGCACCACTTCGCTGAGCGAGCCGCTGTGCTCGTACACCTGGCGCAGCCAGCGGCTGTCGCTGTGGCATTTCAGCGCCTTCTGCCGCAGCGCCGCCAGCTGGCGTTGGCTGCCCAGCGCCTCGGCGTGCGGCTCCAGCTCGCGCAGGGTGTCCAGCAGGTCTTCCTGCAATCCCTGCTGGCGATTGCCGCGGGCGTCCACCAGCACGCCATCGAAGCCGAAGCGGCAGGCCTGGAAGCGGTTATAGCTGTAGGTGAGGTAGGGTTCAGGGCTGATGTCGTCCCAGCCGTCTTCCAGGCAGCGCCGCGCCAGCATCTGGGCATAGGCGGCCAGCAGCACCGGGGTGTCGATGGATAAGGGCGTGTCGCAGATGCGGATTTCCACCGTGCCGTATTCCGGCTTGGGACGGATGTCCCAGTAGAAGTCCTTCATGCTGGCGACGATGCCTAGCGATTCCATTCGTTCGAAATACGCGTTGAACGCTGCCCAGTCGCGCACCACCGGCATGCAGCCGGACAGCGGGAAGGCGTTGACGCTGGTCAGCCGCGAGGTCTGGAAGGCGGTGTCCACGCCTTGATAGAACGGGGAAGAGGCGGATAGCGCGATGAAGTGCGGGATGTAGCGCGCCAGATAGTGGGTGAGCCGCACCGCGGCGTCGCCGTCTGGACAGCCGATGTGAATGTGCTGGCCGTAGACGGTGAACTGTTTGGCCAGGTAGCCGTACAGTTCCGATACCAGCTGGTAGCGCTCCTTGGGATAGATGCGCTGATCGTCCCAGTGCTGGAAGGGATGGGCGCCGCCGCCGGCCAGGCCCAGGTTCAGCTTGTGCGCGCTGTCCACCAGCAGCTGGCGGATGGCCAGCAGCTCCTCCAGCATGGCGTTGACGTCGCTGTGGACGGCGGTGCCGATTTCTATCATGCCCTGGGTGATTTCAGGCTTGATGTCGAAGCCATGCGGCTTGCGGTTGACCTGCAGCAGCAGGTCGTCGGAGCCGCGCGTCAGGTTGTAGTCGCGGCGGTTCAGTATCATCAGCTCCAGCTCCACGCCCAGGGTGAGCGGCTGGCTTGTGTTGAATTCAAGCATGATTGGCTCCCGCGGTTTCGCCGGCCAGGCGCAGCGCCAGCCGGCTGAGGATGGGGGCGAAGATCTCGTTGATCAGCAGCGCGGCCATCAGCGCCGCGCTGAAGCTCTGGGCGGCCTCGCCCAGCGACACCATGCCCAAGCCCATCAGCAGCGCCGAGCCGCTGTTCATCGGACTCAGCGCCAGGCCCAGCAAGGCACCCTGTTTGCGCGACAGGCCGTTGCCGCGCGCCGCCAGCCACCACACCAGCATGCCGATGCCGCAGCGCAGCAGCAGGCACAGCAGCGCCAGCTGCCAGTGCGCGGCCAGCGCCTGCGGCGACAGATGGGCGCCGGCGGAGACAAAGAAAGCCACGGTGAAGACATGGCTCAGCGACAGGATGCCCGGCTCGCTGACGGTATAACCGTGGCGTAGATTGCGCGTGCTCATCCCCGCGATCAGCAGCGCCAGCAAGGCCAGCAGCTGCAGCATGTCGGCCAGGCCGACGACCAGCGCGATCAGGCCGAACAACAGCACGCGCTGCGCTTCGCGCTGGTGTCCGCCCAGCCAGCGGTTCAACTGGGTGGTGAGCAGGCCGGCCGCCAGGCCCAGCGCGGCCGATCCCAGGATCAGCCAGCCCGGCATCAGGATGCCTTCTTCCACCGTGTGATTGGCGGACAGGTGGCTGTATGACAACGCCAGCGCGAAGCCTATCATCGCCAGCAGGCTGGACAGCGCGGTGGCGGTCAGCAGCCGCTCGCTGACCTGGCCGTCGGCGCGCGATTCGCGCACGATCTCCAGCACCACGATGGGCGAAGTGGCCATGCCCAGCGCCGCCAGCATCAGGCTGGCCGGCGCGCCAAAGCCGCCGGCGTTCAGCAGCGCGAACAGCGCAGCGAATACCAATACGCAGTAGAACAGGCTGGTGGCCAGCAGCGTTTTTTCCACGCGCAGCCAGCGCAAGTCCACGCGGCGCCCGGCTTCGAACAGCGCGATGCCCAGCGCCAGCTGCACGAACAGCGACGCTTCGTTCAGCAATTGCTGGTTCAGCAGATTCAGGCTGTAGGGGCCGATGATCAGGCCGGTGACGATATAGCCGGTGATGGCGGGCAAGCGCGCCACGCGCACGGCGATCTGGCCGCCTATCACGCCCAGGGCCAGCAGAATGCCGAATGCGGCCAGCGGGTTCAGCATCAGATTGTGCCAGGTGGGGAATGGCATAGTGGTTTCTCCTGTATTGCGCGAGGCGAGGCATTGAATTGCCTCGCCTCTGCCCTAAGGTATGAATGACTGACGCGATTTCGAGCCAAGAGTTCATGCTAATAGACTGGATCCGCCGCCTGGGCGGCAAACGGGTGCCGCCGGCTTTGCTGTCGCGGCTGCGGGAAGAGGCAGACGGCATGCCGCTGCTGCAAGGCTTGTTGGCCGATGAGCGGGACCGTTTGCTCAGGCTGGCGGGCGATTTGCTGCTGGGCAAGACCATCACCGGCCTGGAGGGCATGGAAGTGGATGACGCCATGCGTTGCCGGCTGGCGCTGCAAATGGCATTGCCGGGCATGAACCTGGGCATGCGCGCCTATGAAAACTGGCGCGAGGCGGTGCTGTACCCCGCGCCGTTTGTGGTGCGCAACCGTTGGCAGGACGGCATGGGCCTGGCGCATGAAGCCGAGCAGGTGTTGATAGGCCAGGCGCATTACCAGGGGCCGCTGGTGTTTTCCTGGCCGGACGTGAATGAATCGCCGTTGCTGGATGGCTGGAATGTGGTGATCCACGAGGTGGCCCACCAGTTCGACATGCTGGATGGCCCGGCCAATGGCGCCCCGCCGCTGCACAAGGGCATGAACCGCAAAACGTGGAGCCAGGCCTGGAATCAGGCCTATCGCCAGTTTTGCCGCACGGTGGATCATGGCGTGGAGGGCTGGCTGGACCCATACGCCAGCGAAAACCCGGCCGAATTCTTCGCCGTGCTCAGCGAAGCCTTCTTTGAAATCCCCTACCTGGTGGCCAGGGATTTCCCGGAGCTGTATGGCTTGCTGAAGCTGTTCTATCGACAAGATCCGGCGGCTAGGCTGCCAAGGGTGGCGGAAGACGCCCTGCTACCGCCTCCGCCGCCCGATGGCATGGATCACGGTTGATCTATCGTCTCGGCCAGGGCGCCGCCTTTTTCGCGCAGCAGCAGGTAGATGCCCGCCGCCAGGCCGATCAGGCACTGGACCATCAGATAGTAAGAAGGCGCCATTGCGTCGTATTTCAGCCAGATGGACAGCAGCACCGGCGTCAGGCCGCCGGCGAAGGCGTAGGCCACATTGTACGAGAACGACAGGCCGGAGAAGCGCACCGCGGCCGGGAAGACCCGCACCATCACCAGCGGCACCGCGCCGACGATGCCCACGCTGAAGCCCAGCAGCGTGTACAGCGGATACAGCTGGCTGCTGTCTTGCGCCATGATCGAATAGAACACATGGCTGCTGATGCCCAGCAGCAGGCTGCCGCCAATCAGAGTAAAGCCGCTGCCGATGCGGTCGCTGAGCCAGCCCGCCACCAGACAGCCGCAGGACAGCGCGACCACGGCCAGGCTGTTGGCGCGCAGCGAGTCCACTGGCAGGATGCTGAACTGTTTCTGCAGATACGCCGGCGCCATCAGGATGGCGACGACGATGGCGATGGCCAGGAACCAGGTCAGGAACATGGACAAGGCCACGCCGGTCTTGTGCTGTTTCAGCACCGTTTTCAGCGGCAGCTCGCGCGACAGTTTCTTGCGCGCCTTCATCTCCGCGAATACCGGCGTCTCATGCAGCCATTGCCGCAGCTGCATCGCCACCAGTCCAAATACGCCGCCGATCAGAAATGGCACCCGCCAAGCCCATTCCGCGATCTGCTGCTGGGAAAACGCCATATTGATGGCCGTGGCGATCAACGAGCCCAGCAGGATGCCCACGGTCAGACCGGAGGTGATCACGCCGCAGGCAAAGCCGGTATGGCGTGACGGCGCGTGCTCGGCGACGAACACCCAGGCGCCCGGCACTTCGCCGCCTATGGCCGCTCCCTGCAGGATGCGCAGCGTCAGCAGCAACAGCGGCGCGGCGATGCCGATGTCGTGGTAGGTGGGCAGCATGCCCATCGCCAGCGTGGGCAGCGCCATCAGCACGATGCTTAGCGTGAACATGCGCTTGCGGCCGAACAGGTCGCCGAAATGCGCCATCACGATGCCGCCCAGCGGCCGCGCCAGATAACCGGCGGCGAAGATGCCGTAAGTTTGCAGCTGGCTCAGCCAGTCCGGCATGCTGGGCGGGAAGAACAGCTTGCCCAGCACCACGGCGAAGAACACGAAAATGATGAAGTCGTAGAATTCCAGCGCGCCGCCAAGCGCGGCCAGCGAGAGGGTTTTGTAGTCTTGCCGTCCCAGCGGGCGGGCGGAGGGCAGGGTCAGTGGGCGGGCGTTCATCCAGGTACGGTCCTCTTGTCCAGTTTATTGTCGGCTGCTTGTTTAAGCGCGGCCGTGCGGACCAGATTAAAGGAGCGGGGATTGTCTGACAATACGAATCTATTGCATCTGTGTATTCCCGGGATGCGTGGCGGGCGGGGCGCGCAAGCGCTGGGCGCTCGCGGAAAGAAAAATGCCCCGGCGGCAAGGCGCGCGCCGGGGCAGGGTCAGGCTTATTGCAGATCGAAGCGGTCCAGGTCCATCACCTTGCTCCAGGCCGCGGCGAAGTCGCGCACGAACTTCTCCTTGGCGTCGTCTTGGGCATAGACTTCGGCCAGCGCGCGCAGCTGCGAGTTGGAGCCGAAGACCAGATCGACCCGGGTCGCCGTCCACTTCAGCGCGCCGCTGGCGCGGTCGCGGCCTTCATATACGTCATGCGCGTCCGAAACCGGCTGCCACACCGTGCCCATATCCAGCAGGTTGACGAAAAAGTCGTTGCTCAGCGTCTGCGGCCGCTGGGTGAACACGCCGTGCCGCGATTGGCCGGTATTGGCGCCCAGCACGCGCAGGCCGCCCACCAGCACCGTCATCTCCGGCGCGCTTAAGGCCAGCAACTGCGCCTTGTCCACCAGCAGCGCTTCCGCCGGAGCGGTAAAGGTTTTTTTCTGATAGTTGCGGAAGCCGTCGGCCTGCGGCTCCAGCACGGCGAAGGACTCGACATCGGTCTGGTCTTGCGAGGCGTCGGTTCGGCCGGGGGTAAACGGCACGTCCACCGCGAAACCCGCAGCCTTGGCCGCGGCCTCCACCGCCGCGCAGCCGCCCAGGACGATCAAGTCGGCCAGCGATACCTTCTTGCCGCCGCTCTGCGCGCTTTGGAAGCCCTGGCGGATTTTGTCCAGCGCAGCCAGCACCCGCGCCAATTGCTCGGGCTGATTGACTTCCCAGTCTTTTTGCGGGGCCAGCCGGATGCGCGCGCCGTTGGCGCCGCCGCGTTTGTCCGAGCCGCGGAAGGTGGAAGCCGATGCCCAGGCGGCGGAGACCAGTTCGGCGATCGACAGGCCGGACGCCAGTAGCTGAGTCTTCAGCGCGGCGATGTCCTTGGCGTCGATCAGCGGGTGATCGACGGCCGGGATCGGGTCTTGCCAGATCAGTTCTTCCGCCGGCACTTCCGGGCCGAGGTAGCGCGCCTTCGGGCCCATGTCGCGGTGGGTCAGCTTGAACCAGGCGCGGGCGAAGGCATCCGCGAAGGCTTGAGGATTCTGGTGGAAGCGGCGGGCGATCGGTTCGTAGATCGGATCGAAGCGCAGTGACAGATCGGCCGTGGTCATCATCGGCGGGTGCTTCTTGGACGGGTCGTGCGCGTCCGGAATCATGTGTTCCGGCTTCACGTTCTTGGCCACCCATTGATGCGCGCCGGCCGGGCTCTTGGTCAGCTCCCACTCATAGCCGAACAGCACGTCGAAGTAGCCATTGTCCCAGCGGGTCGGGTTCGGCTTCCAGGCGCCTTCAATCCCGCTGGTGGTGGCGTGCGCGCCTTTGCCGGAGCCGAAGCGGTTGATCCAGCCCAAGCCTTGCGCCTCCAGCGGCGCGGCTTCCGGTTCCGGCCCCACCAGCGCCGGATCGCCGGCGCCGTGGGCTTTGCCGAAGGTGTGGCCGCCGGCCACCAAGGCGACAGTCTCTTCGTCGTTCATCGCCATGCGGGCGAAGGTTTCGCGCACGTCGCGGCCGGAGGCCACCGGGTCCGGGTTGCCGTCCGGACCTTCCGGATTGACGTAGATCAGGCCCATTTGCACGGCGGCCAGCGGGTTTTCCAGTTGGCGGTCGCCGGTGTAGCGGCTGTTAGGCTTGTCGCTGGTGGCCAGCCAGGTCTGCTCGGCGCCCCAGTAGATGTCTTCTTCCGGTTGCCAGATGTCCACCCGGCCGCCGCCGAAGCCGAAGGTCTGGAAGCCCATCGATTCCAGCGCGCAGTTGCCGGCCAGGATCATCAAGTCGCCCCAGGACAGCTTGTTGCCGTATTTCTGCTTGATCGGCCATAGCAGGCGCCGGGCCTTGTCCAGGTTGCCATTGTCCGGCCAGCTGTTCAGCGGGGCGAAGCGCTGGTTGCCGGTGCCCGCGCCGCCGCGGCCGTCGGCCGTGCGGTAGGTGCCGGCGCTGTGCCACGCCATGCGGATGAACAGGCCGCCATAGTGGCCCCAGTCCGCCGGCCACCACTCCTGCGAGGTGGTCATCAGCGCGTACAGGTCTTTTTTCACGGCGGCCAAGTCCAGCGTTTTGAAGGCCTTGGCGTAGTCGAAGTCATTGCCCAGCGGGTTGGACGCGGGCGCGTGCTGGTGCAGGATGTTCAGATTCAGTTGATTGGGCCACCAATCCCGGTTGCTGCGGGCGCCTGCCAGCGTCTTGCTGGCATGGGCGGCGGTGAAAGGGCATTTTTGTTCCTGGCTCATAGTGTTCTCCTTGCGTGGGGGGGCAATGGGATGACTTGCTGAACCTAGGTTAGTTGCCAATCCGTCGGCTGGCTATTGAGTATGTTTTATCGAGTCAATTTCACAAAGCTATCAATTTGCGTTAATGGTTATAATTTGGCTATTGAAAGTTTGCCGTACCGGCGCGACGGTCCGGCAAACCTCAACAGCGGCTGCCGCACGCGGCGTTAGGCCGTCCTGGCCGGCATGCTCAATCCAGCAGCGTGGTTTTCTTCAGCATGTCGTTTGGCAGCTTGATATGCCAGCGATCCAGCCCTGAGCGGCTGAAAATGAATGCGCCTTCCGATGGAATAGTCGGGAAGATGCTGGACGGCGGCTTGTGATGGATCAGGATGGATTTGGTGATGGAGGCTGCGGCCTGGCCCTGCTCCGTCCCCGTCAGCACAATGCCGCCGATGGCGCGGTTGGGCCCGACGGCAAAGCTCCAGAACGCAAAAACCGGCACCGGCGTGTGCTGCATGGTCCATTGCATGACCTCATCTCCCGACACATAACGACCGTTGCGGTCATGCAGCGCGAAATACAGCCCGACCCAGATGGCGCGGTACTTGTCTTTGGCGCTGACAACGATCTGCTGCCAGTCCTCGAAGGTGGCGGCTTCCGCCATCATCACGTCGAACATGCCCAATTTGATGGCCGGCAGATTATCGAAGCTTTCCTGCTCAATCACGTCCGCCGTCATTTCCTTGTCGAACAGAATCAGGATGTTGCGGGCGTTTCCGGGAGCAAAGGGCGCAATGCTGAGAATGTTGCGGGAGAACAGGGGCCGCTCCAGCACGCCGGTCACGTTTTGCTGAGGGGTTTTGAAATATCGCCTGGGATTGTTGTTGATGCCGAGGTACACCACAGGAATTTTGTTGTCGATCATGGCGCCCACTAACTCCAGCGAGGCGTCGTCGCCGGCGATGACCAGATCCGGCCTGTCATGGTCGATGAGGCGAACCAGTCTGCTAGCCGTCGCCTTGACCTTGTCAGGCTTGTCCACCTTGGAGTTCAGTTCGAAGAATGACAGCGCCGCCAGCGGCGCCAGTTCGGTTTTCAGCACTTCGCGGTAAGCATGGCTCCAGGCGTACTGGTTGGAGTAGCTGTCTATCACGTAGATGCGCTTGAGGCCTTGAGCGCAGGCCTGCGATGCGCCCAGCAGCAGAATCAGCAAGAGTGCCATGGATTTCATGGGAAAATCTCCATTCCCTTGCGGACGAATGCCTAGGGGCTGTTGACGTTTGGTGAGTGGATCGCGTTTGAGCCGATTTGGGCCGGAAGCAAGGCGCGCAGTCCGCCGCATAGTCATTCTATGCAAGGGCTGGGCAACGCGGCTTCCGGCCCAAAGCGGCCAAACCCGCAGGGCCGGGCGCCTTTCGCGCCGACTCTTCGTTGTTCCGCGCTGGCAGAGAATGACTATGCGGCGCGCGAAACGCCTCGATTCGGCGCAAAACGCATCCCGGCGCGACCGCTCACAAAACGTCAACAGCCCCTAGGGCGCAGGCGGTGTATGGTGTTGTTTTAAATCATGTTAGGCGCTGTCGCGTGTTTTCTCCAGCCGGCGGCCGCCTGTCGTGCGGGCAAGGCGTCATTTTACCGCCCCATCCATGCCGCGCATGAAGTAGCGTTGGCAAAATACAAACACCGCCAGCACCGGCAGGATGGCCAGCACCGCTCCGGCCGCCACCATGCGGGTGGAGGTGGCGAAGGCGCCCTTCAGGTACAGCACGCCGACGGACAGCGGGTACAGATCCGGCGTTTTCAGCACCACGCTGGGCCAGACGTAGACGTTCCACGACCATACCAGAGTAAAAATGCCCAGTGTGGCGAGGTAGGGCCGCGACAGCGGCAGGCAGATGCGCCAGAACACCTGCCAATCATTGGCGCCGTCCATGCGGGCGGCGTCGACGATTTCGTCCGGAATGTCCTCGAAGGCATGCTTCATCAGGTAAATGCCGAAAGCCCCGGCGATGGACGGCAGCACCACGCCCAGCCGGCTGTCGTCCAGTCCCAGCCGGGTGATGGTGACGTAGTTGCTGATGAAGTTGATCTCGCTCGGCAGGAGCAAGGTGGCGATGATGGCGTAGAACACCAGTTGCCGGCCGCGAAAGCGCAGCTTGGCCAGTGGGAAGGCCGCCAGCGCCGATACCGCCAGCGTGCCCAGCGTGGTCAGGCCGGAGATGCATAGCGAGTTCCACAAGAAACGCCCCAGCGGGATCGCGTCCCAGACGGCGGCAAAGTGTTGCCAGCCGGCATCCTTGGGCCACAGCGGCGGCGGGAAGTCGAACACCTGCTCGCCATTGCCGACGGCGATGCCCAATGTCCAGATGAAGGGATAGCAGCAGGCGAAGGACAGCGCCAGCAGCAAGATGAAGTCGGGCAGCCGGCGCTGCAGGCGGCGCCGGGCGAAGCAGGGTCGGGCGAGGGTAGCCATGCGGTTCTCAGCGGTGATCGGCGCGGATCAGTCGGAAATTGAGCCAGGCCAGCAGCAGGCAGGCCAGCGTCAGGATCAGCCCGGCGGCGCTGCCGCGGCCGAAGTCCAGTTGATTGAAGCCCTGGTGGAAGGCGTAGTACAGCGCGGTGTAAGTGGCATTCATCGGCGCGCCGCGCGTCATCACCAGCACTTCCTCAAACGCTTTCAAGGCGTCTAGCGTGGAGATCAGGCTGCAGAACAGGATGGTGGGCTTGAGCATGGGCACGGTGATGCGCCAGAAGCGCTGCCAGCGGTTGGCGCCGTCCAGCCGCGCCGCCTCCTGCATCTCGGCCGGGATGGCCTGCAGTCCGGCCAAGTACAGCACCATGTAGTAGCCCAGGCCGCGCCAATAGGTGACGAACATCACCGAATACAGCGCAAGGTCTTCGTCGCTGAGGAAACCGATGTCCTGCCCCGGCGCGAGCCAACCCATCCAGCGCAGCGCGCTGTTGAGCACGCCGTAGTCGGCGTACATCCAGTTCCACATGATGCCGACGACAGATACCGTGGTGATCACCGGCAGGTACAACGCGGCGCGAAACAGGCGGATGCCGGGCAAGACCTGGTTGACCAGCAGCGCCAGGGCGATGCCGGACAGCTGGATCGCCGGCACCACCAACAGGTAGCGCAGCGAATTGGCCATGGCCTGCCAGAACACCGGGTCGTCCAGCAGGTAGCGGAAATTGTCCAGGCCGGCCCATTGCGGCGGCGAGATCAAATCGTAGCGGGTGAAGGCGACGTAGCTGCCGAACAGCAGCGGCCAGAAAGTGAACGCGCCCATCAGCAGCAGGGCGGGCGACAGAAATAGCCAGGCGTTGCGGGACGAGGTCTTCATCGTGCATTCCGTGTGCGGCGCGGCGGAAAAAAGCCCCTCCGGCAGACGAGGAGGGGCAAAGAGAGGAGGATGGGCGCGGATGCGCTTATTTCAGCTGCCGGTTCCAGAACGCCGCGGCGTCGTCCAGCGCCTTCTGCGCGTCCTTCTTGCCGGTGACGGCGGCTTCCACATTGTCGACCAGGTTTTTCTTCAAATCGGCGACATTGGGCACGCCGGTCAGCACCAGGGTGCGGATGTTGCGCGCCACCTTGGCGCCCTGGATGCGCGAATCCTCTATGGCGCCGCCAGCCGAGGTCTTGACGAAATAGCTGTCGGTCAAGGCCTTTTGGGTGGAAGGGAAGGTGGCGCCGGTCACTTTGGCGAAGGCTAGTTGTTGGTTGTCGCTGGTCAGGAATTTGGCGAATTTGACCGCCTCGGCCTGGGTCGTCGCCGGCAAACCCTTGGATACGGCCCAGCTGAACAGATAGCCGCCTTGGGCGATCTTGGTCGGCCCCAGCGGCGCCGGCTGCACCACGGTGACGGCGTAGATGGCGCGGGCGTCGCTTTGCGTGCGCTGCGCGGCGGTGGGGGCGGTTTCCATCATCGCCAGCCGTCCGCTGTTGTACAGTTTGACGCTGGCCTGGTAGTTGTCGTCGGCGAACAGATTGTCCTTGGCCAGCGCGCCGGCCTGGTAGGCGTCGGCGAACTTGCGGATCAGCGCGACATGGCGCGGACTGTTGAACACGGCCTTGCCGTTTTCGATCAAAGGCAGGCCCTGGCCCAGCATGATGCCGTCTATCTGCCCCAGCTGCGGCAGCAGGCCGGGCACGCCGGTCTTGGCCTTGATGGTCTTGGCCAGCGCCAATTCCTGCTCCAGGCTGCTTACCGGCGCGCGCGGGTCCAGCCCGGCCTTCTTGAAAAGCTGGCTGTTGATCGCCAGGATATTGATATTGTTGTACCACGGCAGGCCGTACAGCTTGCCGCCGAAGCTCAGATCGGCCAGCGCGTTTGGCAGATAAGCCGCCTTGTCCGCGCCCAGCGCCGCGTCCAGCGGGATCAGGGTGCCTTTCTGCGCGTATTTGAACAGCCGCGGCACATCGTGGTTGACCAGCGCCGGCGGCTTGCCGGCGGCAATGGCGGCGTTCAGCTTGGTCTCGAAATTCTCGTTGAACACGTCCACCCACTGCACTTCCACATTGGGGTGTTGCGCTTCGTAGCTTTTCTTCACGTTGGCGAAATAGCCGTTGAAGGTCGGTTGCAGCGAGTCGGTCCAGAATTCCAGACGGATTTTCTCGGCATGCGCGGCGGCGCTCAGCCCGCAAGCGAGCAGGACTGCGCTGGCGAATGGCAGGCGATAGGTTTTCATATGGCTATGTCCCAATTACAAGTTGGTAACTACACTGAAGTAAGCCTCTCACCAGGAGCGTGATGATGGATACCCA
>NZ_JAUCGU010000029.1:0-48113 GCF_059916625.1 Chromobacterium sp. CCUG 76385
GCCGGAGGCCGCGTTGCCCAGTCCTTGCATAGAATGACTATGCGTCGGACTGCGCGCCTTGCCTCCGGCCCAAATCGACTCAAACGCGATCCTCGCAGCAAACGTCAACAGCCCCTAGGCTGACCCGCAAAAAAAACGGAAGCCCAAGGGCTTCCGTTTTGCATGCGAGTCGGGTTTACCCCACCCAGCGCCGCGCGCTGGCGAACATGCGGTACCAGCCGCCGTTTTCGCCCCAATCCGCCGGATGCCAGCTGTTCTGCACGGTGCGGAACACCCGCTCCGGGTGCGGCATCATGATGGTGAAGCGGCCGTCCGGCGTGGTGACGCCGGTCACGCCCAGCGGCGAGCCGTTCGGGTTCAGCGGATAGGTTTCGGTGGCGCGGCCATCGAAGTCGATGTAGCGCAACGCCGTCAACGCCTTGTCCTGCGCGCCCGGCGCGAACACCGCGCGGCCCTCGCCATGGCTGACCACCACCGGCAGGCGGCTGCCGGCCATGTCGGACAGGAAGATGGAAGGCGAGGCAACCACCTCCACCATGCTGAAGCGCGCTTCGAACTGTTCCGACGCGTTGCGGCGGAACTTGGGCCAGTGCTCCGCGCCCGGGATGATGGCCGACAGATTGGACATCATCTGGCAACCATTGCACACGCCCAGCGCGAAGGTATCGCCGCGGCCGAAGAAGGCCTCGAACTCGTCGCGCGCGCGCGGGTTGAGCAAGATGCTCTTGGCCCAGCCCTCGCCTGCGCCCAGCACATCGCCGTAGCTGAAGCCGCCGCAGGCGGCCAGGCCCTTGAAGTCGGCCAGCGCCACGCGTCCGGCGATGATGTCGCTCATATGCACGTCCACCGCGTCGAAGCCGGCGCGGTCGAAGGCGGCGGCCATTTCCAGCTGGCCGTTGACGCCCTGCTCGCGCAGGATGGCCATGCGCGGACGCTTGCCGGTGGAAATGTACGGCGCGGCCGGATCGCCGTGCACGTCGAACGACAGTTGCGCGAACAGGCCGCGCGACTTGGCGTGGCTGCGCAGCAATTGCTCGCTGTCGGCGCAGGCAGGATTGTCGCGCAGACGCTGCATGCGGGCGCTGGTTTCGGACCAGGCGCAGAACAGCTCGCTACGGCTCTCGCTGAACAGATCCTTGCCCTTGTGGCGAATCACCAGGCGGTCGTAGCTGTTGGTGCGGCCGATGACGAACAGCTCGCGGCCGATGCCGGCCTTCATGAAGCGGGAAATCACTTCCGAGGTGTCGGACTTCTTCACCTGCAGCACCGCGCCCAGTTCTTCGCAGAACAGCACGCGCATGATGCGGCCATGGGTGGCGGCTTCCTGCGCCGGCGGCACGTAGTCGTCTATCATGCGCTGGGTGTTCTGGCGCTCGATCACCAGTTCTTGCAGGTCCACGCTGATGCCGATATGGCTGGCGAACATCATTTCCGCCAGCGTGGCGAACAGGCCGCCGTCGGAACGATCATGGTAGGCCAGCAACATGTCGTCGCGCAGCAGCGACTGCACCGTGTTGAAGAAAGCGGACAACTGCAGCGGGTTCTCCACGTCCGGCGACCGGCCGCGCATATCCTTCCACACCTGCCCCATGATGGAGCCGCCCAGGCGGCCGCGGCCGTAACCCAGATCGATCAGGATCAGGTCGCTGTCCTTCACGTCCTTCAGCTCCGGCGTCACCGTCTTGCGCACATCCTCAACCGGGGAGAAGGCGGAAATCACCAAGGACAAGGGCGCGGTGACCGACTTCTGTTCGCCGTCCTCTTGCCACACCGTCTTCATCGACAGCGAGTCCTTGCCCACCGGGATGCTGACGCCCAGGCTCTGGCTCAACTCGGACACCGCCTCCACCGTGCGGTACAGATTGGCGTCCTCGCCCGGGTGGCCGGCCGGCGCCATCCAGTTGGCGGACAGCTTGACGTTGCCCAGGTGGCCGACAAAGGCGGCGGCGATATTGGTCAGCGCCTCGCCGATGGCCATGCGGCCGGAAGCCGGCGCATTCAGCAGCGCGGACGGCGTGCGCTCGCCCATCGCCATGGCCTCGCCGCGATAGGTGTTGAAGCCCATAGTGGTGACGGCCACATCCGCGACCGGCACCTGCCAACGGCCCACCATCTGGTCGCGCGCGGTCATGCCGCCTACGGTGCGGTCGCCGATGGTGATCAGGAAGGACTTGTCGGCCACGGTGGGGTGGCGCAGCACGCGGTAGGCGGTTTCGCGCAGCGGATACTGCGAGGCGTCCAGCACCTCGAATGGCGACTCCACGGTCTTGGCGTCGCGCGTCATGCGCGGCGGCTTGCCCAGCAGCACGTCCAGCGGCATATCCACCGGATTGTTGTCGAAGTAGTCGTCGCGCACCTGCAGGCGGCCGTCGTCGGTCGCCACGCCCATGACCGCGAACGGACAGCGTTCTCGCTCGCAAATAGCGGTGAAGCGGTCCAAATCCTCCGGCAGAATGGCCATCACGTAGCGCTCTTGCGCCTCGTTCGACCATATCTGCATCGGCGTCATGCCCTTCTCTTCCAGATGCACCTTGCGCAAGTGGAAGATGGCGCCGCGGCCGGCGTCGTTCACCAGTTCCGGGAAGGCGTTGGACAGCCCCCCCGCGCCCACGTCATGGATGGAGACGATGGGGTTGGCTTCGCCCAGCTGCCAGCAGCGGTCGATCACTTCCTGGCAGCGGCGTTCGATTTCCGGATTGCCGCGCTGCACGGAGTCGAAGTCCAGATTCTCGCTGTTGGCGCCGGTGTCCATCGAAGAAGCCGCGCCGCCGCCCAGGCCGATCAGCAAGCCAGGGCCGCCCAGTTGGATCAGCAAGGCGCCTTCCGGAATCTCGTTCTTATGGATCTGCTGCTGCTGGATGTTGCCCAGGCCGCCGGCCAGCATGATGGGCTTGTGGTAGCCGCGCATCTCGCCGCCGAACTCATGCTCGAAAGTGCGGAAGTAGCCGGCCAGATTGGGGCGGCCAAACTCGTTGTTGAACGCCGCGCCGCCGATCGGGCCTTCCAGCATGATCTGCAGCGCCGAGGCGATGCGGCCCGGCTTGCCGTATTCCGGTTGTTCGTCGCGGTACCGCTCCCACGGCTGCTTGAAGCCAGGGATGTTCAAGTTGGATACGGTAAAGCCGGTCAGGCCGGCCTTGGGACGGGAGCCGCGCCCGGTGGCGCCTTCGTCGCGGATTTCGCCGCCATTGCCGGTGGATGCGCCGGGGAACGGCGAAATCGCCGTCGGATGATTGTGCGTCTCCACCTTCATCAGGATGTCGGTGGGTTCGCTGTTGTAGGCGTACTGATTGCTGCCCGGCTGCGGGTAGAAGCGCTCGATGAAAGCGCCCTCGATGACTGAGGCGTTGTCCTTGTAGGCTACCAGCGTGCCTTGCGGATGGGCGTCATGGGTGTCGCGGATCATGCGGAACAGCGATTTGCCCTGCTCCACGCCGTCGATGATGAACTGCGCGTTGAAGATCTTGTGGCGGCAGTGCTCGGAGTTGGCCTGGGCGAACATCATCAGCTCGACGTCGCTGGGATTGCGTTTCAGCTTGATGAAATTCTCAACCAGATATTCCACCTCATCGTCGGACAGCGCCAAGCCCAATTCGGCGTTGGCTTGCTCCAAGGCGGCGCGGCCGCCGTTCAGCACGTCAACCGTGGTCATCGGTTGCGGGTCGATATGGACGAACAGCTTTTCCACCTCGTCGAACGAGGATAGAACGGTCTCTGTCATCCTATCGTGCAAGAGGCTCGCCAGGATGTGGCGAGCCTCTTTACTTGAAGATTTATCGGCGGACTGGATTCGGAATGCAGTGCCGCGTTCTATCCGTCGGATGTTCGGCAATCCGCAGTGCCGGGCGATGTCGGTCGCCTTGGACGCCCATGGAGACAAGGTCCCCAGGCGCGGCGTGACCAGGAACAGCTCGCCACTAGGCTCCTCGCTCAGCGGCGGTTCGCCGTAGCTGAGCAACTGGCCCAGCACGCCGACTTCCTCCAGCGTCAATTCGCTGTCGCTTTCCGCGAAATGCCAATACTCGGCTGTCAGGACGATATCCTTAAAACCGGCATCGGCCGCTGCCGCCTGCAGTTTTTCAAGACGAAACGGTGACAGAGCGATGCCACCGCGCAGCTTGGTAATGTAAGACATTAGACACCCGCGACAAGTACCAGGAAAGGGCGTCATAATACAGCAAAACATCGCCGCATTTAAGGCGGAACCGGACTTTCCGGGGCCGCATTGGAATTTTTTTTGATTTACCCGAACATCATCCGCTTTATCAGGAGCATTGCCCAATGAAAAAGGTTGAAGCCGTCATCAAGCCGTTCAAGCTGGACGAAGTGCGCGAGGCGCTGTCGGAGATCGGCGTCAACGGCCTCACCGTGTCTGAAGTCAAGGGCTTCGGCCGCCAGAAAGGCCACACCGAGCTGTATCGCGGCGCCGAATACGTGGTGGATTTCCTGCCCAAGGTGAAAATCGAGGTGGTGCTGCCGGATGATCTGGTGGACCGCGCCATCGACACCATCGTGGCCGCCGCCCGCACCGGCAAGATCGGCGACGGCAAGATCTTCGTCACCCCGGTGGAACAGGTGGTGCGCATCCGCACCGGCGAAACCAACGAACAGGCGATCTGATCCGCACCCATAAAAAAAAGCCCTCCGAAACCGGAGGGCTTTTTGCTGCCCGTCAAGCGGGCTAAGCTCGCACTCAATCGCGGTTGCCGCCGAAGGCCAGCAGCAATTGCAGCAGGCTGGTGAACAAGTTGTAGATGCTGATGTAGATCGACAGCGCGGCGGAGATGTAGCTGTTTTCGCCGCCATCGACCACGGTCTTCACCTGCCACAGGATCATCAGCGAGCTGAACAGCGCGAAGGCCGCGGAGATCATCAGCTGGAAGGCCGGCATGCGCAGGAACAGGTTAGCCACCACGGCCACCATCAGCACGATGGCGCCGACCATCAGGAAGTTGCCCAGGCCGGACAGGTCGCGCTTGGTGGTGGAGGCGATGCCGGCCATCACGAAGAACACGACGGAAGTGGCCGCGCCTGCGGTCATGATCAGCTGGCCGCCATTGGAAAACTTCAGCGCGAACTGCAGCAAAGGCCCAAGCAGCACGCCCATCAGGAAGGTGAAGCCCAGCATCAGGAACACGCCCAGAGAACTGTAGCGGTTCTTTTCAATGGCGAACACCAGGCCGTAGAACACGGCCATGATCAGCAGCATGCCCATGATGGGGCTGCCCGCCAGAAATGCGAAATTCATGTGGGTGCCGACAATGGCGCCCATCACGGTGGGAATCATCGACAGGCCCAGCAGGCCGTAGGTATTGCGCAGCACTTTGTTGCGCACATCGGCCATAGGGGTCGACTGGTAGGCCGTCTGGAAGTCGGGGTGCATGTGAAGCTCTCCTGAGTTGGTTGTTCTGGAAATATTTTGGAATTGTAAGCAACAGACCATGCCGAAGGGAATAAGTTTCCGACCGTCGACAAGACTTGTCATGCCAAATTCCTTGCGTTATTATTCCGTCCTCTTCAAGGCAGCAGATGTGGGCGAACCCTGCAATTGCAAGCCCACACCACAATGCGAGAGTGGCGGAATTGGTAGACGCACTGGATTTAGGTTCCAGCGCCGCAAGGCGTGAGAGTTCGAGTCTCTCCTTTCGCACCAACTAGTATTTTCACACCCCTTCACAAACACCCTCAACATCCCTCAAACCTAGGCAAATCAAGGCTTTCTGCCTTTCTTGCATTCGACGACTTACCACCAAAACACCCCCGTTTTACGCTACAGTTTGTCCCGTACGTGTCCCACCGAGTGTCCCAAGAATAGCAACGATAGAACCACGCGGCGATAAGTGGCGCGTCCGCGTCCGTAAAGGACAGCGCGCCGGGAACAACTCCGCATCGACCTGTTTATCCGCGAGCACCCTGCCCTTTGCGAAACCCGCCTGCCAGACATCGACCCCGAGACTTTCGCCGCCTGGCGCGATGAACGCTTGAAGTCGGTCAGACAGCCAACCGTCCGCCGAGAGTGGGTTATCCTGGGCCTTCAGGAGCTTAGGCTGCTGAACAGCTCGTTCTCCTGTGCGAAATGCAGCCGCAACACCGCTTCCAAACCATAAAGCGTGCGCTGGATGTCCTGAATGGCAGGCTCGGGGATCGGACTCTGCAGCGGATCGAAGAGCCGTGACAGCCGATGGATGCAGCGAAAAATCTCCTGATGGCTGCAACTCAAGGCTGCCAGCGGATCATCGCCGCCTAGAAGAGACGACACCGCCGGATAGAGCGCTTGCTCGTCAGCCTGCTCATGCGGGAGCAGCTCATTTCGTAACAGGCCATGCAGGGCCTGTAATGCCTGCACCTGCCGGTCGGGCATCATCGTCGGCAAGGCCCTGGCCAAGTCCGACAACTGGACCAACAGCGGCTCCAGTTTCTGATGCTCCTCGCGCAGCGCTTGAACTTTGTCGGCGGTCAGGTTGGTCCGGTTGCTCAGCAGCGGACGTATCCTCAAAGCGTTCAAGGCGTTCAGGATGGCCGCCACATCAATCGCCTCCTGCAGCAGCGCCCCGTCCAGTGGCGGCAAGTAGCCCGCGGCCGCGACGACCATCGCCAACAACGACAACGCCATACCCAGCGCTACACTTTGCCGGGCAATCCGCATCGTCGCCACCGCTATCATCTTGGCTTCAGCCAGGCGGTCCAGCTTGTCGATCAGCAGCACCACCCCAGCGCTTTCCGCCGCAGCCGCCGCACCGCGGGCGCCCATGGCCACGCCAAGCTGAGCCGACGCAAGTGCCGGCGCGTCGTTAACGCCATCGCCTATCATCATGGTGCAATGCGATTTTGCAGCTTCCGCAATACGGGCCAGTTTACCGGCCGGCGACAGCTCTGCATGTACTTCATCCACCCCGATGCCACTACCTATTGACTCTGCGACCTCGCGCTTATCTCCTGTCAGCATAGAAATGCGTCGCACCCCCGCCCGCCGCAGCAAGCGTAAAGCGCGCGGCGTTTCCAGCCGCAGCGGGTCGGACAACTCCAACAGACCTTCCAGCTTGCCATCTATAGCGACGAATACCGCCGTGGATCCTTCCACCGCCAGGCGCTCGATCTCGGTATCCAGCCATGGCTCACTTGCCGCCTGGCCCAGTATGAATGCCAGCGTGCCGGCAGCAACGAGCCTGCCATCCACCCGTCCGCAGATGCCGGCTCCGGCAGTTTCCTCCACCCCCTCAGGCAGAGGAAGCTCAGTCACACCCCGCTCATGCGCGGCACGCAAAATCGAGGTAGCCAGCACATGGCACGACATCTGGTCCAGGGCGGCAACCAGCCGCAGCAACTCTCCAGCCTCATGCTGGCCATGTCCGCGGATGCCAATCAGCTTGGCCTGCCCGCCAGTCAGGGTGCCAGTTTTGTCGAAAAACAGCGTATCAGCTTGAGCCAAGCTCTCCAGCGCCGCGCCGCCCTTGACCAGGACACCGCGCCCGGCACAACGAGAGATGCCGGACACCTGGGCAACCGGCACCGCCAGCAGCAACGGACAAGGGGTAGCGACAACCAGCACGGCCAGCGCGCGTATTGGGTCGCCACTGATAAGCCACGCCGCTCCTGCCAGGATAACCGTCAACGGAATAAACCAGGCCGCGTAACGGTCTGCCATTCGGGTGGCTGGCGATTTAGCGGCGGAGGCCTGCCTCACCAGCATGACAATGGCACTGAATGTACTGTCTGCCGCGCTCTTGGCAGCGATCATGCGGAAGCTGTCGCCAGCGTTAAGCGTTCCACTGCGCAGCAAGTCGCCGGAAGTTTGCAAAATGGGCAGCGCCTCGCCAGTCAGCGAGGATTCATCTAGCGATGCAGAGGGGCTGGCGAGAGGACCATCCACCGGAACCATCTCGCCCTGCTTCACCAGCAGCATATCGCCGGGACGGATGTCATTTGCAGGAACGGTTTGGATCTGGTCCCCATTAAGGCGGTGAGCCAGTCGTGGCACTTTTTGCAGCAGCGCTTCCATTTCCCTAACGGCTCGGCCGGCTGCAAAGCTTTCCAGCAAACGGCCGCTGGCCGCCATGGCTGCTATGACAGCAGCAGTGGCATGCTCCCCCATCTGCAGGGCGACCAGGATGGACAAAATCGCCAGAATATCCACGCCCATGTGCTTTTGCCACAGCGCACGCACGGAGTCGCATACCAGGACAAACAAAGCAGGTAGCGCAGACCATGCGAGTGCATCAGGCCAGTCAGGCCCCCATCCGCCGAAGCGGTATGACAACGCCGCCAATAATGCAGAGGCAGGGATGCCCAGTAGCGTGATATTCAGCACCATATCTCGCTGCGCCATTGTGGAGGCTCCTTATTTGCGCGGAGAATCTCTGGTTGAGGCAGCCCTGACTCATATGGAACCACCCCTGGTTTGTCAGATGCATCAATGGCTGCCGATGTGAAAGCACCATTGTTTATTATGGGCAGCAGCGGTTGCTTTGACAGTACAGCAGTTGCCCGGCAATCACTGCAGAAACAAGTTGTCAGCCTGCATGCTTGAGAGTGACTTGGCTCATTTGACCACGTCGCGCGCCAAGCATGTAGGCCACGCCATCGCGCACCCCATGGTTCGCACATGGCAATGACTTGCCGTGTAAGCTTACCCGTTAACGATGACCCTCTCGGCGGCACCAGATCAAGCGGTGCAACAAAGCCAGATGGAGGCGACCTTTTCTTTTGCCTTATACTCTGGCCGCATTGGGGCCACGCGCCCCGGAACTCGTCTCCGGCTCGACCGTCCGACCTTCATGACCCACACCACCAATCCGTCTCGCCGTCTGCTGCTGCAAAGCCTCGCCATGGGCGCAGGCGCCGCTATTTTGCAAGGATGTCAAACCGTGCCAGCACCGCAATCCATACCGTCCGCCTCGCATCGCCTGTACCTGACCGCCTGCTCCGGCATCATCCCAGCCAAGCAAATCCAGCTGGCGCTGCCCCGGCTGGCCCGCGCCGGTTTCACCCTGGAAAACACGGCGGCGCTGGAGCGCAGGCATTTGCGATTCGCCGGAACCGACGCCGAGCGCGCAGCCGACCTGAATGCCTTGCTGACCCAATCGCAGCTGCCGTCGCTGGTGGTAGCCGGACGCGGCGGCTACGGCGCGATGCGGCTGCTGCCGCAGATCGATTTCGCCAGGCTCGGCGCGCGGCTGCGCGAGTCCGGCACGCCGTTGATAGGCTATAGCGACTTCTGCGCCATCCAGTTGGCGCTGCTGGCCAAAAGCGGCATGGGCAGCTTCGCCGGCCCGATGTTGGGCGACTTCGGCAATGCCCATCCCAGCAGCTATGCCATCAACGAATTCTTCTCTACCCTCACCACGCCGCAGCGCAGCCTGCACGTTGCCGGCCCCTGCGGGCACGCCAGCGGCGAAGGCATTTTCTGGGGCGGCAATCTGAGCGTGCTGTCCAGTCTGGTCGGCACTCCTTACCTGCCGGACATCAAGGGCGGCTTGCTGTTCCTGGAAGATGTGGGCGAACAACCGTACCGCGTGGAGCGCATGCTGCAGCAGCTGCATCTGTCCGGGGTGCTGAGCCGCCAACAGGCGATCTTCCTTGGCGATTTCTCAATGCAGAAACATGTTGATGTCTATGACCCGCGCTACGATTTCGATGCCGTAGTGGCGGAATTGCGCCGCATCAGCGGGGTGCCGGTATTCACCGGCCTGCCATTCGGCCACATCGCCAATAAAACCACCATGCCGCTGGGTTTCCCCACCCGCTTCCGGGCCGATGGCGACAGCCTGACCCTGCAGTTCCTGAACTACCCCACCATTTCGCCGCTGGGCCTGCAGCCGGAAGCGCTGCTGGACACGCAGCCGGCCTGAAGCCTGGCAAGCCAAATGCTTGACGAAGCGGCGAGCATCATGCAGTTTGACTCGCCATTCCGTGCCGAATATATGGAGAATGCATGATCCGTTGTCAGAAAACCCTGCTGGGATTGACTCTTGCCGCCTTGTTGAGCCCCTTGCCCGCCGCGGCAGACGGCTATCAAACGCCGCCGCCGGAGCTGGCGGCGCTGGTCGATGCGCCGCGCACCCCGCAGCAATCGCTCAGCCCGCAACAAAACATCGTGCTGCAGATCAGCCGTCCCGGCTTGCCCAGCATAGCCGACGTCGCCCAGCCGGAACTCAGGCTGGCGGGGCTGCGCCTCAATCCCAAGATGCGCGCCTACAGCCAATTCAACTTCGGCAACGGGCTGTCCTTGCTGGACATCGCCAGCGGCAAATCGCGGCCAGTCAGCGGCCTGCCCGCGCGGCCACGCATCGCCGACCACCACTGGGCCCCGGATGGCAAGCATGTGGCGCTCAGCCTGTGGGGCGACAAGGGAGTGGAATTGTGGCTGCTGGACGTGGCCGCCGCCCGCGCCCATCGTCTTGGCGATTTCCATTTGAACGCCAGCACCGGCAGCGGCTTGGCCTGGATGGGCGACAAGCTCCTGGTCAAGATGCTGCCCGCGCGCCAGGGGCCTGCGCCCATCGCCTCAGGCAGCCCAAGCGGGCCGAACATCCAGGAAAGCCAGGGCGGCAAGCTGTCGCAGACCCGCACTTATCCCGATCTGCTGAAAACGCCTTACGACGCCAACCTGCTGGATTATCAACTCAGCAGCCAGCTCGCGCTGGCCGACCTGAACGGCAAAATCCATCCCATCGGCTCGCCGGACCGCTTTCTGTCCGTAGAGCCATCGCCGAACGGCCAATACCTGCTGGCCACCAGGCTGCAGCGCCCCTACTCCACCCTGGTGCCGCTGATTCGCTTTCCGCAACGCATCGAAGTGCTGGATTTGAAGGGCCGCAGCGTGCATGTAGTCGCCCAGCGGCCGCTGCTGGAACGGATGCCTTCCGGCAATGACGCAGTGGAAACCGGCCCGCGCGCCGTAGGCTGGCGGGAAGATGCGCCGGCCACCTTGTTCTGGGCCGAAGCGCAGGACGGCGGCGACCCGGGCGTGCCCGCCAAGACGCGCGACGCCTTGTTCCTGCAGACTGCGCCATTCCAGAAGCCGCCGTTCAAGCTGCAGGAACTGGCCAGCCGGTTCGCCGGCATCCAGTGGGGACGCGACGATTTGGCCCTGGTCAGCGAATACTGGTGGAAAACGCGTGAAATCAAAATCTGGCGCGTCCGCCCCGGCGAAGCCAATGGCGCGGCGGAGCTGCTAAACCAACGCAGCTCGGAAGACCGTTATGCGGATCCTGGCACGCCGACCATGGTGGTCGGCCGCAATGGGCAATCGCTGCTGCAAACCAGCCCGGACGGCAACAGCCTCTATCTGTTGGGTGAAGGCGCCAGCCCCGAGGGCGATCGCCCTTTCATCGACAAGCTGGACCTGACCAGCAAGCAGACCACTCGGCTATGGCGATCCCAAGCGCCCTGGTATGAACAGCCCCTGGCCGTGCTGGATAAAGCCCAGCGCGTATTGTTGAGCCGCGAGCAGATGGAAACGCCGCCCAACTTGTACGTGAAGACGCTTGGCGAGAAAGATGGCTTGCGCCAGCTGACTTTCTTCCCGCATCCCGCCCCGCAGCTGAAAGGCGTGCAGAAACAGCAACTGCGTTACAAACGCGCCGATGGCGTCGACCTGACCGGCACGCTGTACCTGCCGCCCGGCTATGAGCCGAAACGCGATGGCCCGCTGCCGATGCTGATGTGGGCCTACCCAGCCGAGTTCAAGAGCGCGGATGCCGCCGGGCAAGTCACCGATTCGCCGTATCGTTTCAACCGCGTCGGCTACTGGGGGCCGGAAGCCATGCTGGCGCGAGGCTATGCCGTATTGGATGATCCGAGCATGCCCATCATCGGCGCAGGCAAGCAGGAACCCAACGACAGCTATTTGCCGCAGTTGAAGATGGACGCGCAAGCGGCAGTGGACGAGGTGGTGAGGCTGGGCGTGGCGGACCGCGACCGCATCGCCATCGGCGGCCACTCCTATGGCGCTTTCATGACGGCCAACCTGCTGGCGCATACCCGGCTGTTCCGCGCCGGCATCGCCCGCTCCGGCGCTTACAACCGCACCCTGACGCCATTCGGCTTCCAGTCGGAGGAACGCAATTTCTGGCAGGCCAAGGATGTCTATCAGACGATGTCGCCATTCAATTACGCCGATCAGATCAAAGATGCGCTGCTGTTGATCCATGGCGAGGCCGACAACAATCCCGGCACCTTCCCCATCCAGAGCGAGCGCTTATACCAGGCACTGCAAGGCCTGGGCGGCACCGTGCGGCTGGCGATGCTGCCGGCGGAAAGCCACGGCTACCGCGCGCGCGAATCCATCCTGCACATGCTATGGGAGGAAGACCGCTGGCTGGACCAATACGTCAAGCATGCCAAACCGCGCGAGACGCCATAGTTCGGCCAGATAACCGACTGCCGCAGCCAAGGCCCTGTCCGTCAGGGCCTTTTTTGATTGTTGATGCCAACATGCCGCTCGCAAGCGCTCTTTTGAATGTGGAGACTGCCATACACACACATTTCCCTTGCATTCCCATTTTGTGTGTACAAAATAAATTATGACGGGTAGCAAACTCTATCCATTAGGTCTGCAAGGCGGTAAATTCCATGCGCGACGACAAAGTCCACCGTATCCACATCGAGCAGCCCGGCCGCCCCAGGCTGTATCAGTTCGATGATCTGCCCGGCTATGAAATGGCTGGGGTCATCACACTATCCGGGCGCAGCGGCGCCCTGGTAAAGAAAATCCGCAGCGGCGTGTACTACATGGCCAATTCCGGCATGTTGCGCCCAGTGGACCAGCGGCAAGTGAAAATGGCGCTGGGCCTGTCATCCGGCGCCGGCGCGCCGGCCAGAATGCAAGGCGGCGCTCGCCACAATGTTTATCTGGACGCGGAGAGCATAGACATCGCCCTGGCGCTGGGGGATGGTAATATCAGCAAGGGCATCCGCCACGCGCTAAAGGTCAGCGTCGCGGCAGACTGCTCCGAATCTTGAAATAAGATGGGCGCTTGAGGCGCCATAAGAAAAAGGCAGGCTATCTGACCTGCCTTTTACATAGACATAAGCAAACGGATCAGCCGTACTGCCGCGCGAAATCCTGCATGAAATTGACCAAAGACTTCACGCCCTCGATCGGCATCGCGTTATAGATGGACGCACGCATGCCGCCCACCGCGCGGTGGCCTTTCAGCTGCGCCAAGCCATTCTTGCGCGCCTCCAGCAGGAAAATTTCATCCAATGCCTCGTCCTTCAGCTTGAACACCACGTTCATTTTGGAGCGGAAGGGCTGCTCGATATGCGTGGAATAGAAACCTTGGCTGCTATCGATGACGTGATACAGCAATCCGGCTTTTTCCTCGTTGCGGGTGGCGATGCCCTTGACCCCGCCCTGCTCCTTCAGCCACTTGAACACCAGGCCGGCGATATAGATCGGGTAGGTGCCCGGCGTGTTGTACATCGAGTCCGCGTCGGCGTGGACCTGATAATTCAGCATGGTCGGAATGTCGGCGCGCGCCTTGCCCAACAGGTCTTCGCGAATCACCAGCACAGTCAGGCCAGATGGGCCGATGTTCTTTTGCGCGCCGGCATAAATCATGCCAAAACGGCTGACGTCGATCTCGCGCGACAGAAAATCCGACGACATGTCGCAAACCAGCGGCACGCCATGCTGCTCGGACGGGATGTAGGGGAATTGCAGACCGCCTATGGTTTCGTTCGAGGTATAGTGCAGATAGGCGGCGTTCGGGTCGCGCTGCCAGCTGGACTCTTCCGGGATGTAGGAGAAATTGCGGTCTTCGCTGCTGGCAGCGACATTGACCTTGGCGTAGCGTTTCGTTTCCTTGATCGCCAGCTTGGACCAGTGGCCGGTGTTGACGATGTCCACGCTGTCCTTGTCGCCCAGCAGGTTCAAGGGCGCCATGGCGAACTGCAAGGAGGCGCCGCCTTGCAGGAACAGCACCTTGTAGCCCGCCGGGATGTGCATCAGTTCGCGCAGATCATGCTCGGCATCATGGATGATTTCCATGAACTCCTTGCCGCGATGGCTCATCTCCATCACGCTCATGCCGGAGCCGTGCCAGTCCAGCAGTTCGCTCTGCGCCTCGGCCAGCACGGCGTGCGGCAGCACGGCGGGACCTGCGGAAAAGTTGTACACCTTGGCCATGGTCTTTCCTCTGTTGTCTTTGTCCGATTTATTGTTTAAATGGCGGCGCCAACCGCGCATCGCAATAGCACCGCATGAAAAAACCGGCGTCATCCCCAGGGGAAGCGCCGGTTTGCTTTCCATTCCGCATGCCAAGCCTGCTCAATTGCTCAGTAGGAAGTGGGCGCGCGCCACCGCTACCGGCTTGGAGCGGTCTTCCTGCCAGGCTTCGATCAGCACGTGCGCCACACGCTTGCCCTGCTTGGTGATTTCGCACTGCGCAAACAGCGTTTGCGGACGACCGGGACGCAGGTAGTCCAGCGAAAAATCGACGATCTTCGGCGCTTCCAGCGATTCGCGATTCCACATCAGATGTATCATCGCTGCGCTTTCCATGAAACCGCCGATCAAGCCGCCATGCAGCGCCGGCAGCGAAGTATTGCCGACATTCCGCGCCAGGAACGGCAGCTCGAAGCGCAGCTCGCCGGCTTCGTCCTCTGCCATCACCGTGCCCATCAGCTTGACGTAGGGCAGCGAATCGACGATCTCGGCAAAAGCCCTGCGGTCGCGCAGTTCGGCGAAGCGTTGCATGAATTCGCTCATCATGGCTGCGCCTCCTGCAACATCGGCGTGCGGCTGGACTCGCGCATGAAGGTCGCCACGCCGTGGGCGATCGGGTCTGCCGGATTGTCGTGATAGCACACCGCGCGGGTGAAAGCGATCTGGCTGGCCAGCCGGTAGCATTCGGCGGTGCAGTGGATGGCTTTGCCCGGCGTGGCGGATTTCAGGTAGTCGATGCGCAGGTCCAGCGTGGCGATCGTTTCAATGCTGGGCAGATGCGCGGTCACGGCGATGGCGCTGCAGGTATCGACCAGCGAGGTGATCACCCCGCCGTGCAGGATGCCCGTGGCCGGATTGCCGACCAGGTCTTCGCGCCATTGCAGTTTCAGCGTGGGCTTGCGGCCATCGGTGCCGATGTACTCGAAGCCCAGCGTCGCGCAGTGCGGGAAGGAGACGAAGAGCTGGCTCATCGCCTCCAACACGCGGGGATTGGCGGGAGTCGGAATCATCACGCCTCGCCCTGCTCCGGCGCGGCATCGCCCTCACCTTCCACGTCCTCGCACTCAGCTTCGGACTCGGCCACGATCTCCAGGCCGATCAGCTTTTCGCCCTCGTCCAGATTGATCAGGCGCACGCCCTGGGCGGAACGGCCGGTTTCGCGCACTTCCGCCACCTTGGTTCGGATCAGCACGCCGCCGGTGGTGATCAGCATGATGTCGTCGCTTTCCTCCACCAGGCTGGCCGCCACCAGTTTCAGGCCGGTCTTGTCGGTCAGATCCATGGCGATCACGCCCTGGGTGCCGCGGCTGGTCAGGCGGAAGTCGCCCACGCAGGTGCGCTTGCCGTAGCCGCCGTCGCTGGCGGTCAGCACCATTTGCTGTTCGGAATTGCTGACCAGCAGCGAAATCACTTGCTGCTCATCGCCCAGCATCATGCCGCGCACGCCGGTGGCGTTGCGGCCCATCGGGCGCACGTCGGTCTCGCTGAAGCGCACGGCCTTGCCGGCGTCGGAGAACAGCATGATCTGGTCGTCGCCATGGGTCAGCGCCACGCCGATCAGATTGTCGCCGTCTTCCAGGTTCACCGCGATGATGCCGGCGGTGCGCGGGCGCGAGAAGTCCACCAGCGGGGTCTTCTTCACCGTGCCGCTGGCCGTGCACATGAAGACATACTGGTCGTCGCGGAATTCCTTGACCGGCAGCAGCGCGTTGATCTTCTCGCCCTCTTCCAGCGGCAGCACGTTGACCATGGGCTTGCCGCGGCTCTGGCGGCCGCCTTGCGGCAAGTCGTACACCTTGCGCCAGTAACAACGGCCGCGGCTGGAGAAGCACAGCACGTAATCGTGGGTATTGGCCACGAACAGCGTTTCGATGAAGTCATCGTCCTTGGTGGCCGCCGCCTGCTTGCCGCGGCCGCCGCGGCGCTGGGCGCTGTAGTCGTCGATAGGCTGGGCCTTGATGTAGCCGGTGTGCGAAATCGTGACCACCATGTCCTGCGGGGTGATCAGGTCTTCGATATTGATGTCGCCGCCGTACGGCTCGATCTCGGAGCGGCGCGGATCGCCAAATTGGGTGCGGATGGCGGTCAGTTCGTCGCTGATGATCTGGTTGATGCGCTCCGGGCGGGCCAGGATGTCCAGCAGGTCCAGAATCACATCCATGATCTCGCGGTATTCGCCGACGATCTTGTCCTGCTCCAGGCCGGTCAGGCGCTGCAGGCGCATGTCCAGAATGGCTTGGGCCTGGGTGTCGGACAGATAGTAGCCATCGTCCTTCATGCCGTAGGCCGGGTCGATGTTTTCCGGACGCGCCTTGTCGCCTTCGACGCGGGACAGCATGTCTTCCACCAGCGACGAGCGCCATGCGCGCGCCATCAGCGCGGCCTTGGCTTGCGGCGGCGCCTCGGAGCCCTTGATCAGCGCGATGATCTCGTCCACATTGGACAAGGCCACGGCCAGGCCTTCCAGGATGTGGCCGCGTTCGCGCGCCTTGCGCAGTTCAAAGATGGTGCGGCGGGTCACCACTTCGCGGCGGTGACGCAGGAATTCCACCAGAATCTGCTTCAGATTCAGCAAGCGCGGCTGGCCGTCCACCAGCGCCACCATATTCATGCCGAAGCTGTCTTGCAGCTGGGTCATCTTGTACAGATGGTTCAGCACCACTTCCGGCACTTCGCCGCGCTTGAGTTCGATCACCACGCGCATGCCGGACTTGTCGGATTCGTCGCGCAGGTCGGAGATGCCCTCGATCTGCTTGTCGCGCACCAGTTCGCTGATGCGCTCCAGCAGGCGGGCCTTGTTCACCTGGTACGGGATCTCGTCGACGATGATCGCTTCGCGGTCACCCTTGCCGATCGGCTCCACATGGGTGCGCGCGCGCATGATCACGCGGCCGCGGCCGGTGCGGTAGCCTTCCTTGACGCCGGCGGTGCCGTAGATGATGCCGGCGGTGGGGAAATCCGGCGCCGGGATGATGTCGATCAGCTCATCTATCGTCATGTCGCTGTTGGCCAGCAGCGCCAGACAAGCGTCGATGACTTCATTCAGGTTGTGCGGCGGGATATTGGTGGCCATGCCGACCGCGATGCCGGATGCGCCGTTGACCAGCAGGTTAGGGATTTTGGCCGGCAGGATCAGAGGCTCGTGCTCGGAGCCGTCGTAGTTGGGGCCAAAATCCACGGTTTCTTTGTCGATGTCGGCCAAGAGCTCGTGCGCGATGCGCGCCATGCGGATTTCGGTGTAACGCATGGCGGCGGCGTTGTCGCCGTCCACCGAGCCGAAGTTGCCCTGGCCATCCACCAGCGGGTAACGCAAGGAGAAGTCCTGCGCCATCCGCACGATGGTGTCGTACACGGCGGAGTCGCCGTGCGGGTGGTATTTACCGATCACGTCGCCAACGATACGCGCCGACTTTTTGTAAGCGCGGTTCCAGTCGTTGGACAGTTCGTGCATGGCGTACAGTACCCGGCGATGCACCGGCTTCAGGCCGTCGCGCACGTCTGGCAGCGCCCGGCCTACGATCACGCTCATCGCGTAATCCAGGTAAGAACGGCGCATCTCCTCTTCGAGGCTGATGGGAAGCGTTTCCTTGGCGAACTGGTTATCGGTCATAAGTGTCTTGATTCGTAAGAATGATCCGGCCGAAGCGAAGCAAGCGCCCGTCGCACTGGCGATTCGGGGCCGCTGGGCGCGCTGGCCGACGTGATGTCACAATCCCTCCATTCTACCACGAAAGGCCGCGCGCATGCCCGCTTGCCACGCGCATGCGGCCTTGGCGGCGCGGCGCCGCCGGACAGGGCACTTTATGGAAACACTCACTTCATCTTCGATTGTTCGGTTTATGGCGCGAGGCTTGGCCAAGACGCCAAAGTCGTCTCGAAACAATATGGCTTGAGCGGAAGCAGACGTAAAAAAGGAGGGCCGCAGCCCTCCGCAAGTCTTGTAGCCAGGAGTGTTACAAGAAAAACTCAGTTCCAGCTTTGCGGCAGCTTGTAGCCGGCAAACTTCTGCTTGGCATAGGCCTTGAACGCCGGGGAGTTGTAGGCGGCGATCACGTCTTTGGCCCAAGGCTTGCCCGCATCGGCGGCGCGCACCACGCCCCAGTTCACGTAGGCATAGCTCTTTTCCTGATACACGGCCTCGGTCAGCTTGATGCCGGAGCTGGTGGCGTAGTTGCCGTTGATCACAGCGAAGTCCACATCGCTGCGCGAGCGCGGCAGCTGGGCGGCTTCCAACGGGACGATTTTCACTTTTTTCACGTTCTCGGCGATGTCGCGCTCGGAGGCGGTCAGCGGGTTGACGCCCGGCTTCAGCTTGACCCAGCCCAGGTCGTTCAGCATCACCAGGGCGCGGGCGAAGTTGGACGGATCGTTAGGCGCGGCCAGGGTCACGCCGGCCTTGGCGTCCTTCAGCGACTTCAGCTTGCCCGGATAGATGCCCAGCGGCGCGGTCGGCACCTGGAACACTTCTTTCAAGGACAGCTTGTGCTCCTTGGCGAAGTTGTCGAGGTAAGGCTTGTGCTGGAATACGTTCACATCCAGCGAACCCTCCTGCAGCGCCAGGTTGGGGCGCACATAGTCGGTGAACTCCACCAGCTTCACGGCATAGCCTTGCTTTTCCAGCTGCGGCTTGATCGATTGCTTGACCATGTCGCCAAAGTCGCCCACGGTGGTGCCGATGACGATTTCCTTCTTGGCCGGGTCGGCGGCCAGCACATTGCCGGCCAGCGCCAGGCCCACTACGGATGCGGCAACTGCCTTGATGACGAATCTACGCATTTTTCTCTCCTTTAAATTTTGCGTGTCTTGAAAATCAACGTTTGTCGAGCTTGGCCGCCAGGCGGTTGCCCAACAGCTGAATAATCTGAACCAGTACGACCAACAGCAGCACCATGGCCACCATCACGTCTGTCTGGAAGCGATAGTAGCCATAGCGGATGGCCAGGTCGCCGATGCCGCCGCCGCCCACCACGCCCGCCACCGCGGTGTAGCTGAGGAAGCTGATGGTCAGAATGGTCAGGCTGGAAATCAGGCCGGAACGGGCCTCGTTCACCAGCACCTTGAAGATGATCTGCAAGGGGCTCGCGCCCATCGCCTCCGCCGCCTCCACCACGCCGCGCGGAATCTCGCGCAGCGTCTGCTCCACCAGGCGGGCAAAGTACGGAATAGCGGCGAAAGCCAGCGGCACCGAAGCCGCCACCGGACCGATGGTGCTGCCGACCAGCGCGCGGGTCAGCGGAATCAGCACCACCATCAGGATGATGAAGGGAAACGAACGCACCAGGTTCACCAGCCAGCTCAAGACGCCATTGACGGCGCGGTTGGCGAACAGCTGCCCCGGCTGCGACAGGTACAGGATCACGCCCAGCGGGCCGCCAAACACGATGGCGGCGGCGAGACCGATGCCCAGCATCACGCCGGTTTCTTTGCAGGCCTGCCAGATTTCCGGCGCCATCGATTGCAGATTCAGCAACGCTTCGTTCAGGGTTACGGCATCCATTTATGCGGCCTCCAGCAGCGAGCGGGCCAGATCGGAATCGGCCTCCACTTCGGCATTGTCGACATCGACGATCTCCACCACGCGGCCCTGGTCCAGTACCGCGGCGCGATGGCAGATGCTGCGCACCACATGCATTTCGTGGGTGACGATCACGATGGTGACGCCAAAGCGCGCGTTGATGTCTTTCAGGCAGTCCAGGATGGATTGGGTGGTTTTGGGATCCAGCGCGGAAGTCGGCTCGTCGGCCAGGATCACATGCGGCCGCGGCGCCAAAGCGCGGGCAATGCCGACACGCTGCTTCTGGCCGCCGGACAGCTGGGCCGGGTAATGGTTGGCGCGGTCTTCCAGGCCGACAATGGCCAAACACTCGGCCACGCGCTTTTCGATATCCGCCTTGCTCCAGCCGGCGATTTCCAGCGGGAAGGCCACGTTGCCGGCTACGGTGCGGTTGGCCAGCAGATTGAATTGCTGAAACACCATGCCGATGTTTTGACGGGCGGTTCGCAATTGCTTGGCGCTCAGGCTGGTCAGATCCTGCCCATCTACGATGACGGCGCCGGCGTCCGGGCGTTCCAACAGATTGATCAGACGCAGCAGGGTGGACTTGCCCGCGCCGGAGAAGCCGATCAAGCCAAAGACTTCGCCCTGGCGAATCGACAACGAGGTTTCCGCCACGGCATCAAACCAGCCGCCTTCCGGGCGACGGAACCGCTTGCAGACATTTTGCAGATGAATCATTCCTAACACTCCCAAAGCATAAAGCCCGCCGATAGCTGCGGCGGGCTTTGCTGTGGAAATCTTCGGATGACCCGGGAGATTAGATGTAGACGGATTTAGATGATGCTGGGTCTGTCTACCCACGCTTTAGCTGTTTTACGCCCGCAAGCTGTGTTCAAATCGGCGATAAATTTGATTGAGATTGAACATCTTTTTTCGCTTAGCGTCAACCACCTTTTGAAAGATTATATAAAACTGTCGCCATATTGCAAAAAGTGCTTTGCAATATGAAAAACCGTTCTTTATTAAGCGTTTTTTGTTTTATCGGAAATGATCACGCCTTGCAGCCTTCCCGATCAGGACAGACTGAGTTGCGCATACAGCGGCAGATGATCAGACAGGCCAGACCACGGCCTGCCAGACAGCACCCTTGCCGACTCCACCTTCAAACCCCGCACATAGATGCGGTCCAATGTCAGCATCGGCATCCGCGCCGGAAAGCTCTGCGCGTGGCCGCCATACAATTGCAGAAACACCTCGTCCAAACCCAACTCGCCTTTCAACAAAGCGCTGGCTTCTCCCCGCCAATCGTTGAAATCGCCAGCCAGGATCAGCGGCTGATACTCCGCGATGGCTTCCTGCACATAGCGCGCCAAACCCCGGTACTGCTTGCGCCGGTCAAACGCCAGCAAATTGAAGTGCCCGCACAACGCCACCACCGGCTGCGCCCAGCCATCCGGCTGCACCAAGCATTGCAGCACACCGCGGCTCTCGAAACGATTGACCGAAATATCGCGGTTGCACCACTCCCCCACGCGAAACCGCGTCAACAAGGCATTGCCGTGATGGCCATGGTCATAACTGGCGTTCAGGCCATATACCGCGCGGTGCGCCAGTCGGCTGGCCAGGAAATGATGCTGCGGCTGGACAGGCCAGCGCTGATGGCTAAGCGCACGCGCCAGATTACGGCCTTGCACCTCCTGCAAAAACAGCAAGTCCGGCGCCAGATCCGCCAGCGCCTCGGCCATGTCGCCCACACGCACATGGCGGTTCAGCGGAGACATTCCCTTGTGGATGTTGTAGGTACAGACTGAGATATTTTTCATCTAAATACTCAAAAGCTTACACAGGCATTCTTCATAGCATTCTCAGTCAACCTCACCAGCTCAAACATGAACTTCATACGGCTTTTCATCTACCGACACAGAGAAGATAGCTTATCCAAGAAGCCGGCACATGAAGCAGGCGCAGCGCAATAACCAGGCTTCAGTCGGCTGCAGGAAAACCCGAGTTGCGGTTCCTGTCGCAAGACTTGCACTGTCTGCACAGGGTTCCTTAGTCCGGCGTCTCCGCGAGGCTTAGTCTGCGGGCCTGAGCTGCGGATTGTTACCATGATGTAAATTAGGTAGAATGCTCTATCTATCAAACTGAACATCCTAGAGCTGGAGACCCTTCGGGCAGGCCGCGCGTCTGGCAGGACAGCGATGCCGCCCACCCATGCAACAGCGGGCATCGCATGCCCATTCTGGCAGGAATCAATATGCGCAAACTCATTATCCTGTTGCCATTGGCGCTTAGCAGCGCCCCGCTGGCAGCCTCTTCTCTCCCATCCTACGATTTTGCTGTCAAACCGGCTCACTCGCCTGCAAATCGCTCCCACCCATTTGAAGCAAAAAGCAAAAACCAAGCGCTGGAAGTGGGCCCGCGCGTCCCGCTAGGCAACCTCGACAAGACGTGGCTGGAGATGAACGCCTCCAAGCCAGTCGATGGCGACATGCGCTCGCCCAATGCCCATTGGGAACAGCCGCATGGCTACCAAGCCATTCCAGCCTGGCGCAGAGACTTTCCCGGCCAGCCCATGACGCCGGGACTGGGAATCGACCCGCAAACGGGGAAACAACGCGCCATCCCCATGCACATGCTGCAGCCCCTCCCGCCTTACCAGAACCGCTAAGCGCGATCACAGCCCGGCAGCCTTGCACAAAACTGGTTTGTCACGCCAATCCGGCATTGGCCTTAGCTACCAGCCACTGCCGCGGCGCTTGGCCAACATGCCGACGAAAGGCGCGGGCCAGGGCGGAGGCGCTGTCATACCCCACTTGGCCAGCAATCCAGTCCATCGGCTTGCCCTGCAGCAGCCAGCGCTGAGCCAAGCCGATGCGCCAACTTGCCAGATAATGCGCGGGCGTCTGCCCCATCACCTCATGAAAGCGCGCGGCAAAACGCGGCCGCGACATCGCCGCGGCGACGGCCATGCCTTCCACTGTCCATGGCTGTTCAGGCTTGACATGAATAGCGGCCAGGGCGCGCGATAACTGTCTGTCGCTCAACGCGGCCAGCAGGCCGGTATCCAGGCGCGATTCGGCGATCATCTGGCGCATCACCCTCAGCAACAACACCTCGAACAGACGATTCACCGATGCCACCCTGCCCGGCAACTCGCAACGGGTTTCATCCCGCAAGCAGCCGATCAAGGCAGCAGTAGCCCCTAGCTCGCCAGCGGGAAGCCACAGCACATCCGGCAAGGCGCGGGCCAAGGGGTTGTCCGCATCCAGGCCAAACCGGACCGATGCGCAGGCCAGCTCCGGCGGCTGTTCGGCATCCGGTTCAAAGCGATGCTGCAAGGGACGCGGAAAACAAAGCAGGCCGGGCGTGTCGAACCGATAGTGGCCATGCCCTGGCACCAGCACGTCCATGCGGCCGCCAGTAAGAATATGAAACTGCCCCAGCCCCGCTCCGCTGCCCGGGTCGCCGTCACCGCCCAAACTCACCACGGAGCAAAGCCGCCCGCTGTAGAACAAGCCGGCGGACAGTCGAAACACATCTAGCACATCGGAAAGCGGGTCCATGAATGAGTGGTCCAGTGTGGAAAATAGCTTCAAACAACCCAGGCAAGACTACAGGCGCCCAGTCAGAGAGATGATAAACCGCCGTAGACGATTGGTATGGAAATTGAGACGCCCTGTCGCCCGCTTATGGAGTCAAAAGCCCATGATGCAAAGCGTGCGGCACAGCTGCCGCAGCCCAACCAGAAAAGGAATCTATCATGACCCGCATCCCCAGCGTCACCGACCAGCAAGCCAGCCCGCAAACCCAGGCCGTGTTTGCCGAAGTCAAAAACCTGTTCGGCATGGTGCCCAATCTGATTCGCACCCTGGCCCAATCGCCTGCCGCGCTCGACGCCTATCTGAAATTTTCCGGCGCGCTGTCCCAGGGCGCGTTGGTGCCTGCCGACCGCGAGCGCATCGCGCTAGGCGTGGCCCAGGCCAATCGTTGCGCTTACTGCCTGTCCGCCCACAGTCTGATCTCCAAGGGCGCCGGCCTGTCGCCCGAATCCATTGCCGCCGCGCGCCAGGGTGAAGGCAATGCAGTGGCGGTTTTTGCCCGTCAAGTTACGGAAAAGCGCGGTGCCATCAGCCACGAAGACCTGCAGGCCGCTCGCGCCGCAGGGTTGGGAGACGCGCAGTTAGTCGAGATCGTGGCCGGCGTGGCGCTGAATGTGCTGACCAACTACATAAACAATGTTGCGCAAACGGAAATCGACTTCCCCGAGGTTGCGCTCTGACAATCCATACGCGGCGACAAACAGGCCGTCTTTCAAGAGAAAAGCACGCATCTGGCGTGCTTTTTCTATCCCAATCTTGAATCCACCACTCAGGAAGCGGCACATTAACTCCCCTGTTATTCGCGACAAGGCGCACCCAATGCATGAATTTAATTCATTCATCGCCTGCAAAATGATCTTTTGCCTTTCGGCCCGCCAGATTGTCTAATGCGTGTTACGACATGAAATTGCTTGGCGACTAGGATTATTCGCGATGGCATGGCCGCGCGCATACAGGGGAACAGATGACACACGCTAAATCATTGGCCGACTGGCAGCACAGCCATCCTTTGATCATAGAGATGATGGCGCTGCAGGAATGCAGCTGGTTTAACCCCGGCATCGCCTCCGCAGCGGAAAGCCTGGCCGATGTTGGCCTGTCTGCGGCGGATGTGGCCGACGCCTCCGCCAGACTGCAGCGCTTTGCCGCCTACTTCCGCCAGGCCTTTCCGGAAACCGCTGCCAGCGCCGGCATCCTGGAGTCGCCCTTGCTTGCCATGCCCGGTTTTCAAGACGCGCTAGGCCGCCGCCATGGCATGGCCTTACCCGGCCGGCTTTGGCTGAAGGCGGACAGCCAGTTGCCGATCTCCGGCTCGATCAAGGCGCGCGGCGGCATCTATGAAGTGCTCAAGCATGCCGAAGACCTGGCGCTGCAGCACCAACTGCTCAGGCTGGATGACGACTACGCCAAACTGGACAGCCCCGCTGCGCGCGCCCTGTTCAGCCGCTACAAGATCGCGGTCGGCTCCACCGGCAACCTGGGCTTATCCATTGGCATCATCGGCGCCAAACTGGGTTTTCACACTACGGTCCATATGTCGGCCGATGCCCGCCAATGGAAAAAAGACATGCTGCGCGCCCACGGCGTGACGGTGATCGAATATCCGTCCGACTACAGCGCAGCTGTGGCGCAAGGCCGCCAGCAGGCGCAAAGCGACCCGGCCTGCCATTTTGTCGATGATGAAAACTCCACCAGCTTGTTCCTCGGCTATGCTGTGGCCGGACAGCGGCTGAAAGCGCAGCTGGATGCGGCCGGCGTAGTCGTGGATGCCGCGCATCCGCTGTTCGTTTACCTGCCTTGCGGCGTAGGCGGCGGCCCCGGCGGCGTGGCCTTCGGCCTGAAGCTGGCTTTTGGCGATGCCGTGCATTGCCTGTTTGCCGAACCCACCCACTCGCCATGCATGTTGCTGGGCGTCTACACCGGCCTGCACGATCAGGTTTCCGTGCAGGATTTCGGCATCGACAACCACACCGCGGCAGACGGCCTGGCGGTAGGCCGGCCATCCGGATTCGTCGGGCGCGCCATGCAGCGGCTGATCGATGGCTACTACACCGTAAGCGATGAGGAACTGTTCCGGCTGCTGGCGATGATGGAACAGACGGAAGGCCTGCGGCTGGAGCCGTCCGCCCTGGCCGGCGCCCCCGGCATCGTCCGCATCCAGGCCGAAACCCAGCGCTACCGCGCTCGGCTGGGCCTGACGCCGGAGTGCATGACCCGAGCCAACCACCTGATCTGGGCCACCGGCGGCGGCATGGTGCCTGCGGCGGAAATGGACGCTTACCTGGCGCGCGGCCGCGCGCTGCAGGCCTAAGCCATGCGTTCGCCTCGGCTGGATGGCGCCCAGCTCGCCAACCTGCATACCTTCCTGACGGTGGCCCGCCACCTCAGCTTCGCGCGCGCAGCCGCGGAACTATGCCTGACGCCCAGCGCCGTCAGCCACCGCATTGCGCGGCTGGAACGCGCGCTTGGCTACCCGCTATTCCAGCGCCTGACCCGGCACATCCGCCTGACGGCCGACGGCGAGCGGATTTACGCGGTTTTACAACGCGGCATGGCCGAACTGGACGCCGCCCTGCAGCCCCAATCCGACGCTCCCGCCGGGCGGCTGAAGCTGCACGCCCATCCCTCCATCGCCCACTGCTGGCTAGCGCCACGGCTGGCGGACTTTTGCGAACGCTATCCTCAGATCGAATTGGAAGTCCGCACAGGCAACGAGGACGCCGATTTCCGCGCCGGAGGCGTGGATCTGGCGCTTTGCTACGCGGATGGCACCTTTCCCGGCCTAGCCACCATCAAACTGATGGACGAACAGATGGCGCCGGTATGCAGCCCGCAATACGCCGCGAAACACGGGCTGCGCGGCAACCATCTGGCGCTGAGCCGCTGCGTGCTGCTGCATGACGCCCACGCCTGGCGCCATGCGGCTTACAACGCGGAATGGCAGCTGTGGGCGCGCGCAGCCGGCCATGAAGCCAGCCTGCCGGCCGCCAGCCTCACCTTCGACCGTTCCGACCTGTGCCTGGCCGCCGCCGTCCACCACGCCGGCATCGCCATTGGCCGCCGCCGACTGGCCCAAACCCTGCTGGACGAAGGCAAGCTGGTCATGCCGCTGGGCGGTTTCATTCCCGCCGGCCATTACGACTACTACCTGGCTCACCCGCCCGGCCCGGCATCCGCCAGACTGCAGGCCCTCATCAACTGGCTGCGCGGGCAAGCCGGCTAGACCTGCCCCACGCTCGCTCCAGCTGGCTGTCGACGGGCAGCGCTGCCAGCGATGCGAAGTGACAGAAACAAAGCACGTACTTGCCCATCCAGCCAGCATGGCTCCCGCCTTCTCATTCCAGCGTAAAGCGAATGCCGCAGCAAATGACAAAATGGCCAAGAAAAAACATTATTTTGACAAAGGCATTTTTTGTCTAAATATTTGATTGTGCGCTCCGTTTCCACCATCACCCTCACAGCCACGCCAGCCATTCAGCGCGCTCAACGAGAAAGGATTCCGCGATGATAAGCAGCCTCTCCGCTTCCCCCGCACTCCCCGCCAGCCCCATCCGCGCAGACAGTTCCAACATCGACAGCCAGATCGCCGGCTTGGAACAGCAGCTGCAGCAATTGAAAGAACAGTTGCAAGGCTTGCAGAACGGAGGGCAAGCGGCCGGCACTCTCAGCAAACAGGAGCTGGAGAAATTGGCAGAACAGCTCAAGCAACAGATTGCGGAACTGGAAGCCGAGATTACCCAGCTCAAGGCCCAAAAGCAGCAGCAGGAAGCACGCCCCGCCAATCATCACGGGCGCCCCCCTGCCGGCAAAAAACAGAATGGACAAAGCGCCATAGACGACTTCGCCTGACGGCTCTTTCAGCGCGACGCGCCACTCCACCTGCCGGCATTGCGGCGGCAGACGCCAGCGGCCCAAGTCGTCATGTGCCAGCGGCAAGCCGCTGCCCGCGCCTCCAGCGCCTTGCCGCGCTCAGCCGGCAAATCCAGCCGGAACTCAGGCGGCAAATCCTGGGCCGGGTCGTAGAAGACGGAATAATCGACCAGCGCGGGTCCGGCAAGAAAACAGCCCAAGCAGACCGCCAGCAGAGGGAGTCGCATGCAAGTTCCGACAGGCAAAAACCTATGGACCGCCACGGGGCCAGGCTGCAAAAAAGCCGCCGGCGCAGACGCTGGCGGCTTTTGCGTTCATTCATCGAGGCTCGCTCAGGGGCTGATCGCAAAGAACACGAAAGACGCGAAGATCACCAAGTGCACGATGCCCTGCAAAATCGTGGTGCGTCCGACCGACAGCGACAAGGAGCAGGCCACCAGCGTCAGCATCAGGAAGATGGTTTCCTTGATTTCCAGCCCCAGGATCAGCGGCTCGCCCATGAACACGAAAATCATCGCCACCGTGGGAATGGTCAGGCCTATGGATGCCAGCGCCGAACCCAAAGCCAGATTCAGGCTGGTCTGCACCTTATCCGCCCGCGCCGCGTTGGCGGCGGCCAGCCCCTCCGGCAATAGCACCAGCGAAGCGATGATGATGCCCACCACCGCAGCCGGAGCGCCGGCATCCACCACAAAACGCTCAATCGACGGCGACAGCAGCTTGGCCAGGGTCACCACAGCGATCAGGCAAACCAGCAGCGCGCCCACGCTCAACATGGCAACCTTGTTGGACGGCGGCGGCGCGTGCTCGTTCTCGTCATGGCTGCCATCGACCAGAAAATAATCGCGGTGACGAATGGTTTGCACAAACACGAAAGCGCCGTACAGCACCAGCGACACCACGCCGGTAAACGCCAGCTGCGACGACGACAGCAAGGGTCCCGGCTGGCTGGTGCCGTAGTTGGGCAGCACCAGCGCCAGCACCGAAATCGCCGCCAGCACAGTCAACGCCGCCTTGGCGCCGCTGAGCTGGAAATTCTGCTCGCGATGGCGCAAACCACCCAGCAGCAGGCAAATGCCCAGAATGCCGTTGCAGGTGATCATGATGGCGGAAAAAATGGTGTCCCGCGCCAGCGCCAGCTTCTCCTCGCCCCCGCCCAGCATGAAGGAAATGATCAGCGCCACCTCGATCACCGTCACCGCCAGCGCCAGGATCAGCGTGCCGAAAGGCTCGCCGACCTTATGCGCCACCACCTCGGCGTGGTGCACGGCGGCGAATACCGTTCCCGCCAGCAACACTGCCAGCAGGGCAAGATAAATAGCATGCCCGCCCGCCGCCGCCGATGCGGCAATGGCGGCCCAGGCCAAGACAGGGGTGACAATGGTCCAGCGCGGAATCGTGTTATGAGCCAATGGATTTTCCTTATTGTTGATGAACGGCCGCCTGTCTCGCCCGGCAAAAACCAGGCCGGAACAAGCCGGGCAACCATTCTGGGAGTGCGATCGAGAAACCAGCAGGAAGGCTGCATTAGCCACAGCATAGCAGCATTAAATGAATAGACCACGACACGGCCAGCGGGTTCAGGCTTTGTAAACAAACGGCGCGTCACACGCCGCCGCCCGCAGGCTCATCCGCTCGGCCAATGCAGGGTGCGTCACCCCGCAGTGGCGACGCACCGCCGACACATCCCGCCGGATCAATATTTGAGAGGTATGAAAACAAACGGTGCATCGCCCCGATGGGGTGACGCACCCTACAGCCTGCGCAGGAATTCGATCAAGGCTGCGTTGACTTGATCGGGAGCCTCTTGCTGTAACCAATGGCCCGCGCCCGGAATGACTAAAGAATCCCGAAGATCGGGCACAAGCGTTGGCATGGCGTCGATGATGTCGCGCATGCCCGGCATCGCCAACCCTGGGTCGTGCTCGCCAACCAGATACAGCGCGGGAACCTGGACGAGCATGCCCTTGAATGCCGCTTGCAGATCCCAGTTGCGATCCAGATTGCGGTAATAGTTCAAGCCGCCGCGAAAACCCGACGCCGTGAATGCGCTCACCAAAGCATCGAAGTCAGCGCCGCTCAGCCACCCGGGCAGCCTCCCGGGGTCGGGCAAGGCCTCCAGCAGCCCCGCCTCGCGCGAAACCATCCCGAAAGGGTTAGGCGTCCGGTCGTCACGCGGCCCGGCCTCGCCTGATGCCCAAAAGTAGATCTTCCGCAGCGTGGTCGCGACATCGCGCTCGAACTCGCTCTCCGCCAACCCCGTCTGGGAAAAATAATGCGTGTAAAACCACGCCTGCTCGCTTAGCGGGAACAGCCGGCTTGGCGCCATCGGCGCCCGGCCCATCATGGGCACGCCGAAGGCAACCACGGCGCGGAAACGATCAGGCCGCAGCTGTGCGGCCTGCCATGCGATAGTTGCCCCCCAGTCATTCCCGACCACCACCGCATCCGCCTCCCCTAGCGCGTCCAGGATTCCAACAAGGTCGCCAATGATGTCCAGGGTGGTGTACTGCTGCGGATTCAACGGGCTCTCGCTGGCGCCGTAGCCGCGAAGATCAGGTGCGACGGCATGGAACCCAGCGGCCGACAAGACCGCCAGTTGGTGCCGCCACGCGTGCGACGTCTCCGGAAATCCATGCAGCAGCAATACCAGCGGTCCGGCACCTTGGGCAGCGACGCTCAGGCGAATGCCGTTGATTTCAAGAATGGACTGATTGAATGCAGACATGATCGCGCTCCGATAGTTGCCTAAAGTCACGCCAAACCGTAACATTAAATGTAACGAATTTCCACCACTAAGAACCGCTAACAAAACCTCGCAGAGTCCCTGAGCCAAGGCGCGCCGACGCAGGCAGTACAGAGAGTACGACAAGGAGGCGCAACGCAGGATCAGGGGTTTTGTTAGCGGGTCTAAAGAATTATGCAAAGAGATACTCGGCTAGCCCGGCTGCTTCACGTGCTCATCCATATGCATCTGCGCGGCGGCGCCACCACCTCCGAAACCATCGCGCAAATGCTGCACACCCAGCCCTCGCTCGTTCGCCGCACCATGGCCGCGCTGCGCGAAGCCGGTTATGTCGCGTCGATTCCCGGCCCCAAGGGAGGTTGGATGCTTTGTCGTGAATTGAGCGATCTGACGGTGCGGGACATTTATGTGGCAATCACACACAAGAGCGCGTTTGCGATCAGCGCAGCCCATGACAACCCGACCTGCCCGGTAGAAGCCACGGTCAACCAGGTTCTCGACGCCGCCCTGAGTTCGGCGGAGGAAGCGTTGCTCCGGCATCTCTCGCAAATACGCCTTTCCGACCTGGCGCAGCGCGCGAAAGCATCGGCAGGCTGAGTAGCGTGAAAACCGCTGCCATGAGCAAAGACCAGGACTGAATCGCAATCCATGGCAGAGATTACTAATCTCACAGTAGTAGACAGAATCAGCCCCGCCATCAGTCCACACAACGGGCACCGCTTAAGATCGAAAATAAAAAACCAGCAGAATTAAAACCGACAGCAATTGAGTAATAACCCCCCAAAAGTTTAGCTCTTTATCATGATGCCTAATATAGCCAAACAGCAATGCGACATGCAGTTTTGACGAGACCGTTTTGTCCGGCGTGATGAAAACATGGAATTCCTCTCCATTCAATTCACACCATCTTTTTTGAAACATAGAGCCTGCCGCTGCCAAGGAAAGAAATAATATAATTAACATGTAACACCCAGAGATAAAACCATGCAAAACATCACAACAAACATTAACGCTTCATTCTATTCTGTCAGGTAGGGTGCGTCACCCCACAGGGGCGACGCACCCTACTCTCATTCATCCACCACGCGTTGGCTCATTCGCTCCGCCAACCTCAGATGGCAAGCCGCCGCCAATTTCACCAGCTCCGTATCGCTGGCCGGCATGCCGTCCGGCACAGCGATCAACTCCGCCAGCGCATCCAGAGTGGCGACGGAACTGTTGAGGCCCATCATGCGGCCGAGCGGGTGTTTTTGGCGGTTGTGGCGCTCATAATCCAGCGTCACCAGCCATCGGCTATGCTGCCAGCACGCGTCACCATTCTCCAACACCGCATCCAGCACCGCCCGGCTCACCTGCCGCGCCGCCTCCGCCGCCAGCGCCAAGGCCAGCTCCAGCTGATCCGCCGTCAACGCCTCCTCACCCTCCCGCCGCAAGGCCGGCAACAACTCCTCCTCCAGCCAACGCCGAAACCGCCGCGCCGCCGGCTTGCGATAGCGCCGAATCGCCATGGTCACGCCGGTTTCCGACAGGCACACGACATCCTCCTCACCCACCGGCAGGGTACGGACTTCTTCTTTGTTGAGTTTGCTGAGCAGCGCCGCTGTGCTGCGGCACTTGATCGCCGCAGCGACATCATCGGCGAAGAACCACAGGCCGTTGTGGCGATGCAGGAGATGGAAGGGTTTATCGAGAAATGTGAATTCCCGCAAAGATGGGGACGCGGATGATTGGATGGACTGTGCCATGAGTGAATCTCCGTGCAGTTTCACTAACTGCCCCCACGTCGCCAAACGAGGGTGGCAGGCCAAGGCGGGGTTGGCGAACCGGCTACACGGACCCGGCAGACCCGGAGGTCTCCCCACCCGGCCCGCCATGGAGTGCATGAACGCGCACGAGGACAGCAGACATAGCCGATGCTACGCCTGCCGTGTAGTCTGGGTCGCCAAACCCAATCATGCTGTTAAACACGATCCGACAAGGCTAGAACCCAGGCACAAGAGGGTCAAGGGTAAATGACACTAGGAAGACTGGCAAGAAGGGCAGGATAGATTGTTCTGTGTCCGCTACGCGAACAGACATTTTAGGGCCGCTTTCCGCGCGGCACGCGGGAAGGGGGCGGGCCGCCGCCCCCTTTCATCCCCCCTCGCCCCTGCGTCCCGCGAAACCCCGTGAAAAAGCCAACCGGCAAGGCGCAGCCGAACTCGCACCGCGCTAACGTCGCGGTGCTCAAACAGGCGGCCGCTTAAAACCTTGCCGGCCGCCTTTTTCCCGGCGCGTCCCGAAGGGGCAGATTGGCTGCCACACAACATGGGCTTATCTTCTGCGGCGGATCATCCCTTCGGGGCATCCGCCCTACGTAGGGCGGAATCCCGGCAAAGCCAGGAGTTCCGCCTCGATGCAGCCAGCGCACCATCTACAAAACATCAGTCAATTATCCGGGGTACGCGGTACCTGGCTGGCGTGGTCGCCGGCGGAACGCCCCGATAAGGCTGGGGCTTCCGCCCTACCCAAAAGTTATTGCATCGAAATACAAGCGAGGCGTAATCAAACGCACACACAATGCATCAATCAATTATACGGGGTACGTAATACGTTGTAGCCTAGACGCTTTGTTTTACAATCAATTTCCAGCCACTGATCTCCGCATTCGCAAGCAACCACTCGAAGTCGTATTCATCTAAATCGATTTCATGTGGAAACTCGTCTTGCATAGCACAAAGAAATTTTTGATCAGAGACGTCCCATCGTACGCTCGCGGGCGCCTGCGGCTTGTCTCTGCCCCAGAACATCTGTATTCCAAGACTTGGGGGAAATGGGAGTATTTCCTCTCGCTGAACCAAGGCCATGGTTTTTGACGTCTCAGGTGTAAGGCCATCCCAGATCGCCTTGTAGAAGACTACGTTGAACATCTCGTTTCCTCGCGGAGAAAATTGGGCTATGAATCAATAAGATGGACTCCTCCCTCCTAAAGCGGCGTCTTGGCCCAAGACTAGGAAGCGTCAAACACCATGTCAATACGGAAAGAGAAGTCCACCTTGAAGATTATGCGCATCAGCTTCGATCTAGCCAAAGCTGTATTTCAAATTTATGATGTTAATGTTCAGGAAAAACCTATCTATCGCCGTCTGCAGGAGCCTCGATTCAGCAGCGTTAACATCAAAAATAAGTTCCGCCCGTCATCCGCCAGTGCCAACTGCTGGACATGATAATACCTCGAATCACCAAAGCTCAAACCATAAAAACACTGGCACCCATTAACCAATCTTCAAAAGACCAGATCACCGTAGGGCGGAATTCCGGCAAAGCCGGGATTTCCACCGCGATTCAGCCTGCGCATCAAATAAAAAACATAAATCAACTATCCGGGGTACTTGACATCAAACCCACACACAATGCACCAATAAATTATCCGAGGTACGCGATAACTCACCTAACTCATTAATTTTCTTAACAACCCTTCCCCAAGCTTTTTACCATCAACCTTTCCTTCTAAAGTCTTCGGCATATAATCAAGAGAAGACTTACAAAGCTCCGAATAAAAGAAGTTGAGACAAGCAATGACTTTATCAGTACATAAACCATGCACCACATCTGACACATTAGCGCGTGTACCGCCAAAAACTTTCATATCATTATGCGACAAAAGCTTATTCCGCCAACCTTCAACATTTAAATTCTTCTTCCAAAAATCAACATCCTCATCTAATGAACAACCCAATCCTTTCAAGGATAGATTCTTACTCCCACACGTTTGTCCCCGATCTAGCAACCTACTTAATGAGATGACAATCTCATCATGCATTGCTCTTTGAATAATGCTAAATGCAGCCATATCAACTTGATTCAAACGGCTGACACACTCTTGTGCTACAAAAAATTTATCATAAAGAACAACTGACCTCATAATTCGCTCAATTTCACCCTTGAGTCTATTTACATTCTCAATCATATCAATCATTAAAAACCCCCATCACCTTTCGATGATGGGGGTTTTATCACAAATGACAATAAGCTATCAAGCCAACTTCACAAGCTGCGCCCTAATCTTCTCCAACTTGTCATTCAGCTCAGCCAACTGAGCCTTGTCGCGCTCAACCAAATGCGCCGGCGCCTTGTCCACATAACCCGGCTTCTCCAGCTTGGCCGTCAGCTTGGCCAGCTCGGCTTCCACCTTGCCCTGCTCTTTCGTCAGGCGCGCGGTTTCCGCGGCTTTGTCCACTTCCACCTTCAGCATCAGGCGCGCTTCGCCGGACATCGCCACCGGGGCGTCGTCTTCCGGCAGCTTGGCCACCAGCGTGCCTTCGGTCAGGCGGGCCAGCAGTTTCAGGTAAGGCACGAAGTCCGCGATGGACGCGTCGGCGGTTTCGATGAACAGCGGGGCCTTCACGGCGGGGCCGATGCCCATTTCGCCGCGCAGATTGCGCACCGCGTTGACCATGTCCTTGAAGGCTTCCATGCGCGCGTTGGCTTGCGCGTTGATCTTGCCCTCTTCCGCCACCGGCCAGGCGGCCAGCATCAGCGAGTCGGTCTTCTTGGCGTTGGCCAGCGGGGCGACGGTTTGCCACAGCTCTTCGGTGATGAAGGGCATCAGCGGGTGGGTCAGGCGCAGCGCCACTTCCAGCACGCGCACCAGGGTGCGGCGGGTGGCGCGCTGTTGCGCTTCGTTGCCGCCCTGGATCTGCACCTTGGCCAGTTCCACGTACCAGTCGCAGTACTCGTTCCAGATGAATTCGTAGATCACCTGTGCGGCGATGTCGAAGCGGTAGGTTTCCAGCGCGCTGGTGACGTCGATCTCGGCCTGCTGCAGGCGGCCGATGATCCATTGGTCCACAAAGCTGTATTCCAGCGGCAGGCTTTCGTCCTGGCCGCAGTCTTTGCCTTCCGCGTTCATCATCACAAAGCGGGTGGCGTTCCACAGCTTGTTGCAGAAGTTGCGGTAGCCTTCGGCGCGCTTGAAATCGAAGTTGACCGATCGGCCCAGCGTAGCGTAGCTGGCCATGGTGAAGCGCAGCGCGTCCGTGCCGTAGGCCGGGATGCCTTCCGGGAACAATTTTTCCGTGGCCTTGGCGATCTGCGGGGCCTTTTCCGGGCGGCGCAGGCCGGTGGTGCGTTTTTCCACCAGCGGCTGCAGCGCGATGCCGTCGATCAGGTCCACCGGGTCGATGACGTTACCCTCGGACTTGGACATCTTCTTGCCTTCGTGGTCGCGCACCATGCCGTGGATGTAGACATCCTTGAACGGCACCTTGCCGGTGAAGTGCTTGGTCATCATGATCATCCGGGCTACCCAGAAGAAGATGATTTCGTAGCCGGTCACCAGCACTTGCGAGGGCAGGAAGGCCTTGAGTTCAGGCGTTTCTTCCGGCCAGCCCAGCGTGGAGAACGGCACCAGAGCCGAGCTGAACCAGGTGTCCAGCACGTCCTGCTCGCGGCGCAGCGTCTTGCCGCCGGCCTTGGCCTGGGCTTCCGCCTCGGTGCGGCCTACATAGATGTTGCCGTCTTCGTCGTACCAGGCCGGGATCTGGTGGCCCCACCACAGCTGGCGCGAGATGCACCAGTCCTGGATGTTCTTCATCCACTGGTTGTAGGTGTTGACCCAGTTTTCCGGCACGAAGCGCACTTCGCCGGATTCCACGGCTTCGATGGCCTTGGCGGCGATGGACTGGCCGGTGGCGTCGCCCTCGGCGACTTTGTTCATGGCCACGAACCATTGGTCGGTCAAGAGCGGCTCGATCACGGTGCCGGTGCGGTCGCCGCGCGGCACCATCAGCTTGTGCGGCTTGGTTTCCAGCAGCAGGCCCTGGGCTTGCAGATCGGCCAGCATGGCCTTGCGCGCCTCCTGGGCGGTGAGGCCGGCGTAGGCGGCCGGCAGCTCGATGGTGCCTTGGGCGGCGCCGTCGAAGCCGAAGATTTGCGCCTTGGCCAGAATCTTGGCTTCCAGGCTCATCACGTTGATCAGCTGGGTGTTGTGGCGCTTGCCCACTTCGTAGTCGTTGAAGTCGTGCGCCGGGGTGATCTTGACGAAGCCAGTGCCGAATTCCTTGTCCACGTACTCGTCGGCGATCACCGGGATGGTGCGGCCGGTGAGCGGCAGCTGCAGCTGCTTGCCCAGCAGGTGCTGGTAGCGCTCGTCGTCCGGGGCGATGGCTACGGCAACGTCGCCCAGCAGCGTTTCCGGACGGGTGGTGGCGACGGTGACGAACTCGTCGCTATCCACCACCGGGTATTTGATGTGCCACATGTGGCCGTCTTCTTCCTCGGATACCACTTCGAGGTCGGAGATGGCGGTGCCCAGCTTGGCGTCCCAGTTGGACAGGCGCTTGCCGCGGTAGATCAGGCCTTGCTCGTACAGACGGACGAAGACTTCTGTGACGGTCTCGGCGCGGGCGTCGTCCATGGTGAAGTATTCGCGGTCCCAATCCACCGAGCAGCCGACGCGGCGCATCTGGCTGGTGATGGTGCCGCCGGATTTTTCCTTCCATTCCCAGATCTTGCTGGTGAAGGCTTCGCGGCCCATGTCGTGGCGGTTTTGGCCCTGATCGGCCAGCTGGCGCTCCACTACGATCTGGGTGGCGATGCCGGCGTGGTCGGTGCCCGGAATCCAAACGGTGTTATGGCCCTTCATCCGGTAGTAGCGGGTGAGGCCATCCATGATGGTCTGGTTGAAGGCGTGGCCCATGTGCAGCGTGCCGGTGACGTTGGGCGGCGGCAGCTGGATGGCGAAAGACGGCTTGGAGGTGTCCATGCTCGGCTTGAAGTAGCCGGCCTGTTCCCAGTGTTGGTACCAACGGCGCTCGAGGTCGCCCGGTTCGTAGCTCTTGGCAAGTTCCATGTCTGAATCTTGGTTTTCTGGATGGAAAAATGGTTCGATTATAACCGGTTTTCAGCTGTTCTCCGAGTGCCGCCATGCCTGCGGAACGCCCAGCCCACGCCCACTTGCTGTCCCTTTCGGCAGGCTTCTGACAATCCATTTGAAATTTTTCATGAAAAAAGATTAGCATTTTGCTTGCAATGACATGTGAATGAACAAATCAAGGAGCCTCCGATGCCTCACGACCACACCTTAGGCTGCGCCTGCTGCGGCCACGCACCCAAGTTTGGCAGCACGCAAGAAGATAATGAAAACATGCTGGATGCCATCAAACTGGCGCTGCGCGAGCGCTTTCCCCAGGCCCCGCAACAAGCCGTGATCTTTCATGGCGGAGCCATCCACACCATGGAAGCGCCAGCCAGCCGAATGGTGGAAGCGCTGGGCATAGCCAACGGCGTGATTGTGGCGACGGGTTCCTTTGAAGAAGTTCAAAGAAAAATGGCAGAGGAAGGCTACGATGCCCACGAGCGCCTATTAGATGGCCGCACACTGATGCCCGGTCTGATCGACCCTCACATGCATATTCTAGGCAGCGCCCTGAACAAGGCATGGAACAATGTCTCGGCTTTCCGGCACGGCCAAGGCGCCGATGCGGACTCGTCGTCCAGCCAGACGCTGAATCTTGATTACTCCCTTAAGGTGTTGGAAGAGTGGATCAACGCAGCCCAGAAAGATCCCGCCAAATACCTGCTGGAAGACAAGGATGGTAAAACCATTTGGTTTATCGGCTATGGCGTCGATCCTTCCTTGATGACCCCTTGGGGGAACATCAACTTAGAATGGCTGGAGGGTTCTGGATGGGAGAACGGCTCCGAGTATGCAAAAACCATCAACGGGCGCGACTTCGCCCTCTTTCTGGTCAACGCTTCCGGCCATCTGGCCTATGCAAACTCGGTCGCCATCAACAGATTCAAAAGTGATCCCCATGCCAGCAATTTGATGGGGAGCGCCCTCAAAACCGGCATATTGACCGAATTGCAGGTTTCATCCGCAATGCGCTTCGTGGGTACTTGCACCTCGACTCAACAAAAGCTTCCCCAAGGCATCGCCGATGTCCTGCAAAACGCGGCGGAGCGGGGCGTCACTACGTTGTTCGATCCCAGCATGGGCGTGAACGACAAAGAGATCGAACTGGAGGCGCTGCGGCAAGTCGCCCATCTTGGCCCGCTGCGACTGGCAGGCGGTTTGTTTGTTCATACTCAGGATGATCTCAGCTACTGGCTGGAGAACCATAAGCCGGACCTGGATAATCATCTGGACCAGCGTTTCAGCATCAAGGGCATCAAGATCATTTCCGACGGTTCCAACCAAGGCCTGACCGGCTTGCAGCGCAAACCTTATCTTTGCGCCGCCGATCACCCGGTTCCAAACGTGCCGGCCAACGGCAAATACAATTACAAACCCAAATCAGATCTCGAATCTCTGGTGCTGCGCGCCCTGTGCCAGGGCTGGCCCACGCTGGTGCATGCCAATGGCGACAAGGCAATCAAGCGCGTGCTGAACGCCTACGGCAAGGCCTTGAATCCTTTCCCGCACGAAGCCAGCAGCGAGCCGGCCAAGCGCCGCCGCGCCCTGCGCTCCCGCCTGGAGCATGCCTCGCTGCTGGATGATGAAGACATCAGAAGGATGGCGTCGATGGGCTTGAGCCCCAGCTTTTTGATTGGACACGTCGGCTACTGGGGCTACGTTTTCCAGGAAAAAATCTTTGGCGAGAGCAAGGCGCGATTGCTGGATCGCTGCCAATCGGCGCTGAACGCCGGCATGCGCGTCAGCCTGCACTCAGACCACTTCGTTACCCCGCTGGGGCCGCTGCGCATGGCAGAACAGGCCATCTATCGCAAAATGGAAGCCGCGCCAGGCTCGGAAAAACCGGCGCTGAATGCGGAAGAAGGCCTGACTCACGAGCAGGCGCTGCGCGCGGTGACGCTGGACGCGGCCTGGCACTGCCATCTGGACCATCTGGTAGGTTCGCTGGAAGCGGGCAAGCTGGCCGATCTGGTGATTCTGGATTCCGACCCGCTGAATCCATCCAAGGAAGAACTGCGCGATATCGTGGTCCATGAAACCTGGCTGGCAGGCGCGCGGTCGTATGCCAATCCGGCTACGCATTAAACCCTGAAGCAATATGAAAAAGCCTGCCCGTTTCCGGGCAGGCTTTTATTCATCCGCCGCGCCGCCAACCATGCGCAGGCGCGGACGGCGCCCACCGCTTACTCGACTTTGGCCTTGCCCTTCAGGTCCTGAATCATCTTGTCAAAGGCCGTGCGCTGCATTTCCTGCTGCAGCTGCGGCTTCACGTCTTCAAACTTGGGGCCTTCCGCCTCGCGCACGCCTTCCAGCTTGATGATGTGGTAGCCGTATTGCGATTTCACCGGGGTTTGGGTGATTTCACCCGGCTTCAGGGCGACCATGGCTTCGCCGAACTCCTTCACGTACTGGCTGGGGTCGCTCCAACCCAGATCGCCGCCGCTGTTCTTGCTGCCCAAGTCGTCGGATTTGGCCTTGGCCAGCGCATCAAACGACTTGCCCTTCTTCAGCTGCGCCAGGATGGCGTTGGCCTCTTTTTCGGTTTTCACCAGGATATGGCGCGCGTGATATTCCTTGGACGGGGTGGCCGCCTTCAGGCGGTCGTACTCGGCCTTGAGCTGATCATCGGAAATCACGTTGGTTTTGATGAAGTTTTGCTGAAAAGCATTCAGCAACACGCCGCGTTGGGCCATTTCCAGCTCTTGCTTGACCGCGTCGCTCTTGTCGATCCCTTGCTTTTTGGCTTCTTGAACCAGCACTTCATTGGTGACCAGAAAATCGCGGATCTGCTGGCGCAGCTCCGGGCTATCCTTGACGCCGTGCTCTTCCTGCGATTTCAGGATCAGGTCCATTCTGGATTGAGGAATGGCTACGCCGTTTACCATGGCCACCGGCGCGTCTGCGGCAAAGGCTGCCGACGCGGCAAAGACGGCAAGCAGGCAGGCGGTCAGGGCAAGGCGGGAAGGCTTGTGCATGGGTGTTTCCTTGTCTGGATATGCATTTGGATTGGTTGGCAGTGGATGCATTGTGCCAGAGCCGGCCAACCGCGCAAGTGCGGCTTGGATTGGCTGGCCGTCCGCTGGCGATGCCGCCGGAAATCCGCCCGGCGGCTATCCGTCCATCATGTTCATCCCGTTGCGATAAAGCAAGCGTTGCCATGTCTGCATACGCGACTCGGCCAAAACAACAAGTCTCTGAATGCTTTTTCCTGCCGTCGCATGAACGCGGCAGCCGCTTTCTTGGAACCGCCGCCCTGCTCCCGCGTCGTGTCTCCTGGCTGCGCTATCGCGTCGGCGCGCTTCGCCGCAGTGCTCTGCGCGGTTTTATTGGCGGTTCCCAGCCCGCTGCGCCATCCGGCGATTAGTCCATTTCCGCATACTGCAGTTGAACCATTTCCCCTGTCCTGCGCATTCCATACTGTCTGGAATCAGGCGGCGCATTTTGCGACCTGTTCGCCATCCCGAAAACTTGAATCTAGGTGAAGCGCTTTTTATTGGCCTTATTTGCTTTCCCCTGTCCAACATTTCATTTTTCAGGCACACCTGCCTCCCCAACCACGCCGCATCGCACCATGCCACCGATATAAAGAATTAATTAAAACAAAGGCATAGATCGGATCAAAAGAATGTTTCGGCGCGATTCAAACTAGCTATAGTCAGAAAAAGGCTGGACATACTATCTGTCGGGGAGTAGTCACCATGCCGCCCGAGGTGAAAATGCAAAACATTAGTCAAGAAATACCTAATGGGGGATTGCATTTGCAAGCCACCCATCTTGATCCTTTGCTGGATTGCTTGTTCGCGTTGGCCAGACAGTACGGCATCAATGCCACACGCGAATCGCTGGTGGCCGGGATTCCTTTGCAGAACAACCGGCTGACACCGTCCATGTTTTCGCGTTCTGCGCGCCGCATCGGCTTGACGTCGCGCGTGGTCAGAAAACCGTTGCCGCAGCTGCCGCAAGCGCTGCTGCCGGCGGTGCTGCTGCTGAAAAGCGAGGAGGCCTGCATCCTGCGCGGCATAGACGTCAAGGCCGGCATTGTCCGCTTCAGCCATTCCGAGCTGCCGGAATCGGAAGAGACGTGCGCGCTTGAGGAGTTCGCCGCCTTGTACAGCGGCATCGCCATCCTGGTGCGCCCGCGCTTCCGTTACGACCGGCGGGCGCCGGAAATAGGCAATATCCGCTCCCGCCACTGGTTCTGGCACGCGGTCATCGGCGGACTGCCGCTGTATCGCGATTCTTTGCTCGCCTCTTTGATGATCAATGTGTTCGCCCTGGTGCTGCCGCTGGTTTCGATGAATGTGTATGACCGGGTGGTGCCCAACCTGGCCATTTACACCCTGTGGGTGCTGGCGGCCGGAGCGATTTTGTCTCTGGTGTTCGATTTTCTGCTGAAAATGACGCGCGGCTATATGCTGGACTTGGCAAGCAAACGCATCGACATCCAGCTGTCATCCCTGATCATGGAGCGCGTGCTGGGGGTGCGGATGTCGGCCAAACCGGCGTCCGTCGGGGCCTTTGCCGCCAATTTGCGCTCGTTCGAAACCATACGCGACTTCATCGCTTCCGCCTCCATCACCGCGCTGATCGACCTGCCCTTCGTCCTGATCTTCCTGGCGGCGGTGGCATGGATTCAACCGCTGCTGATGCTGCCGATACTGATAGGCGGGGCGATGATGTTGGTTTTCGCCCTGCTGATCCAGGAAAAAATGAAAGCGCTGACGGAGGCTACGCTGCGCTCCACCGCGCAACGCAATGCCCAACTGGTGGAAACCCTGAGCGAGCTGGAAAGCATCAAGATTCTGGCCGCGGAGGGCCAGCAGCAAGGCCGCTGGGAAGAAGCCACCGCCTATCTGGCCCATATCGGCGCCCGGCTGAAAATGCTGGCGGCGTCGGCCAATAATTTTTCCGGCTTGATCCAGCAAAGCGTGACCATCGCGGTGCTGGTGATAGGCGTCTATGCCATCTTTCGCGGCCAGGCCTCGCAGGGCGGCGTGATCGCCGCGGTGATGCTTTCCGGCCGCGCCATGGCGCCACTGGGCCAGCTGGTGGGCCTGCTCACCCAATACCATAACGCCAAGCTGTCGCTGAAGTCGCTGGACACCTTCATGGAGATGCCCGTGGAGCGGGAAAAGGACGCCAACTTCTTCCACCGCACCAGTTTCAAAGGCGACATCGAATTCCGCAATGTTGATTTCCAATATCCGGACAACCCTGCCAACGCGCTGCGCAATGTATCGTTCCACCTCAAGGCCGGGGAGCGGGTAGGCATCATCGGCCGCATCGGATCCGGCAAATCCACGCTGCAGCGGCTGATCATGGGTCTGTATCACCCGGGCCAGGGTTCGGTGCGCATAGACGGCATCGACATCCACCAGATCGACCCCACCGAACTGCGTCGCAATATCGGCCATGTGCCGCAGGATGCCTCGCTGTTTTACGGCACCCTGCGCCAGAACATCGCCATGGGTTCCCCCCATGCCTACGATGCCAGCATCGAGGCCGCCGTGGAGCTGGCGGGTTTGTCCGAGTTCGTCAACGGCCACCCGCAGGGCTACGACATGATCATAGGCGAGCGCGGCCAGTCCTTGTCCGGCGGACAGCGCAAGGCCGTGACCATCGCCCGCGCGCTGCTCAACGCGCCGCCCATCCTGCTGCTGGACGAACCCACCAGCAATATGGACAGCGGCGCCGAGGCGCATATCAAACAGACCCTGGCCAAGATCATGCCGGGCAAAACGGTGGTGCTGATCACCCACCATGCCGCGCTGCTCGATCTGGTGGACCGGCTCATCATCATCGAAAACGGCGCCATTGTGGCCGACGGCCCGAAGGCGGAGGTCATCCAAGCCCTGCAACAGGGGCAAGTCTCCAGGGGAAAAGCATGAAGCAGCCGTTCTGGCAACGCTGGATGGAACACGGCCAACGCAAGACCTCCCCATACTGGGAACGGGTCATGGACTGGGCGGAGGCGCGCGACTTGCAAGAGCATGTCGATTTCGCCACCGACGCCGACTGGGCGATTTTGCAACAAAGCCCGGGCCGCCCCCGCGTCTTCATCTGGACCATGGCCGGCTTGTTTCTAGTAGCCTTCATGTGGGCCGCCTTCGCTCAGATCAACGAGGTGACCAAGGGCCAGGGCAAAGTAGTGCCCACTTCGCAGATCCAGCACATTCAGAGCCTGGATGGAGGTGTGGTAGCCAAACTATGGGTGCATGAAGGGCAGATCGTGCAGCAAAACCAGCTGCTGCTGAGCATAGACAACACCCGGTTTGTCTCGTCGCTGCAAGCCAATCAGGCCCAATATCTGGCGCTGTTGGGCAAGGCCGCGCGGCTGGGCGCGATTGCCCATGGCACGCCGCTGGCCATTCCGTCCCAGGTTAGCCAGCAGGCCCCGGACATCGCCCGCCAGGAAATGGCGCTGTATCAGGCCAAAAAGCAGGAGCTGGACAACAATCTCGCCATCGCCAGGGGGGAATTGGCCCAGCGCATGCAGGAAATGAATGAAATGAAGGCGCGCCGGCAGCAGGCTGATCAAAGCTTCCAGTTCACCAGCAAGGAGCTGGAGCAAACGCGGCCGCTGCTGGACTCCGGCGCCGCGTCCGATGTGGACCTGTTGCGGCTGGAGCGCGAGGTTTCGCGCTTCAAAGGCGATCGCGACATGGCCCAGGCGCAGATTTCCCGCCTGCAAGCCGCCATAGAGGAAGCCAACCGCAAGATCCAGGAAAACGAACTGATGTTCCGCAACCAGGCCAGCGCCGAGCTTTCCGACACCATGGCCAAGATCAACAGCCTGTCCGCCGACACCTCCGGCCTGGCCAACAAGGTGAAGCTGTCCGAAATGCGCTCCCCCGTGCACGGCCAAGTCAAACAGATCTACGCCAATACGATAGGCGGCGTGGTGGCGCCGGGCAAAGACATCATGGAGATTGTGCCGCTGGGCGAATCGCTGGTGGTGGAGACGCGCATCCTGCCGCGCGACATCGCCTTCATCCGCCCCGGGCAGCGCGCCACCGTGCGCTTCACCGCCTACGACTACACGATTTATGGCGGCATGGAGGGCGTGGTGCAGGACGTCAGCGCCGACACCGAAACCGACGAGCGCGGCAATTCCTTTTACCTGGCCAAGATAAAAACCAAGCAAGGCACGCTGGGCGACCGCCATTTGCCCATCATTCCCGGCATGGTGGCCCAGGTGGACATCATGACCGGCACCAAGAGCATTCTGTCCTACCTGCTGAAGCCCGTGCTGCGCGCCAAGTCTGAAGCCTTTACCGAGCGATGAAGCCGCCGATCTGCCCTCTCAGGCCATGCCAACATAAGTCCGTCACGGACGGAGAATGACGGATATCAAGACGAGCGGATAGCCGGCCTCCTCAAGCAAGCCGAACTCGGCATGACCGTCCCACTGCGCCAACGCGCCCGCTCTCTGTAGGCAAATCGACATCGAAACCCAAAGCGCCAGCCCCGCACGCCCTACTGCTGGCACGCGCAAGTCTTCGACTCGCGGGCGGAATCTCGATGATCGATCACCCCGCTCCACATCCATTCGAACCCAAGCCCCTCCCCATTGCCGGCATGGCCAGGGGGGACTCACCACCGCAACCTGATGTTTCAGATAGGTATTTCTAGCAATAACTTTATTAATTGCTACAGTTAAAACTGCCTGTAGTCCATCCATCATTTTGAGCCGCTAAACAACTACGCAGAACCCCTGAGCCAGAAGGCGCGAGGCGGGGAGTCAAGGTTGAGTCAGCGGCTCACAGAGCCGCCTAGATGTTTGCTTGGCGCCTTTGCAAGGCGCTGAAACATATCGGCCGCACCACAAGGAGATGCACGCAGGAGCAGAGGTTGATGCGCGGGATGATACGGCCGGGAGATGCCGATGGCAGCAAATACAACACTATCGGGGAAGATCGGTACTCTCAAAGGAACGGTCAGAGTCATCGATGCCCAAGGGCAGGAACACATCCTCAAAATTGGGGATATCATCCACCCGAACGATCATCTGGTATTTGAACAGGGCGCCTCGCTACTGTTGAATCAGGATGGCGGACAGCAGGTTCTGTTGTCCGACACCAAGGAAACTGGCACGCCGCCCGCCAGCAATGCCTCTCCTCAAACGACGGCGTCAAGCGACGCAAACAATCCAGCCGTACCAGGCTGGAACACCGCTATCAATGGCCAGCCGCCACAACCCGGTCAAGACGGCAACACCGCCAATGCCGAAACGCAATCGGTTCTGGCCAGCCTGGCAAATGGCCAAGACCCGCTGGCGCAGCTGCAGTCTGCTGCGGCCGGCCTGACCGCTTCGGGCGGCACCAGCGAGAATATCGATCACACTTTTATCGACCTGACAGGCAATACCAATACAGCAGGGACCACGGGAACGGGTTTCATCCCCAGTGTTGGCCCCACGGCTACCCACTCCTCTTTCACACCGATTCCCACCGCGCCGGTTAACGCATCGTTCACCCCTGCCCCCGCGCCGCCGGTAACGCTGACTTTCAACAATATAGGCCTGACCAATCAAAGCGAACCCGTGCTGCAGGGCACCGGCTCGCCGGGACTGACCGTCACCGTTTCCGAAGCGAACGGCGCGGTGCTTGGCAGCGCCGTGGTTGCAGCCAATGGCAGCTGGTCGCTCACTCCGGCTCAGCCCTTGCCTCAAGGCGCCAGCACGCTGATCGCCTCCTCCAGCAATAATGCCGGACAAAGCACGCAGTCGAAGGCGACGGTGACAGTAGACACCATTCCACCGCTTACGCCAGTCATCCATATCTCACAACATGCGGACGGCGCCGGCAGCGCCGCCATCAGCCAGACCGATCTGATCAATGGCGCTGTCCGCGCGACGGTTCAACTCGACGCCAGCGATCTCCAACAGCAAGGCGCGGCCAACATCACGATTACGGAGGGCGGCCATCCCACCACGCTCATCGTGCATAGCGACGGCAGCATCACCGGGCTGACTTCCGGCATCCAGGCCAGCTACGCCAATGGTTTGGTCACATTGTCCATCCAGCCCGCCAGCTCGGGTACGTTATTGCAAATTGCGGCCACCCAGACTGATGCCGCCGGCAATGTTTCCAGCCCGGCCAGCGACCAAGGCCTAGTCAGCACCGCGCCTCCGGCTGCGCCGCAAATCGCCATAGAAGATCATGGCGGCATCATCGCCAGCGGCGATATCCATAATCAGCAAGTCAGCGTACAGGTCGCGCTGAACAATCCCTCGTTGCAGGCCGGCACCACCCTGACGCTGACCAGCAACACCGGCGAAGCCTACAGCCACGTCTTGACTACCGCCGACCTGCAAAACGGCAGTCTGGCACTGAATGTCCCGGCAGCTTCTAACGGCCAAAACTTGACGTTGAGCGCTCAATTCACCGACAGCATCGGCAACCCCTCGGCCACAAGCACGCTGACCGCCACGGTAAATACCACGCCGCCAGCCACGCCTTCCGTGTCGATCACCGAACACAGCGGCCAACAAATCGCCAGCGGCGATGTGGCCAACGGCCAGGTACAGGCGACGGTCAGCCTCGATGCCGGCAACCTCGCCAACGGCGGCAGCGCCCAAGTGTCGATCAGCGACGGCGGCGCGACCAGCAGCGTCACTGTGCACAGCGACGGCACAGTGAGCAGCAGCAACTCCGCCGTTGTCGCCCACTATAGCAACGGCGTGCTGAGCCTCGGCATTCCCGAGCCAGCCAATGGCCAGGCCGTCAGCGTGTCCGCGACGCAAAGCAACGCCTTGGGCAACACATCTCCAGCCGGAACGACGGGCGGCACCTTGAACCTGACTGCGCCGAGCGCGCCGACGGTAGCGATCACCGAACACAGCGGCCAGCAAATCGCCAGCGGCGATGTGGCCAATAGCCAGGTACAGGCGACGGTCAGCCTCGATGCCGGCAACCTCGCCAACGGCGGCAGCGCCCAGGTGTCGATCAGCGATGGCGGCGCGGCCAGCAGCGTCACCGTCCACAGCGACGGCTCGGTGGCCAGCAGCAATCCGGCCGTCACCGCCCACTACGCCAATGGCGTGCTGAGCCTCGGCATTCCAGAGCTGGCCAACGGCCAGGCCGTCAGCGTCTCCGCCACCCAAAGCAACACCCTGGGCAACACATCTCCAGCCGGAACGACGGGCGGCACCTTGAACCTGACCGCACCGAGCGCGCCGACGGTTTCCATCACCGAACACAGCGGCCAACAAATCGCCAGCGGCGATGTCGCCAATGGCCAGGTACAGGCGACGGTCAACCTCGATGCCGGCAACCTCGCCAACGGCGGCAGCGCCCAGGTGTCGATCAGCGATGGCGGCGCCAGCAGCAGCGTCACCGTCCATAGCGACGGCTCGGTGGCCAGCAGCAATCCGGCCGTCAGCGCCCACTACGCCAATGGGGTGCTGAGCCTCGGCATTCCCGAGCCAGCCAATGGCCAGGCCGTCAGCGTCTCCGCCACCCAAAGCAACGCCTTGGGCAACACCTCGGCCGCCGGAACGACCGGCGGCACCTTGAACCTGACCGCGCCGAGCGCGCCGACGGTTTCCATCACCGAGCATGCCGGCCAGCAGATCGGCAGCAGCGATCTCGCCAGCAATCACGTCCAGGCCAAGGTCAATCTCAGCGCCAGCAACCTCGCCAACGGCGGCAGCGCCCAGGTATCGATCAGCGACGGCGGCGCGACCAGCAGCGTCACTGTGCACAGCGACGGCACAGTGAGCAGCAGCAACTCCGCCGTTGTCGCCCACTATAGCAACGGCGTGCTGAGCCTCGGCATTCCCGAGCCAGCCAATGGCCAGGCCGTCAGCGTCTCCGCCACCCAAAGCAACGCCTTGGGCAACACCTCGGCCGCCGGAACGACCGGCGGCACCTTGAACCTGACCGCGCCGAGCGCGCCGACGGTTTCCATCACCGAACACAGCGGCCAGCAAATCGCCAGCGGCGATCTCGCCAACGGCCAGGTGCAGGCGACGGTCAGCCTCGATGCCGGCAACCTCGCCAACGGCGGCAGCGCCCAGGTGTCGATCAGCGATGGCGGCGCCAGCAGCAGCGTCACCGTCCATAGCGACGGCTCGGTGACCAGCAGCAACCCGGCCGTCAGCGCCCACTACGCCAATGGCGTACTCAGCCTCGGCATTCCCGAGCCAGCCAATGGCCAGGCCGTCAGCGTCTCCGCCACCCAAAGCAACGCCTTGGGCAACACCTCGGCCGCCGGAACGACCGGCGGCACCTTGAACCTGACCGCGCCGAGCGCGCCGACGGTTTCCATCACCGAGCATGCCGGCCAGCAGATCGGCAGCAGCGATCTCGCCAGCAATCACGTCCAGG
>NZ_JAUCGU010000030.1:0-45078 GCF_059916625.1 Chromobacterium sp. CCUG 76385
AGCTGGGCTTTGTGCTTTGCGCCGGCGAAACGCCGCCCCAACTCGCCCCGACAGTCCCTGCCGGGGCGTTGGCGTTTATAGCCGTCGCCCGTATCATGTTCGGATTGCGCCGGAGAATATGATGACAAAAACGCTCAAAGTGGGACTACTTGGGTTTGGTTATGCTGGTTCGACATTTCATGCGCCGCTATTGCGAGCGGTGGATGGCATCGAGTTGGTAGCGGTGGCGTCCAGTCGGCCGGAGCAGGTGGTGGCGGTGTTGCCGAATGTTCAGGTTCATGCAACCCCCGATGCCTTGTTGATGGCGCCGGACATCGACCTGGTGGTGATCGCCACGCCGAATGACAGCCACTTTCCCTTGGCCGAGGCGGCTTTGCGGGCTGGCAAGCATGTGGTCGTGGATAAGCCGTTCACATTGACTGCTGCCGAAGCGAGGCAGTTGGTCACGCTGGCTGAGCGGCTGGGGTTGCTGTTGTCGGTCTTTCATAACCGGCGCTGGGATGCCGACTTCCTGGCGATACAACAGCTAATGGCAGACGGACTGCTGGGCAGGGTAGTCCACTTTGAGTCGCATTTTGATCGCTATCGGCCTCAGGTGCGCCAGCGCTGGCGCGAGTCGACGAATGCCGGTGCGGGGCTGTGGTATGACCTGGGCCCGCATCTGCTGGATCAGGTTGTGCAGTTGTTTGGCCTGCCGCAAGCCATCTTGTTGGAGAAGGCGGCCCTGCGCGATGGCGCGCTTTCCGATGACTGGTTTCATGCACTGCTCCGCTATCCGGATAAACGAGTCATGCTGCATGGCAGCGCGCTGGTGGCCGACGCCGGGCCGCGCTTCATCATCCATGGCACGCAGGGCAGCTTCAGCAAATATGGCCTGGATCCGCAAGAAGATGCGCTTAAGGCCGGAGGCATGCCGGGCAGCGCAGCTTGGGGCTGGGATGACTTGCCTGGGCGCTTGGTGCTGGCGGATGGCGTGCCGCGCGAGCATGTCGGCCCCGCCGGCGACTATACGCGGTATTACTCAAGCGTACGCGATGCCCTGCTGCATGGCGCGGCTAACCCCGTGCCTGCTGTGCAAGCATGGCAGGTCATGGTTTTACTGGAACTTGGCTGGCTCAGCGCGGATCAACAGCATTGGCAGACTGTTCCGGCAGCGTTGGCCTGTTAATTTTTGCCCTTCTTTTTGCCGCCGCCATCGCCGCTTGCGTGTTGGGCGGTGGCAATGACGTCCTCGGCGCTGATCGCCGTCTGCTGTTCCGGGGCGATTTCGGTCAGCAGCTGTTCCAGCAGCTTGCTGCGCGAGCTGATGTGGTGATCGAAGCGCCAGTCCTTCAGCAGATCGATGGCGACATCGAAGTAGCGCATGTCGATATCGTATAGCTGGCTCAGGTCGAACGAGCGGCCCATTTCCAATGCGGCGGCCAGTTCTTTCAGGACATGCATTTGCTGCGGATCGTGACCTTCTTCGATGAAGCGGCGGATTTTCTTGGCGGCGTTCATATTTTTTCCTGTCTGTTAGCGCGGTGTTGACGGACGAATCTGGTCATGCGCCTGTAATGATCGTCGGCTCACGCGTAGCGCGTCAACCTCGTCTCGCCTGACCGAGGGAGATTGTCGCATGCCGACGAAAATTGCTCTGTGTTTATGCTTATTGAATTGAGCGGTTCGCTGACATATTTTCATGCATCGACAGCCGCAGCTGATTTTGCCGATTGCTTGCCGTCTTTTGTGTGTTTCTAAAGGAGAAGTTCCATGAAGCAACAAGAAGTGCGTAGCCGCGCCTTTGCCATGCCCTTGACCAGCCCGGCGTTTCCTCCTGGGCCGTACCGTTTCGTCAATCGGGAGTACATGGTCATCACGTATCGCACGGACCCGGCGGCGATTCAGGCCATCCTGCCTGAGCCGCTGCAGGCAACCGAGCCGGTGGTCAAGTATGAATTCATCCGCATGCCGGATTCCACCGGGTTTGGCGACTACACCGAGAGCGGGCAGGTGATCCCGGTCAGCTTTCGCGGCGTGAAAGGCAGCTATGTCCACTCGATGTTTCTGGATGACCATCCTCCCATTGCGGGAGGTCGCGAACTATGGGGCTTTCCGAAAAAGGCGGGCCATCCGCGGCTGGAGGTGCAGCGGGAAACGCTGATCGGCACCCTGGATTTTGGGCCCTTGCGCATCGCCACCGGCACCATGGGCTACAAGTACCAGACGCTGGATCACGCAGCCTTGCAACAGAGCATGGCGGAACCGAATTTCCTCTTGAAGATCATCCCGCATGTGGATGGCACGCCGCGCATCTGCGAGTTGGTGCGCTATCACACCACGGATGTGACGATCAAAGGCGCCTGGAGCGCGCCGGGCGCGCTGGAACTGCATCCGCATGCGCTGGCGCCGGTGGCCGAGTTGCCGGTGCTGGAAGTGTTGTCGGCGCGTCACTTTATCTGTGATCTGACGCTGGATCTGGGGACGGTGGTCTTCGATTACCTGCAGCAATAGGGCGGCATCTTTTTGTGAATGAATATTCACATTCTCTAACATATGGATACAGACCAAACCCGCTTCGACCCTTAAGCTTCGTTTTCTGATTAATTGCAGGAAAATGGAAATGAAGTCAGTTTTTGCGGTTGCTGCTCTGCTGTCAGCAGTGGCCAGCGCCGACTCGTCAACCGGCGCCATCGTCGGCGCTGCCTTGGGCGGCGCGGCTGGGGCGGCTGTAGGCCACTCGGTTGGCGGGCGCGATGGCGCCATCATCGGCGGCGCGATTGGCGGGGGCGCTGGCGCGGCAGTGGGCCACGACTACGGCCGCGAGCAGCAAGGCAAGCGGCACGATAAGCCGGGGCATAAGCACGGCAAGCATCACAAGCACCACAAGCATCATCGCCATCATTGATGGAGTGGCTTGCCATGCATACCTGGCGCCGGTCTTTGTTTCATGGCAGTGGGTGTCGCCTGGCGAATGAAGCGGATCATGTCTAATAGTAAAACGGCCATCTCTCAGAGATGGCCGTTTTCTATTGTGGCTATTAATTAGAACCAGAAGTAGCGATGCAAGGCGGCATCCAGATTGGCGACGTCGGGCACGCCGACGCCGGTGGCCTGGTTATAACCGCGATGCGCGTTGTAGCCCCAGTTGTCGCCGGCGGTGATTTCGCGCAGCGGCGCGCCATGATGGCCATGCCCGTGATAGGCATGGCCGGTTGCCAGCAGACCGTACAGCGAGAAGTTCAGCAAGCCGAGACGTCCGCCCATCGACTGATTCAACAGCGCGGTGATGCCGGCCAGCTGCGGCGCGACGAAGCTGGTGCCGCCGTTGTTGCTCAGGACGGAGAAGCCGGTTTTGCTGGAGGTGTAGTACACCACATAGCCCGTTTCCGGGTCGCCGTTCATCGAGATGTCGGGCACGTTGCGGCCCTTGAAATTGGCCGGGATCGATGCGATCACCTGCGGCGGATTCTGGCTGTTGTCCACCAGTTGCTGGCCCGTCGGCGTGCTTTGCATGCCGGGCACCCAATACTGGTAGAACGGACGGCTGATGAAGCCGCTGACGCCGCCGCCGCCGCCCACCGGGAAAGTGCCGCAAGCCACCGGGTCCTTGCCGAGGGCTTGGCATAGACCGTTAAGGTAGTCCCAGCCCCAGGCGCGCTCGCGCGGAATTTTGACCTGCATAGCCTTGCCATTCGGGTGGAAGGTCAGGGTCGAGGGAACCGTGGTGGCGCCCGCCGCCGTGATGAATTGCTGGTTGGCCGGGCTATCCACCGACAACACCTTGCTGTACTGCGGCAGCGGCGCTGCGCGGTTCACGTCATAGGCGCCGGCATCGCCGGCTGCGGCGAACATGGTCTGGCCTTGCAGGGCGGCTTGCAGGAACAAGTCATGGTAGGCCTGCAGCACATTGGTGGTTTGGCCGTTGACCGGATTGGCCGCCTGGGCCTGCTGGTCGAACCATTCCCATTCGCCCCAGCTGACCGATAAGGTATCGGCGGTGTTGGATTCGATCGCCTGGGCGAAGGCGTCGACGAAACCCTGGGTGGTGTTGGGCGCCTGATACACGATGATCTTGGCGTCCGGCGCGATGCCGCCTGATTGCTCGACATCCAGCGTGGTTTCGTCGGAGCCGGCGTCATCGTTGGGCGCGCCCGGGCCGCCATCGATGTTGACCACGCTCAGGCGGTTCGGGTCGGTATTCAGGCCGATCTGACTCCAGTACTGGAAGGCGTCGGACGGTGTGAAGCTGGCCAGGGTCACGATGCCGATGGTGGCGCCTTTGCCATGGATGCCCTGATTGTACAACGGCGTGATGTTGTAATAGCGGGCCAGATCGGTGACGGTCCATTGCCCCGGCGCGTTGCCGCCGGTGACGGAGCCGCTGGCTTTGCCGGCGGCCGGTTGCAGATGGCTGGGCAGTTGGCGCAGGTGCGGCCGGAAGTGCGGACGGCTATCCAGACCGATCACCGCCTGCACATCGCTGAGGTCCACGCTGGGCGTGCCGGCGCGTACCGGGGCGATATAGCGGGACACGCCCGCTTGGGCGGTGGTTTTGTTTTGGAATACATGAACTTCGGCGCCGAAGGCCTTCTGCACGGTGGCGGCCGGCCCGCTGACCTGCAACAGCGCGCTGCCTATGCGCTTGACGCTGAGGCCGGCAGCCTGCAGCCGCGCGCTGACGCGAGCCACGGTGGCGTCGCTCGGAGCGAAGCGGGCGCGGAATTCTGCCGGCGTCAGGAATTTGTGGTAGTTCGGACTGGCCGGGCTGTGGGCCTCTTGCAGATAGCGGGTGGCGGCGTCGCGGTCGCGCAGGTTCAGCGCTAGCGTCACCGTCAATTTCTGCGCTGGCGCGGCTTGCTCCACCTTGCCCAGATCCTGGGCCGTCGCGGCCATCGCGCCGGAGGAGGCGACGGCGGCCAGGGCGGCAACCAACATTTTTATTGTGAATGCTTTAGCCATGCTTTTATTTCTCCTTTGGGGGAGGGCTGTGCGTGGGCCGGGTGGGCGCCGCGCCGCCTTCCTGATGATTGCGCTCTCTGGGTATGGGGCCGGTAAGGCAGGAAGAGGCCACAAGGTATTTGGCGCTTTTTGATCCAATTTGAATAAACTGGCGAGGCCAGTATAAGAATGGCGAATTGCGTCAAGTTAAGTGTTTTTGTAACGTTGTGTGTATCGTGTATGTCATTGAAATTAATTTAAGGTTTTGATTATTAAGATAAATAGCTAGCGCTTCCAATTGGATTTTTAGCTTGATGGAGCCGGTCTGCGGGCAATATGGCGGTGAAGGCGCGCCGCTATTGGTTGCTTGTCATGATGGCGGCTCAGATTTGGATGAGGCCGACTCTCCATTGCAAGCCTGTGGCGAGGCGCAGTGTGCAGTACAATGAAAATGCGCTTGCGCTCTTGCAGCGTCTCGATGCCGATGAGGCACCATGGCGGGCGTCAGAAATGGGTTCCGGCGACGACTAAATGACACAGTGTGGAGCAAGGCTTGGAGAGAGCATGTTGATTGACCGTTTCGGCCGAGCCATCGAGTATCTGCGGTTATCGGTGACCGATCGTTGCGATCTGCGTTGCAGTTATTGCCTGCCCAAGGGCTTCAAGCATTTCGAGGAGCCGGCGCATTGGCTGACTTTCGACGAGATCGAGCGGGTGGTGGCCGTGTTCGCCCGGCTGGGCACCCGCCGCCTGCGCTTGACCGGCGGCGAGCCGCTTTTGCGGCGCGATTTGCCTCTACTGGCTGCCCGGCTGGCTGCGCTGCCCGGCCTGGAGGATTTGTCGCTGAGCACCAACGGCACCCAGCTGCCGCGCCATGCCGAGGCGCTGTACGCCGCCGGCGTGCGCCGCCTGAATCTGAGCTTGGATTCGCTGCGCCGCGACTGCGTGGAGCAGATTACCGGCAGCGACAACCTGCCGCGGGTGATGGAAGGCCTGATGGCGGCCAAGGCGGCCGGTTTCTCGCCGATCAAGATCAATATGGTGGCGATGCGCGGCGTCAATGAGCAGGACATCGACGCCATGGTGGCGTTTTGCATCGAACATGGCTTGATCCTGCGGCTGATCGAGGCCATGCCGATGGGCGACACCGGGCGCGCCACGCAGTACCTCGATTTGCAGCCGGTGCTGAAGCGCTTGTGCGCCAGCTACGATCTGGTGGAGCAGGCCAAGACGCTGGGCGGCGGGCCTGCCCGTTACTGGGGCCGCCGCGACGGCAGTTTTTCCCTGGGCGTGATCACGCCCATCTCGCAACACTTCTGCGCGACGTGCAACCGGGTGCGGCTATCGGTGGACGGCACGCTGTATATGTGCCTGGGGCAGGAAGAGAAAATGGAGTTGCGGCCCTTGCTGCGCGGCGGCATCGACGATGCCGGCCTGGAGGCTGCGATCCGTCAGGCGATAGAGCTGAAGCCGGAGCGGCATGAATTCCGCGAGCAGCCGCAAAAACTGGTCCGCTTCATGTCGATGACCGGCGGTTGAGTTCGCTCAGCGCTCTTGTATCGCCCGCCGATGGCGGCGGAATACCCACTTTTCCCAAAGCAGATGCGTGTCGGTATCGAACGATTCGTGGATATCGGCCGTCAGCAGATAATCGCGTTCGCCTGCGAGCTGATTGCTGGCGATGACGCCGCATAGGCATAGGCTGAGCGCGGAGTCTGGATTGGGATGCAGGCGCAGCAGCAGGCGCTGTCCGGGCTGCCAATTCTGCTGGTCGCGCCAAGCTATGCTGTTCAAGCCGAGCCGGCAAGGCGTATTGTTTGGACGATCCGGATGCCGTTCCAGCAGGGAAACTTCCAGCGCCAGGTCCAGCTTGGCCTCCAGCCGCAGCATCACGGGGTTGCTGTCGTCTGGGGTTTCCGTCGGCGCCGCCAGCACGCGCAGGGATAGCCTGGTTTCCCGTTGCATGCGCGGCGGATATTCCCCGTCCAATACCTGGGCCGCCAGAGGCAGTTCGGCATCGAAGCTGACGGTGTCCAGTTGCGGCAGGGCGGCAGGGGTGGGAGCTTGCATGGCGCGTACTCAGAGGAAAAAATGCGGGATGACATCCAGGCCGCCGTACTCGACCGCCAGATCCGCCTCGGCGCTGACGCGCGGCTTGGCGTGATAGGCGATGCCGACGCCGGCCTCGCGCAGCATGGGCAGGTCGTTGGCGCCGTCGCCCACCGCCAGAACCTGATCCGGACGCAGGCCCAGGCGTTCGCGGGCGGCGATCAGCAGGCGACGCTTGGTTTCGGCATCGACGATGCCGCCCAGCACGCGGCCGGTCAGCTGGCCATCGATGACTTCCAGCTGGTTGGCATGCGCCTCGTCCAGGCCCAGTTCCGCTTTCAGCCGGTCAGTGAAATAGGTGAAGCCGCCGGATACCAGCAGCGTCCGAATGCCAGCCTCGCGGCAGGCCGCCAACAATTGCGCAGCGCCGGGATTCAGCCGCAGCCGCTGTTCATACACTTCCTGCAGCGCGGCCTCCGGCAGGCCTGCCAGCAAAGCCACCCGCTCCCGCAGCGCCGCGGAAAAATCCAACTCTCCGCGCATCGCGCGCTCGGTGATTTCCGCCACTTGCGGCTTGATGCCCTTGAGGTCGGCGATTTCGTCGATGCATTCGATGCTGATCAGCGTGGAGTCCATATCGGACACCAGCAGGCCGAAATCGGCAAAACGGCGCTCGCTCTCGACCAAGCCCGCATCGCAGCGATGTTGCCGGCACAGGCCCAGTAGATCCAGCTTCTGTTCGCTGGCTACGCCGTTCAGGCGGATGACGCCTTGGCGTGAGCGGTCAATTCGGCTGGTTTGCGCCAGGCGGGCGAGGTCATCGATAAAGGGGAAGTCGGCATGCGCGGCGACGACGGCCAGGGTTTGCGGTGTGCTCATGAGGTGCGATCGGCATCAAAGTGGTTGGTTTGATTATGCCACGACTTGCGCCGCTTGCCGGGCCGGCAACCATGCCGATGCTGGATTCGCCGCCTTGCTTGCGGCGAGACGCCTTGTCCAAGGCGCCTCGTAGAGAGGAGGTCGCCGCCTTCAGCGGCTGCCTGAGTTGGGGCAACGCTGTTGCAGCCAGCGCTTGAGCAAAGCGTCCAGCGACAGCAAGCCGGGGCCGAAGGCCAGCAGCACCAGGATTTGCGCGCCCCAGAAATAATGGAACTGTCGCGTGGCATCGGTCAGTCCGGGATAGCTGATCACCGCCACCGCATTGAGGATGAACAAGCCAGCGGCGGCAAAGCGCCCGCCCAGGCCCAGCACCAGCAGGCTGGACAGGCCCAGCTCGCCGCAGGTGGCCATGATGGCCGCGACATTCGGCGGCAACACCGGCACATGGTATTCGTCGGTGAACAAGGCCAGCGTGACGTCCCAGTCGGCGATCTTGGTCAGGCCGGAGCTGAAGAACACATGGGCGATCCACAGCCGCAGCAACACCAGCACCAGCGGTTGCAGCAGGTCGCCGGCGCGGATCAGCAATCGGTAGGCGCATAAAACCGGTTTGAGCGCGTGATTCATGAGGAGGCGTCCGGTTGAAGATGGAAGGAGGCAAGCAGAGGCGGTTGGAACAGGCCGAGCAAGGCGGCTTGCAGATCGAAGGCTGCATCCAGCGTTTGCGCATGGTCCGCAGCCTCTGCCAGCGGCAGGCCATCGAACAGCGAGGCATAGAAGGCGTAGTCGCGTCGCGCCAGCGCTTTGACCTGCACGGCGCCATGCTCGCGGTAGACCAGGGCGTCCTCCGGCGGGCGTTGCAAAATGCCTTCCAGCGGCCCGTGGCCTTGGTGCGCCCGCCAGATGCTGACGGCGGGCGAGCGGGCCTGGCATAGCGCCACGTCCGGCAGGGGGAGGAAGATTAACTGGCCCCATTGTTCCTGCGGTACTGCGCCCAAGGCGGAGATATCAAGCGATGCGGCGTCCTGCGCGTAGTAACAGCGGTGGATGGCCCACTCCAGGCGCGCCACGTCGGCCAGGTACGGGAGTTCGCGGCAATGTTCGAAGCCGGCGATGAAGTCGGCGAAGCCGGAACCATAGACATGCAGGTTGCCGCTGACCGACGGCTGGCTCTTGACGTACTCGCGCGCCAGGGCGGCGAAGAATTCCTCGCCCACCAGTTCGCGGCATACCGGGTGGCTGTGCGCCAGCGTATCGATCAGGCCGACGCGGTAATTATTGCGGTAGACGGCCAGGCCGGCGGGGCTCAGTCCCCATTCCGCCGCGGCGGGTTGTTGCGCCGGGTCGGCAATCGCCTCCAGCAGCGCGTGCTGCCAGTCATGCCAGTTCATGACGGCTCTCCAGTATCGCTTGCGCCTTGGCGGCCTCGCCGCGCAACACCGCCAGCGGCGGAATCTCCAGATCCCATTCGATCAAGGTGGGGCGCGGCCCGATGCGCGCTATCACTTCGCGGTAAAACTGCCAGACGCCGTCATGCACCGGCTGGCTATGGGTGTCCACCAGCAGGCCCTCGCGTTCGCTATAGCCGGCGAGATGGATTTCGCCGATCGCCTCGACCGGCAGCGCCGACAGCACGGCCTCGGTGTCGGTGCCCAGATTGATGCGGTTGACGTAGAGATTGTTGACGTCGAGCAGGATGCCGCAACCGGTCAGGCGCGCCAGTTCGGCCAGGAATTCGCCTTCGTTCATCTCGTTGCCGGGAAACTCGACGTAGCTCGACAGGTTCTCCAGCAGGATGGGGCGGCGCAGCGCGTCCTGCGTCTGCGCTACATGGCCGGCGATGGTATCCAGCGCGGCGCGGGTATAAGGAATCGGCAGCAGGTCGTTCACGTAGCGCTGCGCCGAGTGGTTGAACGACAGGTGTTCCGATACCGCGGCTGGCTGCAACTCGTCGACCAGCCGCTTCAACGACGCCAGATGGCCGGCGTCGGGCCGGGCGGCGGAGCCCAGACCAAGGCCCACGCCATGCAGGGACAAGGGCCAGGTGTCGGCGACGCGGCGCAGCATGGCCAGCGGCGTGCCGCCATCGAAGAAGTTTTCGCTGTGCACCTCCACCCAGCCGAGGGCCGGCCCGGTGTCTAGTGCTTCGCGGTAATGAGGTGCGCGCAGGCCGATGCCGCAAACGCTGGGTAGGCTGGTGTATAACATGCTGCGGTTCCGGGCAGGGCGGCCCGCCGCATGGCGGGCCGGATGGAGCGGATTACTTCTTAGGCGTGGCGCTGCCGCCCATTTTTTCGCAACTGCCCTTGGCGACGTATTTCCAGTCGCCCGGGTCTTTGTCCACCTTGGCCTGTCCGGCGCAGGAGTGCATGCCGGTGGCGGAGGCGCAGTCGTTCTTGCCTGCCTGGGCGATGCCATAGCATTTTTCTTTGTCTGCGGCGCTGGCCGGCGCGGCGGAGAGGGCGCCCATGGCGATGACGGCGCCGAGCGCGGAGGCGATCAGGGCTTTGTTCTGCTTCATGTCTGACTCCTTGGTCTGGTGCCTGGCGGCGGGTGCCGCCAAGCCGGGGTATGGTAATCAAAATGGCTGGGCTTGCCAGCCAGCAAAATTACATCGGCTTGGTTTGACCGCCCATTTGCTGGCAAGTGCCGGTGGGGACCAGCTTGAAGTCGGCCGGGTCGTTGTCGACCTTGGCTTGGCCGGCGCAGGCGTGCGCGGCGTTTTTACAGTCGTTCTGACCGGCCTTGGCGATGCCGAAGCACTGGTCCTTGTCCGCTGCCGCGGCCGGCATGCTGCTCAGCGCGCCGACGGCGATGACCGCGCTGAGCGCGGTAGCGATAAGGGTTTTGTTGCTGCTCATGGTTTTCTCCTGGGTAGTTCACCCATGCGGGTGATGGCGATTGGTCGCCGGAAGCGGCGGATGCTTACAGTCCTGTTGCTGGCAGCATCGCCTACTCACCATTGAGTCGCGATGGCTGACCGCTTCTTACACGGTATAGAGAAAAACTTTTTCCGCGCCAGGATCTTCGTGCCGGGCGGTTCCGCCTGCAGCCCGGTGCCGATGCTGTCGTCGTTATAGCGCGCCAATGTCATGGCTGCTTGAATGGCTGAGCGATGCGGACACAAAAAAAGCCGCGTAGCGCGGCTTGGGAGTCAGCGGATATTCACCACCTTGTGGGTTTGCACCGACAGCCGCCACTTGGGGTGCGCCATGCAGTAGGCGATGGCGGCGCGGGTGTGGGCGGCCAGGTCCGGGCCGTCCATCGGTTGCAGGTAGAAGGTGTCGAAATCCAGATGCGCCACGGTGTCGGGCAACTGCGCGGGTTGCGGGTAGACCAGCTTCAACTCGTTGCCGCTGCGTTGTTTCAGCTCCGCCCCGGCCTTGGGGCTGACGCAAATCCAGTCTATGCCCGGAGGCGCGGCCACGGTGCCGTTGGTTTCCACGGCGATTTCGAAGCCCTCGGCATGCAGGGCGTCTATCAGTTCGCTGTCCAGTTGCAGCAGCGGCTCGCCGCCGGTGCATACCACATAGCGAACGCCGCCGGCATCCTCTGGCCATTCCGAGGCGATGCGGGCGGCCAGCGCGGCGGCGCCGTCGAACTTGCCGCCGTCCGGGCCGGTGCCGACGAAATCAGTATCGCAGAACTGGCAAATCGCCTTGGCGCGGTCTTCCTCGCGGCCGGACCACAGATTGCAGCCGGCAAAGCGGCAGAACACCGCGGCGCGGCCGGCCTGCCGGCCTTCGCCTTGCAGGGTGTAGAAGATTTCCTTGACGGTGTAGGTAGTCACGCTATTTCTCGAAGGCATGGCGCGAGCGGCTTGCCCGCGCGGGATTCAGTATGCGCCCAGGCCGTTTACAGCAGCGGCCAGCGCATGTCCTGATGGAAGTGTAGCGAGACGCCCGCGCGCTCGCTTTCCATCAGATCGATGCGGTCCAGTTCCGGCACCAGCGGAGACAATTGGGCATGGATCCACTCCGCCACCGCGGCGTTGTCGTGGCGGCGCAGGCCGGTCAGCTTGTCCAGCGGATTGTGGTCCAGCTGGCGGTAGATCGGCTTGAAGCGGTCCTTGACGTCGCCGAAGTCCAGCAGCCAGCCCATGGTGCGGTCGATGTCGCCGGCCAGCATCAGGCGGACCAGATAACTGTGGCCGGTGTAGTTGCCGGCTTCGTCGAAAGGCATCGCGCTCTCGAAGCGCTGTTCTTTCCAGATGCGGAAACGCTGGCCGTCGAATTGGCTGCCGGCGGTATGCGTCTCGCGCACCTCCACCCAGGCGAGGCCCGGCATCGCTGGCTTCAGCTGCTGGTGCAGCCACAGGGCCAGCACTTCGCTGGTGGGGTTGTTCAGGCCTGCGATATCGTTCAGGTAGCGGTGGTTCAGGCGATGGAACAACGGTGTCCAGGCCTGTTCCAGTTCCTGTACGCCGCAGCGCGCGGCATCGGCTACCAGCCTCACGCCGAAGCCGTGGCCATGCAGGCGGCCGCACTTATGGCCAACCGGCACGTGCGGCAGATGGTGGGCGGCCTCGAATGAAGCGTTCAGCCAGCAGAAGGCGTGTTGTCCATCCAACGTCACGCCGCGATCCGGCGCGCCTTGCAGCTTGATGGCGGCCGGGTGGGGCAGGGCCTGGGCGATGTGTCGCGCCAGCGCCAGATCGTCGCTGTCGGCCAGGAGCGCGTTCAGGTCGGTGTAGTCCAGCGGCGAGAGGGCCGCATGCACGGCGCTTTCCAGCGCCGCGGCGTCGCCGCATTGCGATTCGCTGCGGATCAGGACGCGGAAACTGTGGCCATGCGGACGGGAGGCTTTGCCGGCAACGGCCGGCAGCTGCCGCGCCGCTTCAAAGCCGGCGCCGGCGAGCAGATAACTGGCGTGCATCTCAGTGCCCTTCCGCTTCGGCCTGGCAGCGTTCCACCAAGGGATCGGCCACGCCGGCTTCGGCGAAGCCTTTGGCGCGCAGCTCGCACGATGCGCAATGGCCGCAGGGCGGCACCTCGCCGTTGTAGCAGGTGTGGCTCCAGGCCAGCGCTTCCATCGCCCCGACCTGTTGCGCCAGCGTCACAGTTTCGGCCTTGGACAGATACATCAACGGCGTATGCAGCTCCACCCGGCTATCCATGCCCAGGCGCAGCGCCAGCTCCAGCGCCTTCAGCGTGTTTTCGCGGCAGTCCGGATAGCCGGAGTAGTCGGTCTGGGCCACGCCGGTCACCAGATGGCGCGCGCCGCGGGTGTAAGCGAAGGCGGCGGCGAAGGTCAGGAAGATCAGATTGCGGCCGGGCACGAAGGTGTTGGGCAGGGCGTCGTCGTCGCGCATGCCTGCTTCCGGGGCGATGGCGTCGTCGGTCAGCGCGTTGCCGCCTATGGCGGCGAAGGTGTCGATGGGCAGCACGGTCTGGCGCACGCCGGCCAGCTGGGCGATTTTGCGGGCGCAATCCAGCTCCACGCGGTGGCGCTGGCCGTAGTCGAAGGTGACGGCTTCCACATTGCCTGCGCCAAAACGGCGCAGCGCCCAGTACAGACAGGTGGTGGAGTCTTGGCCGCCGGACAGGACGACCAGGGCTTTTTCAGATGCTTGATTCATGATTCCGTCGAAAAACAGTCGAGGGTTGTGGCCGCGCGCCGGGATCGGTCTCACCCGGCGCAGTCAACCTGTGATCTTACCGCACTATAGACCGGCGATGTTGGCGCTGAGGCGGGTGCAGCCATGGATATGATGTGTGCATTTTGCAACATCGGTAATTTTATTGATTGTCGTCATGGCTGGTTCATGTAATTAATGATTTTCGCATGACAAATGCGTTTTATATAACTTTCCGTGATGAAAGAATCCTCTAAAGGGAACAATAAAATGGACAAGAGATTACCCATCGTTGCCGCGGCTTTGCTGTTTGCTTCATCGGCCTTTGCCGCGGATCTGCAAGTCAGCCTCGGCCAGCCAAGCGTCAGCGCCGAGCAGGATGTCGATGTGACCGTCAACTATCGCAATACCGGCAAGCAGCCCTTGCATCTCTACCGCTGGTACCTGCCGGGCAAGGAAGTGCAGGAGCGTTTCCTGGCGGTCAGCGTCGACGGCAAGCCGGCGGAGTACCTTGGGCCGCAGTACAAGCGGGCGGTGCCGTCGCTGCGCGATACGGTGACGCTGGCGCCCGGCGCGACGCTGAGCGCCAAGGTGCGGGTGTCTGATTATTACGATCTGTCCAAGGGCGGCCAGTTGAGCGTTCGCTTCGAAAGCAGCGGCAAGCGGGTGCTGAACCGCGGCCTGCCTGCCGGCATCAGCGCCAAGCAGGCCGCGCCGCAGCAGGACGAAGCCATCGTGTCCAATGCGGTCGGCGCCGTCAGCGCAGGCAAGATCAGCCCCTTGCTGCTGCGCTCGCGCGCGGCGAAGCAGACCTGGCAGATCCAGAGCCGCAGCGCGGTCAGCGGCATCAGTTACGCCGGCAATTGCTCGGTCAGCCAGCAGTCGCAATCCAAGGATGGCGTAGTGGCCGCCGGGGCGATGGCGGATGAGACCGCGGCGTATCTGAGCGGGGCGCAATCGGCGTCGCCGCGCTATGTCACCTGGTTTGGCAAGTACAGCCAGGCCAACTGGAACACGGCCAAGTCCCACTATGTGAAGATCAAGGACGCGCTGGACACCAAACCGATCAAGCTGGATTGCAGCTGCACCAACAGCGACACCTTTGCCTACGTCTATCCGTCGCAGCCGTACACTATCTACCTGTGCGGGGCATTCTGGAAAGCGCCGACCAAGGGCACCGATTCCAAAGGCGGCACGCTGGTGCATGAGTTGTCGCATTTCACCGTGGTGGCCGGGACGCGGGACAATGTCTATGGCCAGAGCGGCGCTCAGGATTTGGCCAGGAGCAGCCCGGCTCAGGCGCTGAACAATGCCGACAACCATGAATATTTTGCTGAAAACACGCCATTCCAGCCGTGAGCGGCACGCGCGGTTTCCCGTCTGGCCCAATCGCGTCGACTCGCCATGTCAAAAACGGAAAGCGCGATAACTTTTGATCCCCGCGTCTGCGGGGATTTTTCTTGGATATGTGCTGCCCGCGCGCGATATTGCATTGCAACTTGGAGTGTTGTCGGCAGTAGTCTTATTATGGGAGTGGGCTGATTGAGCGCATGGCGGTGCGGCGGTCGGTTCTTGGCCTTGTTAATACAAGCGCGGAGCGCGGAATGCCCTGGTGCGGATGGTCCAGGGCTTATGCAGTAGCAGGGGATTTGTCAGCGGCGCAGCATGACGACGGGGCCGGGATGGATTCGGTTTGTGACTGGCAGCAGCTGCATCAGGCGAGGATGGGATGTCGTCGACGACAATCTTGTTGGTAGAGGATAGCGCGACCAATCGCTATTTCATCGAGCAGTTCATCATGGAGCTTGGCTATCGCTGCGTTTCGGCCAAGAACGGCCTGGAAGCGGTGGCGTTTTGTCAGAATCAGCTGCCGGACCTGATCCTGATGGATGTCATCATGCCGGAGATGGATGGCTTGCAGGCAACCACGGAGCTGCGCCGGATGTTCGGCGAGCACTGGGTGCCCATCATTTTCCTGACCAGCCTGAATGAGCTGGAGAGCGTGGTGCAGGGCTTGAAGGCCGGCGGCGACGACTACTTGGCCAAACCGGTCAGTTTCGATCTGCTATCCGCCAAGATCCATGTCTTTCTGCGCATTGCCGAGATGCAGAACCAGATCAACCAGGATGCGGTGCGGCTGGAAAAGTATTACCGCGAAAACGAGTTCGAGCAGCAACTGGCGCTGGAGCTGATCGAGCGGCTGATCAGCCTGCGCACGTCCACACCCAGCCATATCTGGCAATACCTCAGCCCGGCCGCCGGCTTCAACGGCGATTTGATCATCATTTGTCCTACGCCGGCCGGCGGCGAGCACATCATGCTGGCCGATTGCACCGGACACGGTTTGACTGCCGCCATCAGCGCGCTGCCGGCAATCGACTGTTTTCATGAGATGACCGAGGCCGGCTGCGACATGGCTGACATCGTCCGCGGGGTCAATCAGAAACTGCACCGCTTGCTGCCGGGCGGCCGTTTCGTGGCGGCGGCGCTGATCGCCATCGAACCCGGCGGCGGCACGCTGCGGATATGGAATGGCGGCGTGCCTTGCGTGCTGTTGTTCGACGAGCAGGGTGAGGTGACGGCGCGCTGCAAGTCCAGCCACCCGGCGCTGGGCGTGCTGGCGGCCGAAGACTTTGACGACTCGATGCAGACGCTGGAGTGGCGTCCGTCGCAGGTGCTGGTGGTCAGCTCGGACGGCATCACCGAGGCCAAGGACGGCGCCGGCGCGATGTTCGGCCTGTCCGGGGTCGAGGCGGCGGTGCGCCAGGGCTGGCCGCAAGCGATAGGCGAATCAGTGCTGTCGTCGGCCAAGGCCCATATGCTGGGCGGCGTGGCCTGCGACGATATTTCCCTGCTGGTCATCCGCCATCCGGCCAGTTAGGCCGATCTTAGGGGCTGTTGACGTTTGGTGAGTGGATCGCGTTTGAGCTTCGCCAAACCCGCAGGGCCGGGCGCCTTTCGCGCCGACTCTTCGTTGTTCCGCGCTGGCAGAGAATGAAATGCGGCGCGCGAAACGCCTCGATTCGGCGCAAAACGTATCCCGGCGCGACCGCTCTCCAAACGTCAACAGCCCCTAGATGGCGCAGACGCGCCCGCGCCCCCTGCCCTTGGCCAGATAGAGCTGGCCGTCAGCCTGTTCGATCAAGCGCTGGCTGCGGCAGTCGACAACCGGCTGCAGGCAGGCGACCCCCAGGCTGAGCGTGACCCAGGGCGCCACGTCCGAATCGGCATGTTCGATCCGCAGCTCGCGGATGGCTGCCTCCATTTTCGCGGCCAGCGTGGTGGCGCCGGCCAGCGTGGTTTCCGGCAGCAGACAAGCGAACTCCTCGCCGCCGAAGCGGGCGGCCAGATCATAAGAGCGGTTCAGTTGCTCGCGCAGCGTCTGCGCCACCCGGCGCAGGCATTCGTCGCCGGCGCTGTGGCCGTAGCGATCATTGTATTTCTTGAAGTGATCGATGTCGGCCATGATCAGCGAGAGCGGATGATTATGGCGCAGACCATGGCGCCAGGCCTGCTCCAGCCGCTCGTCAAAGCGGCGCCGGTTGGCGAGGCCGGTCAGGCCGTCGCTGAAGGCCAGCGCGCGTAGTTGGTCGGCCTGGAATTTCAGCGTCAAATGGGCATTGACCCGCTTGCGCAAGGTGACCGGCGTCACCGGCTTGGTGACGAAGTCCACGGCGCCGGCCTCCCAGCAGGCGATTTCCTGCTCCTGCCCGTGGTGGGCGGTTACGAAAATGACGGGGATGTCGCAAGTGGCTGGATCTTGCTTCAGCTGCTGGCAGATCTGCATGCCGTTCATGCCGGGCATTTCCACATCCAGCAGCAGCAAGTCAGGCGGCGTCGACTGGCAAAAATCGATGGCTTGTTCGCCGGTGGTGGCCATGAAAACATCGTGCTCCGGCTGCAGGATTTGATGCGCCGCCAAGATGTTGGTCGGCTGATCGTCTACGACCAGTATCCTGCCGCGCCGGCCGCTGGCATGGAAGGGCGCATCGTTCATGGCTGATCCACCTTTTGTTGTCTGAGCAGGTCGTCGCATAGGCGCGTGGCGGCGGCGAAGTCCAGCTGCATGATGGCGTCGCCGAGTTGTTCCAGTTCCTGCGGCATGGCCACGCGATATTGCTGTTCCAGCTGCTCAAAGCGCTGAACGGCCTCTAGATTGGATGTGTTTAGCAGCCGCCGCAAATCGGCCAGCTCCTGCCAGATGTCGGCGACATCGCCAGCTGCGGGGTGCTGGGCGGCGGGGGGCGCGACTAGCTGCTGGGCCAGGCGTTGTGCCCCCGCGGCCGCCTCTTCCGCCGCTTGCCGCAGCGCGGAGAAGTCCGTTGGCCAGGCGCGCGCCGGATCGCGCAGCCAGGCCTCCTTGTCGGCGGCGAGGGCGGCCAGTGGGTCGGCGCCGACAGTGGCGGCCAGCCCTTTCAGCGTATGCAGGGTTTGGATCGCCGGCTCGCGCAGGGTTTGCTGGATCTGGCCTTGCAGGCTGGCCATCAACCCGATTAGTTCTTCGCAGAAGCTCAGCAGGGTGCGGCGGTAGATTTCGACATTGCTGCCGAAACGGAGGATGGCGGCGCGACTGTTGATCAGGCCGCTGTCGGCTGTCGGTTCTGCGCGGGCCGGTTCCGCCTGGGCGAGGGGCTCCATCTTGGCTTGGGGCGGACGCGCAGTGTGGCGGAGTATCGCCGCCACCAGCTGATCCAAGTCGAAGGGCTTGCCGACATGGTCGTTCATGCCGCTGGCCAGCGCCTGTTCGCGGTCGGCAGGCATCACGTTGGCGGTCATCGCGATGATGGGCAGGGTGGTAGCGGGGAACTGGGCGCGCAAGCGGCGGGTTGCCTCATAGCCATCCATGTCCGGCATCTGGATGTCCATCAGCACCAGGTCGTAATGAGCCGATGACGCCATGGCGGCCAGCGCCGCCTGTCCGCAGTCCGCCACATCCACCGTGGCGCCTTCCTGGCTCAGCAGTTCACGCGCCACCTGCTGGTTGGTGGCGTTGTCTTCCACCAGCAGCAGCTTGAGGCCGGCCAGCCGCGGCGCTTGGCCGGCGGGCAGCGGGGGAAGGGCCTGGCGCAGTCCTCGTCCGGCGCGTGCGTCGGCGACGGCGTCGAACAGCATGGATGCCGTCACCGGCTTGATCAGGAAGTGATCGATGACGCCGGGGCTTTGCTTGCGGCGCTGTTCGAACAGCTCGCGTCCGTAGGCGGTGACCATCATGATCACCGGCGGCTGGCCCTGCGGCGGAAGGCGTCGCAGGCGCTCGCAGGTTTCCCAGCCATCGATGCCGGGCATGCGCCAGTCCACCAGCACCACGTCGTAATCCAGCCCTTCAGGCTGTGCTGAAAGCATGGCCAGCGCCTCTTCGCCGCTGGCGGCGGCATCGACCCTCCAGCCAAAGGAGCGCAGGATGGCGCTTTGCGTCTGGCGGGCGCTGTCATTGTCTTCAATGACCAGACAGTGCAGGTTTTGCAGCGGCACGACCCCTGTGGAGACGGGCATGTCCGCGGCAGGCGCCGCTTCGCATTCGATTTCAAAGCTGAAGGTGCTGCCCTGGCCCGGTTCGCTATCGACCCGCAGCTGGCCGCCCATCAGCCCGACCAGGCGCTGGCTGATGGCGAGGCCGAGTCCGGAGCCGCCATAGCGGCGCGCCGTGGACGATTCAGCCTGGGAGAAGCCTTCGAAGATGCGCTGGCATTGTTCCGCCGTGATGCCGATGCCGGTATCGCGCACGGCGAAGGCGATGCGCAGCCGGTCCGCATCCCGTTCCACCAACTGGGCCGACAGCGCCACTTCGCCGCGCTCGGTGAACTTGATCGCGTTGCCGGCCAGATTGATCAGAATCTGCTGCAGGCGCAACGAGTCGGCGATGATGGTGTCGGGCAGCTCGGGGGCGATGTCGAATACCACTTCCACGTCTTTGGCGCCGACATTGGCGGACAGGATGACGCCGATGTCGCGCAGCAGCTTGTCCAGGCTGAGCGGATGCGGGTCCAGCGTGAGCTTGCCGGCTTCCACGCGGGAGAAGTCCAGAATGTCGTTGAGCAGGGCGAGCAGGGTGCGCGCGGCGGCGGCGGCCTTGTCGGCATAGTCCGCTTGCTGGTCGTCCAGGCTGGTGTGCTGCAACAGTTGCAACATGCCCAGCACGGCGTTCATCGGCGTCCGGATCTCATGGCTCATATTGGCCAGGAAGTCAGACTTGGCCCGGCTGGCGCTGTCCGCCGCGGTTTTAGCTTCGCGCAGCCAGTTTTCCTGCTCGCGCTGCGGGGTGATGTCGCGATTGATCCCCAGCATCAGGCTGGGTTTGCCATCCGGGCCGCATTCGACGACCGCCGCCGCCTGCACGTAACGGATGTCTCCGTCCTGGCGCACGATGCGGAAGGTCTGGTTGAAGGCCGCGCCGGTTTCCTGGGACTGCTGCAGCTGCAGTTCGGCATCCGCGACATCGTCCGGGTGGACCCGCCCCCGCCAATGGTTGTAGTACAGTCCGAAGTCGCGGAACGAGCGCGGTATATCGTAGATGTCGAACATCCTATCGTTCCACTCCAGCGTGTCGCTGGCGATGCGCCAGCTCCAGATGCCCAGCTCCGCCACCTCCGCCGCCTTGATCAGCTGGTCGCGGGCGGACTCCAGGCTGCGCTGGTCCTGCAGGCGCTGCGTGATGTCGGAGGCGATGACCAGATAGCCGGCGGCGTCGCCGCTCTCATTTTCCAGCCGGGAGACCGTCAGCTGTACCGGAAAGCGGCTGCCGTCGGCGCGCACATAGGTCCATTGCCTTTCGTCGGTTTCTTGCCGCCACACCGGCGCGACGATGGCCTCGAAGTCCGCGCCTACGGTTTCGCCCAGTTCGTGCGATAGCTGGATCGAGCGTTCGGCCAATTCGTCCCGGCAATGGAAGTCGGCCAAAGAGCGTTGGCCTATCATGTCGGGCGCCGAATAACCGAGCATCCGTTCCGCCGCCGGATTGAACAGCGTGATCAGGCCGTTGCCGTCGGTGGCGATGATGGCGTAGCCGGAGTGGGCCAGGATGGCGTTTTGCATGGCGGAATAGGCGCGCAGCTGCCGGGTGCGCTGCTCGATCTGCTGCTCCAGCGAGGCATTCAATTCACGGATGTATTTTTCGGCGGCTTGCTGTTCGCTGATGTCGCGTATGGTCAGCGCCACGCCGCTGGGGCGGCCGCGGCCATGGCGAATCGGCGAAATGGTGATGTCCACGTCCAGCCAGCGGGCATCCGGCAGCCGCAGGCCGCAGCGCAGGTTGCTTGGCGCGCCATTTTCGCGGGCCTGCAGCAGCCGCTCGGGAGAGGCGGGAGCGCCTTCGGGTTGCGGAATGATGCTGTCCAGCGTTTGGCCTATCGCCTGTTCGGACGGACAAGCGAACAGGCGTTCCGCGCCGGCGTTCCAGCTGACGATGCGTCCCTGGGCGGTGCAGCCGATGATGGCGTCCTGCGAGCTTTCCATGATCGCGGCCAGTTCGGCCTGGCGTATGGCAGCCTGGCGGTAGGTACGGAAATACAGCAGGCAGGCGAGGCCCAGCAGCAGGAATACGCTCAGCGCATTGGTCAGCACGGCGGCCTGGGTGTTGGCGACCAGTTTGGCCACTTGCTCGTCCGGCAGCACGGCGATCAGCTGGCAATAGTGTTCAGGCGCTCTGGGCGTGAACGGAACGTGGATCGCATGCGCGTAGGCGATGCCGTACGGCGAGTCGAAGGTGCGCAAGGTAGCCGGTTGCCCCATGTCTTGCGATGTCGGCCGGAAATCATCCTGCCAGCGCTTGAGGTGCCCGGGGGCGGCACCGAAAGCGCGGGTCGGGTCCGGTTGCTGCAGATAGCTGCCGTTCTGATCGGTCAGGTAAATCTGGATTTCCGTCGGGATGTTGCGTTTTAACGAGGCCAGCAGTTCGCCGGCGTTGAAATTAATGACCACCACGCCAAATACCGAGCCGCGGTCATCGCGGACCGGCATCGATACATGCAGGGTCGGCACCGGCGGCGCGCCATGCGCTTCCCGCGGGCGCGAGCCCATCGACAGATCGGAAAAATAGACTTGTCCCGGCGGCAGGCGCAGCGCCTCACTTACGTAATTGCGATCGCCGCGTCGGGCCAGCTTTCCTTCCGCAACGACGACTATGTCGCCGCGCGTTCCGCGCTCCACGCGCAGCAGTTCCCGCCCGCCATCGGCCGCTCCGATCAGCCGCACTGAGGTCAATTCCGGATTGGCCGCCAGGAAGGCGCTGAACAGGGAGGTCAGGCGCTTGTTCCAATCCAGCAGCGTGGATTTTTCCTGTTTGTCGATGCCGTTGTCGGCCTTGGCGCGGATGATGCCGCCGATGGGCGGCGTGGCGCTGAGAAAACGCACATCGCGATCCAGTTGGTCAAATTGCCTGCGCAGGATGGCGTTGCGGGTTTGCGAGACGTAACCCAGCCGGGTCTGATAAACGGCCAGCAGCTGCTGGCGTTGATGTTGCCCGGTTTGCCAGACCACGACGGCGGTAACGATCAGCGTGATCAATAGGAAACACGCGACGAGCGACCATTCAAGCCGCAATCGCGCGGCGCGGGGAAGGATGGACAAGGTTCAACTCCCGGGATGGGGTCAAGGACAGCCCTCGTCCAGTATAGAAAAGCGGTCGCCTCATTCAAATCGCATCGCGGAGGCGCAGGGATGCGATGCATTGGAATAACGGCCCCGCTTGCGCGGGGCCGCGCGCGGTCAGCGCAGCTGCTGCCACAGGAAGGCGTATTCCATGGCGGCGATGCCGGCCTCTTCCTCGTGGTTGGCGGCGGAGCCGTGGCCGCCTTCGGTTCGTTCGTAATAATGGACGTTGGCGCCTAGCTGTTTCATCGCCGCGTACATCTTGCGAGCGTGGCCCGGATGGACGCGATCATCCAGGGTGGAGGTGACGAACAGCGTAGCCGGATAAGCGGCGCCGGAGCGGAGGTTCTGGTATGGCGAGTAGCGTTTGATATACGCCCAGTCTTCCGGCTTGTCCGGATTGCCGTATTCGTCCATCCAGCTGGCGCCGGCCAACAGCTTGTTGAAGCGCCGCATGTCCAGCAGCGGCACCTGGCAAACGACGGCATGGAACAGCTGCGGATACTTGGTCAGCATCACGCCCATCAGCAGGCCGCCATTGCTGCCGCCCTTGATGCCCAGGTGGCGCGCGTCGGCGATGCCGCGCCGCGCCAGATCCTTGGCGATGGACGAAAAGTCGTCATAGGCCTTCTGGCGCTTGTGCTTCAACGCCGCCTCGTGCCAGGCCGGGCCGTATTCGCCGCCGCCGCGGATATTGCCCAGCACATAGACGCCGCCGCGCTCCAGCCAGGCCTTGCCCATGGTGCCGCTGTAGTACGGCGTCATCGAGACTTCAAAGCCGCCGTAGCCGTATAGCAGGGTCGGGTTCTGGCCGTCCAGCTTCAAGTCTTTGCGCGCCACCACGAAGTAGGGCACCTGGGTGCCGTCGTTCGAGCGGGCGAAGAACTGCTGGATGCGGTAGGGGCTGGCGTCGAAGAAGGCCGGCTGTTGCTTCAGCGGCTCGCGCGCGTCGCTGCCGGCATGGGCCAGCGACAGCGAGGTGGGGGTCAGGAAGTCGGTGAAGGTGAAGAAGTAGTCGTCCGAGCTGTCGCTGTCGATCGCGCTGACTTCTATATTGCCGTAGCCTGGCGCGGCTACCGCGCGCGATTGCCACTTGCCGTCCACGACTTGCCACTCCACCAGCCGGCTCTTGACGTCGTCGAGCACGGTCAGGATGACGGCGTTGCGGGTGTCGGTGCTTTCAGCCAGCGAGGTGGAGGCGCTGGGTTGGAACAAGGGGCTGAAGTCGCGCTTGCCCTGCAGGTAATCGTCCAGCTTGATGGCCAGCAGGCTGCCGGCTTGCCAATCATGTCCGCCGATGCTCCAGCTCTGGCGCGGTTTCAACAACAGCCATGGGCCGTGGAAGCTGGCTTCGACGTGGCCGGGCTTGTCCAGTTTCTGCCACTTGCCGTCGCGCTGCAGGTAAAGGTCGTTGCTGAAGAAGCTGGTGCCCTGGCTGATCAGATGGTACTGGTAGCCCGCGCTGTTGACGCGGTTGGCGCTGACCGAGATGTCGCTGGCCTTGCCTTCGAACAGCGTGGCGGCTTGCTCCAGGCGCTGGCCGCGCTGCCATTGCTTGACGATGCGCGGGTAGCCGGAGGCGGTCAGCGTGCCCTTGCCGAAATCGGTGGCGACGTACAGCGCGTCGCGGTCTTTCCAGTTGACCTCGCTCTTGGCTTCCGGCACGACGAAGCCATCCGCGACGAAGCGTTTGCCCGGCAGGTCGAATTCGCGCACCACGGCGGCGTCGCCGCCGCCGCGGCTCAGGCGGATCAGGCAGCGGTCTTGTTGCGGCTTGACGCAGTCCGCGCCTTGCCACACCCAGTTTTCCTTCTCATTCTTGGCCAGCTGATCCAGGTCCAGCACCGTGTCCCAGGCCGGATCGGCCTTGCGGTATTCCTCCAGCGTGGTGCTGCGCCAGATGCCGCGCGGATGCTGGCCGTCGCGCCAGAAGTTGTAGTAGCGGTCGCCGATTTTCTCGATGCCGGGGATGCGGGCGCTGGAGTCCAGAATGGCCAGGATGTCTTTTTTCAGTCCAGGAAAGCTGTTCCAGCTTTCCGTTTGTTTGTTGGTCAGCGCGTTTTGCTGGCGCACCCATTGCATGGCCTGTTTGCCTTGTATGTTTTCCAGCCACAGGTATGGGTCGGCTGCGGCGTGGCTCTGCGCGGCCAGGATCAGGGCGGCGGACGCGAGCAATCTGGTCTTCATGATGTTCTCCTGAGTGCGGCGCCCTTGCCGCGCATCGGCGTGCAGGGCGCCTGTCATTGTGCCGCCGCGGCGGCGTCGCGGCGATCCCAGACTGTAGCGCGTTTCAAAACCAGTTGTCATCCGCTCGGGGCGTAAAAAAGCCCGGCCTGAGGGGCCGGGCGGAAGCGGGCGTTACGCCTGCTGTTGCAGCGTCGGGTAGTCGGTGTAGCCGTGCGCGTCGCCGCCGTAGAAGGTTTCCGCTTGCGGCGGATTCAGCGGGGCGTTTTGTTTCAGCCGCTCCACCAGATCCGGGTTGGAAATATAGCTGCGGCCAAACGCGGCGGCGTCGATATAGCCTTGCTTGATCAGGGTTTCCGCTTTCTCCGCGGTGTAGCCGCCGGCACCGATGATCACGCCGGGGTAGCGCTTGCGCAACTCGGCGCGGAATGTGTCGTCCAGCTTGGGGCCGCCGGCCCAGTCCGGTTCGGAGATGTGCAGGAAGGCCAGCTTGCGCTTGGCCAGCTGTTCGGCCAGATACAGCGCCATTTCCAGCTGGTCGGTATTGGAGACGCCGTTGAAAATGCCCAGCGGCGAGATGCGGATGCCGACATGGCCGGCGTCCCACTCGGCCACTACCGCGTCCACCGCTTCCAGCAGGAAGCGCGCGCGGTTTTCCACGCTGCCGCCGTACTGGTCGGTGCGGACGTTGGCGGCCGGCGACAGGAACTGGTCCAGCAGGTAGCCGTGGGCGCCGTGGATTTCCACCAGGTCGAAACCGGCGCGGCGCGCGTTATCCGTGGCGCGGCGGTAGTCTTCCAGGATATCGGCGATTTCCTCGGTTTCCAGCGCGCGCGGGGTATCGCACTGCTCGCGCACCAGGCTGCCGTCGGCGGCGCGGATATTGGTGCGGCTGTCGGCCTGGATGGCGGACGGACCGACCGGCGCGTCGCCGCCCGGCTGCAGCGAGCGGTGCGAGATGCGTCCGGTGTGCCACAGTTGCAGCGCGATCTTGCCGCCGGCTTGATGCACGGCAGCGGTGACTTCGCTCCAGGCGCGCACTTGTTCTTCGCTGTAGATGCCCGGCGCGCCGGCGTAACCCTTGGCGGTGGGGGAAATATGGGTGCCTTCGGCCACGATCAGGCCGGCGCTGGCGCGCTGGCGGTAGTATTCCTTGGCCAGCGGGCCGGGCACATCGCCCGGTTCGATATTGCGCAGGCGGGTCAGCGGGGCCATCGCCACGCGGTTGGCCAGGGTAACGGCGCCCATGGTCAGCGGGGTGAACAGTTTGTCGGCGTGCATGTTTTCTTCCTTTTGAAGTCTATTGCGTTGGGCTTACTGATCGAATCCAAATCCCTGGGCGCGCGCAACCGGCGCAACCTGCGGATAGTAAACTTGGCGGTAAAAACGCGCGATGCTGTTTGACCACGGTTCGCCATCGGCGCGGCCTATCTCCTGCCAGTGGCGGCGCAGCGTTTCGTCGTAGGCGGCGATGTGATTGGCCAGCTCGCCGGGCTGGTAGCGTTCGCGGTGCACGAAGCTCGGGCGCGGCAGGCGCGGCTTTTGTTGGCTGTCATGCTGGATGTGGCCGATCACCAGTCCGGCCAGCGGGAAGGTCAGCTCCGGCAGCTCCAGCAGTTCGATCATGGCCTGCGGGTCGCGGCGGATGCCGCCGATCGGCACCACGCCCAGGCCGGCGGCGTGCGCGGCGGTCATCATATTGCCCAAGGCGATGCCGGCATCCACGCCGCCGACGGCGAAGGCTTCTACGCTGTGGTGAATCACCTGCTGTTCGCCAGCCATTTCGACGCCGACCCGGGTCTTGTGGAAGTCCATCACCACGGCGATGAAGACCGGCGCCTGGGCGATCCAAGGCTGGCCGCCGGCGATTTCGGCAATGCGCTTGCGGCGCGCCGCATCCTGCACCACCACCAGCGAGACCTGTTGGCCGTTGATCGAAGTCGGGCCTTTCCAGGCCGCGTCCAGAATCGCATCCAGCATTTCCGGCGCGACCGCCTTGTCCTGATAGCTGCGCACGCTGCGGTGTTCATGCATCAGTTGCAGGGTTTCGTTCATGATGGGCTCCATTTGAGTAGACCAGTCGTCTAGTATTTGTTTCAAGAAAACCCGCCAATCGAGGCGGGGTTCGCTATCGCTTGCAACTGGCGCTATCGGGCTGCACCAGCATGGTTTCGGTCAACTTGTAGGCGTTGAGCATCGGTTGCTGCGAGCGCAGCACCTTGTACAGCAGGGCGCTGCCCACCCACAGGCTGTACAGGCTGGCCGCCAGCTCATCCGGCTCCAGATACGTGCACAAGCTGCCTTCCTGTTGGCCGCGGCGAATGGCGTCGGCCAGGCGGTGGATCACCCTGCCCATGCCTTCGGCCAACATCTCCCGCATCGGTTCGGACAGGTCCGACACTTCCGCCGCCAGCTTTACCGCCAGACAGGTGTGGTTGTGCTCGCTGCATGGGTGGTGTTCTACCCAGCCCTGAAAATACGTCAGCAGGCAGTCGCGGGCATGGCCGGCCTCAGGCCGCAGCAACAGAACCAGCTTTTCGTCGTAGTTCAGAAAGTAGCGGCGCAGCATCTCCACGCCATAGCCTTCCTTGGACGGAAAGTAATGGTAGAACGAACCCTTGGGCACGCCGGCGCAGGACAGGATTTCCGCCAGTCCGACGGCGGCGAAACCCTTGCCCTGGATGATGGCTTCTCCAGTGGCAAGCAGGTGCTCGCGTGTGTCTGCGGTGTGGTTGGCTCGTGACATGAGCTGGATACTACTAGACCAGTCGTCTAGTTTCAAGCGCACGATGTCGAGTGCGATGGTTTTGTTGCGTTTTCACATCTGTGCAGACACTCCAGGCCAAGGCCATGGCGCGCGGCAAGCTTGACCTTGCCATGGCATCCTCCTACAACCAGCTCAGCGCCTTCCTGTTGCAAGAGAATGGCGTCCCCATGAGTTGACGGTGATAGGAGCTGGCGATGTCAGAACACAAATCGGTTGCTGAAGACGAGACGCCGGATGCCGGCCGTCGTGAAACGCTGGCTTGTCTGGCGGCCTGGTCTGGCGCGGCGCTGGTGTGGACGCTGGTGGGAGGCGTGCCAAAAGCGCAGGCCGCCGGGGTTGCCGGGAGCGGCGGGAACGGTTTCAGCTTCGTCCAGATCAGCGACACGCATCTGGGCTTCCATCGCGAGGCCAATCCAGACGTGCCGGGCAGCCTGCGTCGAGCCATCGCCGATATCAATGCCTTAAGTCAGCCGCCGGCCTTTGTGGTGCATACCGGCGACGTCAGCCATTTGTCGAAGCCGGAAGAGTTCGACTTGGGCCGACAGATGTTCAAGGACATCCGTGTCGACCGCGTGCACACCATCCCCGGCGAGCACGATGCGCTGGACGATGGGGTGTCCGGCTATCTGAAGTTTTTCGATCACGACGGCAAGGGCAAGGCCCGGTATAGCTTTGACCAGGGCGGCGTTCATTTCGTCGCGCTGAACAATGTGCTGAATTTCTCCACCAGCCGGCTGGCGGCGCTGGGCGATGAGCAACTGGCCTGGCTGAAGCAGGATCTGGCCGGCGTATCGCGCTCCACGCCGATAGTCGTGCTGGCACACATCCCCTTGTGGACCATATATGAACAGTGGGGCTGGGGCACGGCCGATGCCGATCAAGTGCTGGCCCTGCTGCGGCCGTTCGGTTCGGTAACCGTTCTCAACGGGCATATTCATCAAGTGATGCAGAAGGTGGAGGGCCATGTCGCTTTCCATACCGCCCGCTCGCTGGCCTATCCGTTGCCGACGCCGGGACAAGCCGGATTCGGCGAGCCGGCGCCGGTCAAGGTGCCGGCCGGAGAGCTGGGCAAGCTGCTGGGGACGCGGCAGATCACGGTGATGCCCGGCAGCAGCCTGCTGGCCTTGGTGGATACGCCGCTCGATCATTGAGCCCCTGTTCAGATTCTTTTACCGCCAGCGGCCGATTTCTGCCGGATGGGGAGATGGCATGAATGTTTGGAAAATGGGCGGGCTATTGAGCGTCTGCCTGGCCGCAGCAGCCTGGGCCGACAAAGGACCGCAGGTGGTGGATATCAGCAAGTTCGCCTTCACGCCTAAGGAAATCACGGTGGCGCCTGGCTCGAAGGTGGCGTGGATCAATCATGACGAAATCCCGCATACGGTGTCCGGCCGCGACAAGTCTTTTGTCTCCAAGGCGCTGGACACCGATGACCGCTACGAGCATGTCTTCGACAAGGAGGGCGACTACGCCTATTTCTGCGCCGTGCACCCGTATATGACTGGCGTGGTGCACGTGCGCAAGCCCTAAACGCTTCATTTTTTATGACCTGAGAGGCGGCTTCCGGATGAGAGGCCGCTTTTTCATGCGCGGGCGAAATTCAGCTCAGCGTCTTGTACAGGATCGTGGTGGCATTCAGCTTTTCGCCGCGGCCATCGAGCGCGAAGCCTGGGATCATGCCGGCGACTTGATAGCCGAGCGAGCGGTACAGCGGCTCGGCCTTGTCGCCGCTGGCGGTGTCCAGCGTCAGCAGGCTGCGGCCACGCGCTTGCGCGTGTCGTTCCAGTTCAAGCATCAGCGCGCGGGCGATGCCCTGGCGGCGGTGGCGCGGATGCACCAAAAGCTTGCACACCTCGGCGCGATGAGGCTGGTTGGGCGGCGTGTCGCAGTCCAGCTGCACGCTGCCGGCCAGTTCGCCATCCAGCAGCGCCGCCAGCAACAATCGCCCGCCGCCGGCAACGCCGGGCAAGGTTTTGTCGCGCCAGAACGCGGCAGCTTGTTCCAGGGAAAACGGCAGCACGAAATGAATGCTGGCGCCGTCATGCACGCAGGCGTGCAGCAGTTCGGCCAACTCGGGCAGCCAGGCTTCGGCCTGCTCGGCGTCCATTGCGAAGATTTCCCTTTGCGCCATCTTGATTCTCCTTAACTCTGGTCCGGCGATGGATCTTGGATATGAGTCCAGGCGGTGCAAGCAAGAAAAAGGCCCGCTTGAGCCGGGCCTGGGCCGAGGGGAGCCGCGGGCGGCTCAGGGATCGGGCGGTCTGGCCAGCGGCTGCGCGTCCGGGATGTCCGGCGCGCCGCGCTGGGTTTCCACCTTGTTCACCACCGGCGCCGCTTCCGGCCGCCAGCTGTTGCCGCCTTTCTTCACCGGCGGCAGGGCGGGCCGGCTGGGCGGCTTCCATGGCGTGACAGGCGTCGGCAAATGGACGATGGGCTGGGCGGGCAGGGCGGCCGTGGGTCTGGCTACAGCCGGAGCAGGCGCAGGCGCCTCCGCCGGCCACAGCCACCAGGCCGCGCCGCCGGCCGCCGCCGCGATCAATAGCAGGACGGCAGGCCTGGCGCGGCGCGGAATCACCAGCTCACCTGGTCGTTCAGGGTCAGGCTGCCGCTGGCCGGCGTTTGCAGGCTGCGGTTGCCGGACAGATTTTCCCATGTGACGCTGCCATCGGCGTTCTTGCGGTAGTACTTGTAGGCGATCTGCTGGCCGGCCGGCAGGTTGACGCCGTTTTGCCATACCGGGTAATTGGCCGCATCCACCGGAAGGCCCAGATCGGGGTTCCAGTTGCCCAGGGCGCGAGCGTTGCCGGTGACGTAGACCTGCTGCCCCCACTGCGTGCTGGCGGTCACGTTGATGCTGACCGGCACCTCGCCGGCATTGGGCGCGGCGCGGCAGTTGTTGTAGCGGGCGCATACCACTTGCGGGATGTCGACCACCTTGCCGGCGTGGATCGAGGCCAGCAGGCTGATGTATTCGCCCATCGCCCAGTTCAGCGGCGCCATGGACTTGGTGGGCGTTCCGGGCTGATAGCCGGCCGGCGTGCTTACCGTCCAGCCGTCCGGCAGCGTGGCGTTGTTGGACCACACTTGCTCAGGCAGCATGCCTTCCGGCGTGGCCAGCAGCTTCAAGGTGGCGAAATAGGGCTGGCCGGCCGCGGCGCTGCCCTGGCGGGCGATCTCGTACATGCCGCGCTCGGCGGTGAAGATGGGCCACAGGCGGCCGGCGCCGCTGCCGTTGAAGTCGCTGCCGTCGTTGTGTTCGCCGTAGCCGTCGAAGTTGTAGCGGAACCAGGCGTTGTACGGGAGAGTAGGCGCGCCGGGCAGGGATAGCGATTGGCCCAGCACGCTGTCGAACACATTGATGGTATTGAGTATGGTGGGGTCGTTGGCGCGCTTGACGCCCATGCGCACCAGCTCCAGGAAGCCGCCGTCCACCACGCGGCGGGCGTCGTGGCTGCCGCCGCCGTTCTTGATGGTCAGTGTCTGCGGGGTGTCCGGTCCGGCGGATGGGGCGAAGCTGGCGCGGTCTGTGCCCGCGCCGGCGCGGCTGGCCGGATTGATGCGGACATAATAGCTGCCGTTGCCGAAGCCGCCGCTGCTGGTATAGGTCCAGGCGGCGATGTTCTGCTGCCAGTAGTCTGCGGCCGACAGGTAGCGGCCGGCGCTGGCGTCGTCGCCGTTGTTGCGGGCGATGTCGGCGGCGGCCACCAGGCCGGCGATCTCGGCGGCGATGGTGGATGGCGAATAGCCCGAATTTTCTTCCCAGCGTTCCTGATAGCTCCACGGGCCGGTGGAGACGATGTAGTCGGCCGTCAGCTTGATCTTGGGCCACAGCGGGCTGGAGACCGACGGCCCCAGCCGCCAGGCCAGCAGGATGGGCATGGCCTGCTCGTCCATTTGCGTGCCTTGCCAGTACGGCCAGCCGCTGACCCAGGCGTTTTGCGGGAAGCGGCCGATGCGGCTGTAGCCGGCCGCGCAGCCGGCGGCGTTGTATTCGGCCGTGCCGCAGTTGCTGGTCTGCTGCAGGGTATTGAACAGGTAATTGACCACGGTGGTGGCGGTGGCGGTGTCGCCGGCGGTGGTCAGCGCGTTGGCGAACTTGAACAGATCGCGCGGCCACACCAGGTGGTAGCCGCCCTGGTTGGCGTCGCCCTGCGTTTCGCCCCATGGCGTGCCGATGCCGGCGATCATGGCGCCGTTGCTCTTGTCCTGCATGGTTTTCAACGTCATCGCCGACAGGTAGTAGCGGTCGTCGGCCAGGCCGCCCTGGGTGGACAGGCCGGCGGCGTAGGCGTGCCAGGCATTGTCGTATTGCTGCTGGGCGGCGGTGAGGTCCGAACCCAGCGAGGCGGCGGCGCTATTGATCGCATCGACCTGGCTCTTGCCGAAGCCCAACGCCACGTCGAAGGACACGCTGGTGGCGTTCGGGTCGCCCAGGTCCAGCCAGCCGGTCTGGGCCACGTTGCCGTTGCTGGCGGAGCTGAAGGTCCAGTCCATCTTGTTGTCGCCGCTGCCTATCAAATCTGTCCAGCCGTCGCTCTGGCCGACGAAGCCGTTGGAAAGCATGGGCTGGCCGTTGACCGTTTTCCATGGCTGGCTGGCCAGCAGCGCGGAGGCGCGGCTGTTGTGGCTGGCGGCCAGGGCGTAGCCGCCGGCGGCGGCCACGGTCTGGGCGGTGTTGCCGCTGCCGGCGTTGTCCAGATAGGGCTTGAACAGCACGTAGAGGTTGAAGTCGCCGATGGTATGGCCGTTCAGCGCGGTGAAGGTGACGCGCTGGATCAGCGTGTCATGGTTGGGATCGGCGAAGATGCGCTTGCTGATCTGCCAGTTGTGGCCGGCGTTGCCGGTGCTGGCGATCCAGCTCATGGTGCGCGTGTCGCTCTGGCTGGCCGAGTAGGCCTGGCGCTTCTCCTCGTCGACGAAGGTCTTGCCTGCGTCGCCCACCAAAAATTGCAGATCCACCGATTCCGGGGTGTCCAGCACCGGGTAGTACACCTCGGACACGATGCCGCGGTAGCCGGTGAAATAAACCTTGGAGGGGCTGCCGACGGCGGTGCCGAGGAAGGATTTGGCCGCAGGGCCGCGCGCCGGGGTGTCGCCGGGGGCGCCGAAGGCCTCTCCGGCATGGGCAAACGGACTGAACAGGCTGGCGATCAGGACGCCCAGCAAGGCGGGGCGCATCAGGGACGGTTTACGCATGGTTGTTGTCTCCACTTTGTAGTACGGCAGGTTGACCTACGGATAAAAGTCTTACCGAATGCCGATGTAATTTTGTTACGGACTATAGCAAAACAAAGTGAAAGGGATTTGCTCTAGTGCAAACGCTTGTTTGATTGTGCCGGCGGATGTTGAGGCGGTGATGGCCGGCAATGGCCACTCATGCAGTAAAATCGCCCAAAAATCACGCATGAATAGGAAAGAAGGCGGCCTAACTGATCTAAAGAACGGTTGGCATCACTGGTGCAGAAAGACAACAGCGCTGCCGCGGATTGCGTAATTTTCTGACAATGTGGTTTATAAGATGTATTATTTTTACATCTTATAAACTCTCGTTATGACGGGCTGTTTTTTGAATGGTAAAAATGTATTTTTAATACATCTTAAGGAGTGGTCCATGCTGAGCGAGCAAACGCTATCCCTGGTCAAATCCACCGTCCCGGTTCTGCAGCAACACGGCGTGACGCTGACCAGCCATTTCTATCGCCGCATGTTCGAGCACAACCCGGAGCTGAAGAACCTGTTCAATCAGGGCCATCAGCATTCCGGGCAACAACAGCAGGCGCTGGCCGGCGCCGTGCTGGCCTATGCCCAGCATATCGAAGACCCGTCGCCGCTGCTGCCGGTGCTGACCCGCGTGGCGCACAAGCATGTCAGCCTGGGCATCCGCGCCGAGCACTATCCCATCGTCGGCAAGCATCTGCTGGCCTCCATCCGCGAAGTGCTGGGCGAGGCGGCCGGCGACGATCTGATCCAGGCCTGGGCCGAGGCCTATGGCCAGTTGGCGGATACGCTGATCGGCATCGAGAACGGCATGTATGGCGAGTCCGCCAACGCGGCCGGTGGTTGGAGCGGCTGGCGGCCGTTCCGCGTGGCGCACAAGGTGGAGGAAAGCGAGGAGATCGCGTCGTTCTATCTGGCGCCGTGCGATGGCGGCGCATTGCCGCCGTTCAAGCCGGGCCAGTATGTATCGGTGAAGCGCTTCGTCGCCGAGTGGGGGCTGAATCAGCCGCGCCAGTACAGCCTGTCCGACGCGCCGAACGGCGAGTACCTGCGGATTTCGGTCAAGCGCGAGGACGCGGCGGAGGGCAAGCCGGCCGGACGCCTGTCCAGCCTGCTGCATCGCGAGATTCAGGAGGGCGACGTGCTGGAGCTGAGCGCGCCGCAGGGCGATTTCTTCCTGCATGAGGACAGGAATGGTCCGGTGGTGCTGATCAGCGCCGGCGTGGGCCAGACGCCGATGCAGGCCATGCTGGGCCAGCTGCTCAAGCGCGGCCAGCGCGAGGTGCGCTTCCTGCACGCGGCGCGGCACGGCGGCGCGCATGCGATGGGCTTGCAGGTGCGACAGCTGGCGGAGCGACATCCGCAGCTGCAGATCCATTTCCGCTACGAAGCGCCGCGCGCCCAGGATGCGCTGGGCATCGATTACCACGCGGCGGGCCGGCTGAATCTGGATGAAGTGAAAGACCTGGTCCTGCTGCCGGACGCGGACTACTACCTGTGCGGCCCTCTGGGCTTCATGCGCGCCCAGCGCGCCAGCCTGCGCCGGCTGGGCGTGCCGGCGGAGCGCATCCATTACGAAGTGTTCGGCTCCCATCCCGGCGGCGATTGAGGCCTAGGGCCAGACGCGGTATGCTGCCGCCGGTCCACCTTACCCGATCTTCGCCATGCAACTGACCCGTTTTACCGACCTTGGCCTGCGCGTGCTGATGTATCTGACCAGGCTGGAATCCGGCCAGCTGGCCACCATCCCGGAAATCGCCGAACGGTTCGATGTATCGCGCAACCATCTGGTGAAAGTGGTGCATTTCATGGCGCAGCAGGGTTGGCTGGCCACCAGCCGCGGCAAGGGCGGCGGGCTGGCGCTGGCGCGGCCGCCGGAGCATTTCCGGCTGGGCGAAGTGGTGCGCGCGCTGGAGGGCACGCCGCAACTGATAGATTGCGCCGAGCCGCCCTGCGCGCTGCGCCAGGGCTGTCTGCTCAAGGGCGCGCTGGACGAGGCGCTGGCGGCGTTTTTCCTGACGCTGGACGGCTACACGCTGCGCGACATCGTCGCCAGCCCCACCGGCGAGGCCATCATCCGTTTGCATCGCGGCGTGGCCTGATAAGCGTAGACTCAAGGAGTAAACATGGAATGGCTAGCCGGCCTGCCCCGCGTGGCAGGCCTTTTTGTCTTGACCGCGCTGATGGAGATCGTCGGCTGCTATCTGCCGTGGCTGGTGTTGCGCGAAGGCAAGCCGTGGTGGCTGTTGCTGCCCGCCGCCGGAGCCTTGGCCTTGTTCGCCTGGCTGCTGACCCTGCATCCGGCCGCCGCCGGGCGGGTCTACGCCGCTTATGGCGGCGTCTATGTGACGGTGGCCCTGGGCTGGTTATGGCTGGTTGACGGCATCCGGCCGGACCGCTGGGACGCGCTGGGTTGCGCGTTGGCGCTGGCCGGGATGGCGGTGATCATGTTCGCGCCGCGCGGCTGAGCGGCCGGTCAGCGCGTGGTGCGCAGCGCAGGGGCCGCTGCCGCCGGCTTGGCCTGGCCGCGCTTCGACACGTATAGACTCACGGTGATCAGGGCGATCCCGGCCAGCTGGACTAGGGCGGATTGACGGCTCTGTCCCGCCAGGCGGTCAAACAGCACGCCGGTCAGCATCTGGCCGGCAATGACGAGCAAGGCCGTTTTCAGGGCGCCCAGCCGCGGCAAAACGAAGCTGTTCAGCGCGACAAACCCGGCGCCGATGACGCCGCCGCACCAGGCTGTCCATGGGGCGTGCTGCGGCAGATGAAGCGCCGCCGCGCCACAGCCTAATAACAGGCTCAGAAACACAAAGCCGCCCAGATGATTCCAGAACGAGGCAGCCAAGGCGCCATGGTGCTGGGCCAGCTTGCCGTTGATGGCGCGGCTGCCGCCTATGCACAGCCCGTTAATCAGGGCGAGGGTCATGAAATACAGCATGATCAGGCTCCAAAAATCAGAATGGCGCAGCCGGACAGCGCCAGCAGCAATGCCAAAACATCGTTGAGGGAGAGTCGCCGCCGCGGCATGCCGAACCCGCCAAAGTGATCGGACAGCAGGCCGAACAACAGCTGCCCGGCCATGCCTAGCGCCAGCGTGCCGGACATCGCCAGCGGGCTGTTGACGGTGATCGCCGCCAACGCCACCACCAGCGCGCCGGGCATGCCGCCCAGGTAAGCCCAACGCGGCGGGGATGTGGAGCCCGGAGACGCGCGTCGATTGGCCATCCAGAGCAGCAGGGCGGTCAGCATGCCTATGCCGTGGGCCTGCCAGGATGCGGACAAAGGGTTGCTGAAGCTGGAAAGCTGGCTGTTGCAGTGAATCATCAGCGCCAGCAAGGCTCCGGCGAGCAGCGCCAGCAGGCTAAGCCCGTAATCCTTGAGCAGCGGGGCCGCGGCGTGGTGTGGGGACATGATGCGATCCTTGTGTCTAGATAGGGGGCGGACGACGAGCGCAGCGACGTTGGGGGAGTGAGGCATTCGTGCTGGATGGGCGGCAGGTCGTTGACGCGTGCCGGAATGGTATATTGTGTTTTATTGACTGATAATCCGGCTTTGTGGAAACTTATCGTAGAGAATAAGTGGACAATAGCAATGGAACATTTCGCTGCGATCCCCATCTTCGTCGCCGTGGTGGAGGCGGGCAGCTTTTCCGCCGCCGCGGCCAAACTGGGTTTGACCAAATCCGCCGTCAGCAAGCGGGTGCAGCAGTTGGAGGCCGCGCTGAACGTGCGGCTATTGCAGCGCACGACGCGCAGCCTGAGCCTGACCGAAGCCGGCGAGCGCTATTACGACCGGGCGCGCGGCGCGCTGGCCTTGGCGCGCGAGGCGGAGGAGGTGGCGGCCGGCTTGCAGGGCGCGCCGCAGGGATTGCTGCGCATCAGCGTGCCGATGGCTTTTGGCCGACTGCACTTGTCGCCATTGGTGCCGGCGTTTCTGCGCCGCTATCCGGACATCCAACTGGACATGGCGATGGACGATCGCATGGTGGACCTGGTGGAAGGCGGCTATGACCTGGCGGTGCGCATCGGCAATCTGCCGGGCAACAGCATGGTGGCGCGGCGCATCGCGCCGTGCCGGGTAGTGATGTGCGCGTCGCCGGCCTATCTGGCCGAATATGGCGTGCCCAGCCACCCGGTCGATCTGGCCCGGCATAACTGCCTCTCTTATTCCTACTACCGCGGCGGCGCTTATTGGACCTTTCAAGGGCCTGAGGGCGAGATCCGGCTGCAGCCGGGCGGCAACTATCAGGTGAACAACAGCGAGGCGCGGCGCGACGCGCTGTTGGCGGGGCTGGGCATTTGCGAAATGCCCACCTTCATTGTCGGCCCCGATCTGGCGGCCGGCAGGCTGTTGCCGGTCTTGACCGACTACCCCTTGCCGCTGCACGCCATCCATGCAGTATTTCCGGAACGCCGCCGCTTGCCGGCCAAGGCGCGCGCTTTCATCGATTTCCTCGATGAGCGGCTGGGCGGGGACGCGCCATTGTGGGACGAAGGACTGCCCCCATCTGTGCTGTCACCGCAAACAGGGAAACCATCATGAGCAAACGCTATCGCACGGCGCTGCTGTGGCTGCGCCGCGATTTGCGGCTGGACGACCATGCCGCCTTCTACCACGCGCTGAAACACAGCCAGGCAGTGTTGCCGGTCTTCGTGTTCGACCGCTCCATTCTGGACGCGCTGCCGCGCGATGACCGCCGCGTCGATTTCATCTGGCAGAGCGTGGCGGCGCTGAAGGCGGAGCTGAATGCCTTGGGCGGCGACCTGCTGGTGCGCCACGGCGTGCCGCAGGATGATATTCCCAAACTGGCGGCGGAGCTGGGCGCCGACGCGGTGTTCTGCAACCGCGATTACGAGCCGGCCGCCCGCGCGCGCGACGCCGAGGTGGAAAAGCGGCTGGCGGAGCAGGGCATAGTCTTCCATCACAGCAAGGATCAGGTGATCTTTGAAACCGACGAAGTGCTGACCGGCGCCGGCAAACCGTTCGGCGTTTTCACGCCGTACAAGAACGCCTGGCTGAAAGCGCTGACGCCTTTCCATCTGCAGGCCTACCCGGTGCGGCCTTATCTCGATGCGCTGATGCCGCGCCAGCCGGAGGCGATGCCTAGCCTGGAGAGTTTGGGATTCCAGCCCAGCGATCTCTCCTCCTTGCCGGTGAAGGCGGGCGCGGAAGGCGCGGAGGCGCTGTTTGCCGATTTCGCCCGCCGCATCGCGTATTACAAGACCGCCCGCGACTTCCCCGGCATCAAGGGCGTGTCTTATCTCAGCGTCCATCTGCGCTTCGGCACCATTTCCATCCGCCAACTGGCCGCCTTCGCCTGGCATGACGGCGGGGAAGGGGCGATGAGCTGGCTGAACGAACTGATCTGGCGCGACTTCTACCAGCAAGTGCTGTGGCACCGGCCGGATGTGGTCGAGCACGCCTTCAAGCCGGAATACGACGCGCTGCCGTTTCCGAATCATCAACAATGGTTCGATGCTTGGCGCGAGGGCCGCACCGGCTACCCGCTGGTGGACGCGGCGATGCGCCAATTGAACCGCAGCGGCTATATGCACAACCGGCTGCGCATGGTGGCGGCCAGCTTTCTGGTCAAGGACCTGTTGATAGACTGGCGCTGGGGCGAGCGCTACTTCGCCGAGAAATTATTGGATTACGATTTGGCGGCCAATAACGGCGGCTGGCAGTGGGCCGCCAGCACCGGTTGCGACGCGCAGCCGTATTTCCGGATTTTCAACCCGGTGAGCCAGAGCGAGAAGTTCGACGCCGACGGCCGCTTCATCCGCCGCTACGTGCCGGAGTTGGCGCGGCTGCCGGACAAGCTGATCCATGCCCCGTGGCTGGCCAAGCCGGAGCAGCTGCTGGATGCCGGCGTGCGGCTGGGCCGCGATTACCCGCATCCTATAGTCGATCACGCCGTGCAGCGTGAGCTGGCGCTGGCCTTGTTCAAGCGGTAAACCGCATTCGCCACGAAATACACGAAAGAACACCAACAATCGCGCGCAGCAGGAGGGCCGCATGCCTGTTGAGGGCGAGTTTTGCGTGGTTTTAAATTTTTCGTGCCATTTCGTGGGTTTTGTGGCGGGTGCTGCCGTTTATGGGGTCAAGCGTTGATTTCGTCCTGCCACTGTCCGCCCTCCTGCAATTGCCGGCGGTAGCGCTCCGGCGACGCGCCCAGCTGTTTCTGGAACATGGCGATGAAGGCCGACGGCGTGGCGTAACCCAGCTGCGCCGAAATGGCCTGCACGCTGTCGCCCTGGCGCAGCCGCGCCAACGCTTCCACCAGCCTGGCCCGGCCGCGCCATTGGCCAAAACTGATGCCCAGTTCGCGCTGGAACAGCCGCGCCAGCGTGCGCTCGGTGCTGTACACCCTTGCCGCCCATTCCTTCAACGGCGTGGCGTCGGCCGGATCATGGCGGATGGCGTCGAGTATCGGCCGCAGCAGTTTGTGCGGGCTGTCCGGCAGATAACTAGCCTCATGGGCCGACTCTTGCAGGCGCTGGCACAGCAGCTCGGCCTGGCGGATGTCCCAGGGGGCGCTCGGCACGGTGATCTGCCGCAGGCTGAAGTCGTCCAATAGCGCGCGCACCAGCGGCGTTTGCTCGATCAGGCAGGTATGGCCGGGCAGCCGCGCGGCCAGCTCATCGCAGACATAGATCGAGGTGTAATGCATGGCCTGCCGGATATACGCGGCGTGCGGCACTTCCGGCGGGGTCCACAGCAGGTATTGCGCCGGCGCCACCACCTTGCCCTCGTCCAGCAACAACTCCACCAGGCCCAGGCTGATCCGGTTGAGTTGCCCCCAGCGATGGCGATGGCGGGCGAATTCGCTTTTGGGCGTGAAGCGGTGGTAGCGGAAAGTCAGCGGCGCCGGCTCGGGCAGGCTGCTGTCGCTGGCAAAGTAATCATCGCCGGTATCGGTGGCCATATTGTCCGGTTTGCCTGAGTGGATTGTCTGTTTTTCATTATATCGTCCATAACGGACGATCCTAAAATAGAGCGATCTTCTTGAAGGAGGCTGTGATGGCCATGTTGTTTCCCCTGCTGGCGGTGCTGATCTGGGCCGCCAACGTCATCGTATCCAAGGCCGCCGCCCAGGTGCTGGACCCGGCGGCGATCTCGCTTTACCGCTGGCTGCTGGCCTCGCTGGTGTTGACGCCATTCTGCCTGCCGGCCGTGCGCCGCCATCTGGGCGAACTGAAGCGCTGGCTGCCCAGGCTGCTGGTGCTGGCCATGCTGGGCATGGTGATGTTCCAGTGCCTGGCCTATTACGCCGCGCACAGCACCAGCGCCACCAATATGGGCGTGATCACTGCTCTGGTGCCCTTGCTGGGCCTGCTGCTGAATGCCGCGGTATTCCGCCAGCAGGTCAGCGCCCTGGCCTGGCTGGGCGTGGCGGTGTCTTTTTCCGGCGTGGTCTATCTGCTGGGCAAGGGCGAGCCGTTGAGCCTGCTGGCCAATGGCGTCAATCCCGGCGACGCGCTGATCCTGGCCGGCGCGGCGTCGTATGCCTTGTACGGCATTCTGCTGAAACGCTGGGCGCCGCCGTTCGGCGCCTGGGTCAATCTGTATCTGCAAGCCAGCCTGGCGGTGCTGTTGTTGTTGCCGCTGACCCTCACCGCGCAAAGCATGGCCATTCCGGCCAAGGGCATTGGCTTGGTGCTGTTTGCCGGCATAGGCTCATCGGTGATGGCGGCTTACTTCTGGATGCGCGGCATCCAGCGTCTGGGCAGCGAGCGCACCGCCATTTTCATGAATCTGCTGCCGCTGTTCACCGCCTTGCTGGCCAGCGCGCTGCTGGGTGAAACCATCCATCACTACCATTGGCTGGGCGGCGCCTTGATCTTGCTGGGTGTGGCGTTGGGGCAGGGTGTGTTGCGGGTTCGGCCTGGGCTGATATTGTCTTTCGTGAATAAGTGATACATTTCATTAACAAAAATTTACTGCGTTTTTGAGGCGTTTCATTGCGCTTATAAAATAATCAGCGCAGCAATTTTTCATGATGTCACATGTTTGACCGATGTCATGGCAGATTGCTGCGCAGCTCCAGATGGCCTTGCAAAAATGCGAAGTGACTGGGGTGTTGACGTAAGTAAATAGCCGGGCGTACCATCGCCGCGTTTTCATTACTGGGGGCTGATGCCTTGGAAAGTTGCAGTAGTAGTTGGTTATCTACCGGGTCGCGCTGACCGGCACAGGCATCGTTCCATCCTATTGGCCGCTGTCTTGCCGCGAAGCCAGACAGTGCGCATCTCAGGCGTGGCCATCCGGCCCGCGCCGCGTACTTACCCTCATACCGTTACTGCTGATGACCGCGTACCGAATCTATCCGGACGCCTAAATCAGGTTTGTGCACGTGCGTGCTTGCATACGCTGAGCGTTTTCGCTCGCCGACGCAACCGCGTCCGTGCCCGCATGCTTTCGTTTGCTTGCAAAACGACGGGCGGCCCGCTTGCGCCGCCCGCACGGAGACGATGACAATGACAAATGCCGTCAAGAACGAAGCTGTATTGGACAGCGCCCACGTCGGAGACATCCGCGGCGCATTCGGCACCATCCGCCACGGCGACGTGGCTGCCCGCACCGGCATCTGGCAGCGCCTGCGCACGCTGTTGGCCATCTTGGGCCCTGGTTTGATCGTGATGGTCGGCGACAACGACGCTGGCGCTTTCAGCACTTACTCGCAAGCTGGCCAGAACTACGGCACCTCCTTGCTGTGGACGCTGATCCTGCTGATTCCGGTGCTGTACGTGAACCAGGAAATGGTGCTGCGCCTGGGCGCCGTCACCGGCGTGGGCCATGCCCGCTTGATCCTGGAGCGCTTCGGCAAATTCTGGGGCGCCTTCAGCGCCATCGACCTGTTCCTGCTGAACGCGCTGACCATCGTCACCGAATTCATCGGCATCACCCTGGCCCTGCAGTATCTGGGCCTGCCCAAGGAGTGGGGGGTAGTCGCGGCCGCGCTGCTGGTGATGGCCGCCGCGAGCACCGGGGATTTCCGCCGCTTTGAGCGCTTTGCCATGATCCTGGTGGTGTTCAGCCTGTTCCTGGTGCCGGTTTTCATGATGGTGCATCCGCCGATGGAACAGATCGGCCATGACCTGCTGGTGCCGGGCATGCCCGCCGGCGGCAAGCTGTCCGACGTGATGCTGCTGATCATAGCCATCGTCGGCACCACCGTGGCGCCGTGGCAGCTGTTCTTCCAGCAAAGCTATGTGATCGACAAGCGCATCACCCCGCGCTTCATCAAGTATGAGCGCGCCGACCTGTGGCTGGGCATCGTGCTGGTGCTGATCGGCGCCGTCGCCATCATCGGCATGGCCGCCGCGCTGTTTGCCGGCAAGCCGGAGTTCGGCAATTTCCAGGATGCCGGCGCCGTCGCCGCCGGCTTGGGCAAGTATCACAGCCACCTGGCCGGCGTGCTGTTCGCTGTCGCCCTGATCGACGCCAGCCTGATCGGCGCCAGCGCCGTGTCGCTGTCCACCGCCTACGCGCTGGCCGACGTGCTGAACATGAAGCATTCGCTGCACCGCAAGCCGAGCGACGCGCGGGCCTTCTATCTGGTCTATTTCCTGCTGATCGCCGGCGCCGCCGCGCTGGTGCTGATCCCGGGCGTGCCACTGGGCCTGCTGACCAACGCGGTGCAAACCCTGGCTGGGGTGCTGCTGCCGTCCGCATCCGTATTCTTGCTGCTGCTGTGCAATGACAAGGAAGTGCTGGGTCCGTGGGTGAACGGCCGCTGGACTAATCTGTTTACCGGCGCGGTGGCGGCCGTGCTGGTGTTGTTGTCGGTGATTCTGACCGCTTCCGTGCTGTGGCCGGATATTTCCAGCCAAACCATCATTAACGTGCTGGTCGGCGGCGGCATCATCGGCGGCATCGTGGTGATTGCGGCGCATACCGTGAAACTGCGCCGCGACGCCGAAACCGGAGCCGACCTGAAGGACGACGTCAAGCCGACCAAGCTGTACATGCACACCTGGCGCATGCCGCCGCTGGACCAACTGAAGCCCATGGTCTTGTCCCGCGCCAATCGTCTGTGGATGGCGGTATTGCGCGGTTATCTGGTGGTAGCAGTCATCATGGTGGTGTACAAAGTGACGCAAGTCGCCTTGCTAGGCCACTGATCGGCAAGGTATGGTTGTGGCCGGCTGCGCGGCGAGGTGCAGCCGGCGGAGCGAAACCGCCCGTTTGGGCGGTTTTTCGCATGAGGGAGGGTCCCTCGTGGCTTTCGCGGAAAGCCACGATGCACGTTCCTTAATATGTATAACGACTTTACAAGCAGGAGGACGCATGCACTACAACCTGCATAATTTGTTCGATTTCGATTTGTTCGGCTTATTGCACTCCACGGTCTGTTTGGCGATGGCCTTTGTCTGCGGCACGGTGATCGGCCTGGAGCGGCAATACCGCCAGCGCACCGCCGGGTTGCGCACCAACGCGCTGGTGGCAGTCAGCGCCGCGGCTTTCGTCAATATGGCGCTGCAACTGGATGGCTCCGGCAGCGCCTCCAGAGTGGTGGCCTATGTCGTGTCCGGGGTGGGCTTCCTCGGCGCCGGCACCATCATGAAAGAAGGCTTGAACGTGCGCGGCTTGAACACGGCGGCCACGCTGTGGGGATCGGCGGCCACCGGCGCCTGCGCCGGCGCGGGCATGTTGGGCCAGGCCATCCTGACCACGGTGTTCGTGCTGGCGGTGAACACGCTGCTGCGGCCGGTGGTGAACTCGATCAACCGCCGTCCGATCGACGACGACGCCAGCGAAGTCACGTATCAGTTGTGCGTGATCTCCACTCGCGAGCAGCAGAAGCAGGCTCTGGCGCATGTGGGGGATCTATTGGAGCGGGCCAATTATCCGGTGGGCGATCTGGACGTGGAGGCCTTTGGCGACGACGAGGTGGAAATGACCGCCACGCTGCTGGCCACCTCGGTGGATTCGGACGAGTTGGACCGCATTGCCGACGAATTGGCGGCCAAGCCCTATATCAGCCAGGCATACTGGAACACCAGCACCAGCGAATGAGCGCAAGTCTTTCCGGCGTCAGCCGCCGCGGCCTTCAGGCGCTGGCGGCTTTTTTGCGCCCGATGCCGGACGGGATAGCCGGCCGCGCGCCTTGTCCGGGGTCAAAGTTTATGACGGACAGTGTTACAATCGAGACAGGTTTTTAGTTGTCGCGCGGCATGGTTTTTCTCCAGCGCCGGCGGCGGGGTAATCCACGGGCGGCCGCAGCGGCGCCCGGCTTCTCGAGACAGCCTTATGACCATCATCCGCCAGGAAGACTTCATCCAGAGCATCGCCGATGCCTTCCAGTACATCAGTTGCTACCACCCGAAAGACTATATCGACGCGCTGTACCAGGCTTACCTACACGAAGAAAGCACCGCCGCCAAGGACGCGATGGCGCAAATCCTGGTCAACAGCCGCATGTGCGCCGAAGGCCAGCGCCCGATCTGCCAGGATACCGGCATCGCGGTGGTGTTCCTGAAAGTGGGCATGCGGGTGCAGTGGGACGCCCAGCTCAGCGTGCAGGAAATGGTCAACGAAGGCGTGCGCCGCGCTTACAACCATCCGGACAACAAGCTGCGCGCCTCCGTGCTGCTGGACCCGGCCGGCAAGCGCCAGAACTCCAAGGACAACACCCCGGCCGTGGTGCACTTTGAGATCGTCGAGGGCGACCAGGTGGAGGTGATCTGCGCGGCCAAGGGCGGCGGCTCGGAAAACAAGTCCAAGCTGGCGATGCTGAACCCGTCCGACTCCATCGTCGACTGGGTGCTGAAAACGCTGCCGACCATGGGCGCCGGCTGGTGTCCGCCGGGCATCCTCGGCATCGGCATCGGCGGCACGCCGGAAAAGGCCATGTTGCTGGCCAAGGAAAGCCTGATGGACCACGTGGACATCCACGAGCTGAAGGCCAAGGCGGTTAGCGGCGCCGAGCTGTCCCGCGTCGAACAATTGCGTCTGGAACTGTTCGAAAAGGTCAACGCGCTGGGCATCGGCGCCCAGGGCCTGGGCGGCCTGACCACGGTGCTGGACGTGAAGATCCTGGATTACCCGACCCACGCGGCTTCCCTGCCGGTGGCGATGATCCCCAACTGCGCCGCCACCCGCCACATCCATTTCCATCTGGACGGCAACGGCCCGGCGCACTTGGAGCCGCCGAAGCTGGAAGACTGGCCGGACATCACTTACGACGCCTCCAACGGCAAGCGCGTGGATCTGGACAACATCACCCGCGAAGAAGTGGCCAGCTGGCAGCCGGGCGACGTGCTGCTGCTGAACGGCAAAATCCTGACCGGCCGCGACGCCGCGCACAAGCGCATGGTGGACATGCTGAACAAGGGCGAGAAGCTGCCGGTGGACTTCACCAACCGCTTCATCTACTACGTCGGCCCGGTGGACCCGGTGCGCGACGAAGTCGTCGGCCCGGCCGGCCCGACCACCGCCACACGCATGGACAAGTTCACGCGCCAGATGCTGGAGCAGACCGGCTTGCTCGGCATGATAGGCAAGGCCGAGCGCGGCCCGGCGGCCATCGAGGCAATCAAGGACAACAAGGCGGTCTACCTGATGGCCGTGGGCGGCTCCGCTTACCTGGTGTCCAAGGCGATCAAGGCCTCCAAGGTAGTGGGCTTCGCCGACCTGGGCATGGAAGCGATCTACGAGTTTGAAGTCAAGGACATGCCGGTGACGGTGGCGGTGGACTCCTGTGGCACCTCGGTGCACAACACCGGCCCGGCGGAGTGGCGGGTGAAGATTGGGAAGATACCGGTCAGCCAAGCTTAAATTATTGCTTGGGAAATGCCGCCCGATGGGCGGCATTTTTTTGGCTATGTCCCAATTGTAAGTTGGTAGCCTCGCCCCACCGCTTCCTGCAAACAATGCACAGGTTGTATCTGCTGAT
>NZ_JAUCGU010000031.1:0-43046 GCF_059916625.1 Chromobacterium sp. CCUG 76385
TGTTCCGCGCTGGCAGAGAATGACTATGCGGCGCGCGAAACGCCTCGATTCGGCGCAAAACGCATCCCGGCGCGACCACTCACCAAACGTCAACAGCCCCTAGGTAGAACCACTTCAACAAGGCTTCGTCGCTCGGAAATGAGCTGCGACTCTTGGTGAGCTTGCTGCGGAAAGACAGCGACTACTTCTTTCTGAAGATCAAAGCCGCGTCCCCCGGTCATCGGGGATGAACCAAAAAAAAAGCCCGCTAGGGGCTTTTTTGATAGCAGCGATAATTTAGAGAGGCTGAATGCCGGATGCTGCCGGACCCTTTTGGCCCATGGCTCTGGTAAAGCTCACTTTTTGGCCTTCATTCAGCGATTTGAATCCATCGGCGCGAATTTCAGAAAAATGAGCGAACAGATCATCACCACCATTGTCCGGGGTGATAAAACCAAAACCTTTTGCGTCGTTGAAAAATTTAACGATACCGGTTTCCATAATTTACTCCTTGTGTCAGTAAGGGCAATAAAATTGCCGAAAAGCATGATAATCAAGGAATAGATAAGGAAACAATGAAGACCAACTGGGTGGGCAACGCGGTGTCGATAGATATGACGCTTGAAGATCCTGCTACCTCACATAGTGCACAGATTACTTTTCAATTGTCAACAAGATTTGTCATCTTGAAAAATGTAGGCTGACCGCATCCACGACGAATTGCATAAATAATTTTAAAATTCATTGAAACTGGCTAGGGGCTGTTGACGTTTGGTGAGCGGTCGCGCCGGGATGCGTTTTGTGACGAATCGAGGCGTTTCGCGCGCCGCATAGTTATTCTCTGCCAGCGCGGAACAACGAAGAGTCGGCGCGAAAGGCGCCCGGCCCTGCGGGTTTGGCGAAACGCAAACGCGATCCACTCACCAAACGTCAACAGCCCCTAGGTCTCTATCTTATTTGCGCACGGGAAAAGTGTTTTGGTGATGTCTATCATCAGTCGAATTATTGTACGCCGCGACGATGGAAAATGCCTTTTCATTGCTGTATGGCAGCAAAACTTGGGTGGCATAATGGATATGCATCCGACAAGAAGCGATGAAAACAAAAAAGCCCTGATTGCTCAGGGCTTTGATGCGTTCTGCTGGCGGAGAGGGAGGGATTCGAACCCTCGGTACGCTTGCACGTACGCCTGATTTCGAGTCAGGTACATTCGACCACTCTGCCACCTCTCCAGCGGTCAGTCGAGGTGCGCATTATGGTTTGAAGCGGTTTTCCTGTCAATACCCGGTTGCAGCTTATTGCGGGCAAACCCCACCCTACTTGGCCAGCCTAGTCGACGCGCCAGTCCCGAGCCAGTTGCCGCGCCGCGGCCAGCGCCCTCTCCTTGGTTGCATCCCGGCGCTTGCCGCCTCGCCAGGCCATCACCACCCGCCAGCGCCCCAGCTCCGGTTCGGCCAGATCCAATTCGTGGAGCAGTCCCTGCGCCAGCTCTTCCCGGACCGCCAACCTGGGCACGAACGCCACGTAGCCATGCCACAAGGCCAGGTCGCGCGCCGCCGTCGCCGGCTGCAGCAGATGGATCGGGCTGTTGGACTGACGCAGCGGCCGCAAGCGCCTGACCAAGTCCTCCGCCGCATCTCCCCAGCGCTGCGGCGCCAAGGGATGAGCGGCAAGCTCGCGCAAGGAAAGGCCGCGCTCGCCCGCCAAAGGATGTGTGGCGCAGACCACGGCCACAATCGGCGACTCGCCCAGCGCTTCCTGCGCTATGCCGGAAACCGCAGGCCGTTGCAGCACGAATCCAATGTCCAGCGTTCCCGCCAACAGCTGCTGCAGAATTTGCGGCGAATGGTCGGTATCGCAACGGATTTCCAACGGCGCGTCCGCCAGTTTGCGCAATAGCGGGCCGAATATCACTCCGGCCAGCGAAGGCAGGCAAGCCAGCCTCAATTTGGGCAGGCCCTGCCCCACGCTCAACTGCTCCCGCCCATCGGCCAAGGCCTCCAGCGCGGTGCGCGCGGCAGGCAAAAAGGCCAGGCAAGCCGCTGTCGGTTCCGCGCCACGACGATGGCGGCTGAACAGGCGGGTCCCCAGCGACGACTCCAGCTGCGCGATGCGCTGGCTGACCTGCGGCTGCGTCCAGCCATGCTTTGCCGCGGTCTGGCTGAAACTGCCCAGCTCCGCCGCGTCGAGCAGCAATTGCAGATCGCTCAAGACAATAGCCATAACCAAAATCCATACCAAAAATCACCAGATAACGTCTTCCATGATATCTAAATCATCACGACAATGACATTTCATTCTTATGGAGACGCCCCCATGCGCTATCTCGAAACCGAAAGACTCATTTTGCGCGCCGTGACAACAGAAGATACCCAAGCTTTGTTCGACATCTACGGCGACCCGGCCACCAATCTCTACAACCCCAATGGCCCCTACCCTAGCCTGGAATATGCTCGACAACGAATGGCCAGCTGGCTGGAGGGCTGGGCAGCGGATGGCATCGGACAGTGGGCTGTAGAAAAAAGAGAGGCGCCGGGCCATGTGATCGGCTTTGGTGGACTATCCTATAAGGACTACGGCGGCGAAATGCGCTTGAATCTGGGCTACCGTTTCGCCACGTCGGCCTGGGGCTGCGGTTATGCCAGCGAAACGGCCCGCGCGGCTATAGGGTTTGCATTCGGAGAGAGGGCGCGAGAGGCGATTTACGGCATGGTGCGGCCGGCCAATCTGCAATCGATCCGCGTGTTGGCCAAGCAGGGTTTTCGACAGATTGGACAACTGTCGGATGTGCCCGGCCATCCGCCGTCACAGGTCTTTATGCTGAGCCGAGACGACTACGCCAGAGAGTGCGGAAAATGAAAAACCCGCCGGGGGCGGGCTTTTTTGGAATACGACTATCAGCTCGCCGCGCGGCGAGACTGGCCCAGAACCCAATTAGGCGTTCTGGATATTAGACGCTTGCTTACCTTTCGGACCGGACACCACTTCAAAGCTTACACGTTGACCCTCTTTCAGAGTCTTGAAGCCTTGCATGTTGATGGCCGAGAAGTGAGCGAACAGATCTTCGCCGCCTTCATCCGGAGTAATAAAGCCGAAGCCTTTTGCGTCATTGAACCACTTCACGGTACCAAATGCCATTTAACTTCCTTGCAAAAAAAGGCTGGTGAAGCCGACCAACTTAGAGCTTAATAGAGTGACAGAACTTGCTGGATCGCAAAATGCCAAACAGTTAAGCCAAGCACCAGCTGCATTTCTACGCAACCCGGGCGACGACGTCAAGTGATAGCGGTCTTACGGCCCCCCTTGAAAAAAAGTCAGAGGGAACCAAAATTGAAGTAAGGCACCGTTTCCATGAAAGTCGACATGTCCACCTCGGTCAAAGACGATGCCCAGCTTGAGGCGTCACGGGTTAGGGAAAACCCTCCACCGATGTATAAGGTGTTGTTATTGAACGATGATTTTACCCCGATGGACTTCGTGGTGCAGGTTCTCCAGCAGTTCTTCCATATGAACAGAGAGAAGGCCACACAAATCATGCTGCAAGTCCACACGCAAGGTCACGGCGTGTGTGGCGTTTATACCAAAGACGTGGCTGCAACGAAGGTCGAGCAGGTGTTGCAATATGCGAAAGCGCATCAGCATCCGCTTCAGTGCGTAATGGAGGAAAACTGATGATTGCCCAGGAGCTTGAAGTAAGCCTGCACATGGCGTTCATGGACGCACGGCGCAAGCGCCACGAGTTCATCAGCGTGGAGCATCTGCTGCTCGCGATGACCGACAATCCGTCGGCCGCAGAGGTGTTGCGAGCCTGCGGGGCGAATATCGACCAACTCAAAAAACAACTGTCCGACTTCATCGACGAGCACACGCCCACCGTGCCCGGCGAGACCGAGGTCGAGACGCAACCCACCCTCGGCTTCCAGCGGGTGATTCAACGCGCCATCCTGCACGTGCAGTCGTCGGGCAAGAAAGAAGTGTCCGGCGCCAACATCCTGGTCGCCATCTTTGGCGAAAAGGATTCGCACGCGGTGTATTACCTGCACCAGCAGGGCATCTCGCGCCTGGATGTCGTCAACTTCATCTCCCACGGCATCACCAAGCAGCGGTCGCAGCAGCAGCCGCAGGAGCCGCGCGACAATAGCAACAGCGACGCGGACAGCGAGGAGCAGGTCACCGGTCCGGGCGGGGCGCTGGAGAACTACACCCAGAACCTCAACCAGATGGCGCGCGACGGCAAGATCGATCCCTTGATCGGCCGCGAGCAGGAGCTGGAGCGGACGGTGCAGATCCTGTGCCGCCGCCGCAAGAACAATCCGCTGCTGGTCGGCGAGGCCGGTGTCGGCAAAACCGCCATCGCCGAAGGCCTTGCGCGCCGCATCGTCAATGGCGAGGTGCCGGAGATTTTGTCCAAGTCCACCGTTTACGCGCTGGACATGGGCGCCCTGCTGGCCGGCACCAAGTACCGCGGCGATTTCGAACAGCGGCTAAAGGCCGTCATCAAGCAGTTGACCGATGACACCAACGCCATCCTGTTCATCGACGAGATCCACACGCTGATCGGCGCCGGCGCGGCCTCGGGCGGCACGCTGGACGCGTCCAACCTGCTGAAGCCGGCCCTGTCCAACGGCAGCCTGCGTTGCATAGGCGCGACCACATACAACGAGTACCGCGGCATCTTCGAGAAGGACAACGCGCTGTCGCGCCGTTTCCAGAAGATAGACGTGACCGAGCCTACCGTGCAGCAGACGGTGGAAATCCTGAAGGGGCTGAAATCCCGCTTCGAGGCCCACCATGGCGTCAAGTACACGCAATCGGCCCTGTCCACCGCGGCGGAGCTGTCGGCGCGCTACATCAATGACCGCCACCTGCCGGACAAAGCCATTGATGTGATCGACGAAGCCGGCGCGGCGCAGAAGATTCTGCCGAAGTCCAAGCAGAAGAAGGTCATCAACAAATCGGAAATCGAGGAGATCGTCGCCAAGATCGCCCGCATTCCACCGAAGACCGTCTCCAGCGACGACAAGAACGTGCTGAAGAATCTGGAGCGCGACCTGAAGAACGTCGTGTTCGGCCAGGAAAAAGCCATCGAAGGACTGGCCAGCGCGATCAAGATGACGCGCTCCGGCCTGGGCAACCCGCAGAAGCCGATCGGATCGTTCCTGTTCTCCGGCCCCACCGGCGTCGGCAAAACCGAACTGGCGCGCCAGCTGGCCTACATCCTCGGCGTCGAGCTGATCCGCTTCGACATGTCCGAGTACATGGAGCGCCACGCGGTGTCCCGCCTGATCGGCGCGCCTCCGGGCTATGTCGGTTTCGAACAGGGCGGCCAGCTGACGGAAGCCATCAATAAGCATCCGTACACCGTGCTGCTGCTGGACGAGATCGAGAAGGCGCATCCGGACATCTACAACGTCCTGCTGCAGGTGATGGACCACGGCACGCTGACCGACAACAACGGCCGCAAGGCGGACTTCCGCAACGTGGTGCTGATCATGACCACCAACGCGGGCGCGGAATCGCTGTCCAAGCCTTCGCTGGGCTTCACCCAGACCAAGGCCGCGGGCGACGAGATGGGCGACATCAAGAAGATGTTCAGCCCCGAGTTCCGCAACCGCCTGGATGCCATCATCCCGTTCGGCATGCTGGACGAGCAGATCATCCTGCAGGTGGTGGACAAGTTCCTGATGCAGCTGGAGCAGCAACTGTCGGAGAAGCATGTCGACATCCACTTCACCGACGAGCTGCGCCAATACCTGGCGAAGAACGGCTTCGATCCTCTGATGGGCGCGCGTCCGATGGCACGCCTGATTCAGGACACGCTGCGCAAAGCGCTGGCGGACGAGCTGCTGTTCGGCCGTCTGGTGGCCGGCGGCGAGGTGACGGTGACGGTCATTGACGGCAAGGTGGAGCTACAGTTCGACCAGGACGCCCTGGCCGCCGCCGAACCGGCCTGATGCTAGGCTGCTCTTTCAAGCAAACGCCCGCGCATGCGGGCGTTTTTGTTTGGCGCGCTCGCCCCGGCATCAACCGCGCGGATGATGGCGCGCATGCAGTTGCTTTAGCCGCTCCCGCGCCACATGGGTATAGATCTGGGTGGTGGAGATGTCGGCGTGGCCCAGCAGCAGCTGCACCACGCGCAGGTCGGCGCCGTGATTGACCAGATGGGTGGCGAAGGCGTGCCGCAGCACGTGCGGGCTGACCTGGGACAGGCCCTGGCGGCCGGCGTATTGCGAAATCAGATGCCAGGCCATCTGCCGCGTCATCCCGGCCTTGCGCTGCGTGACAAACAGAGCGTCGCAGGGATGGCCGGCCAGCAGCAGCGGCCGCGCCTGTTTCAGGTAGCGCAGCAGCCAGTCCTGAGCGATTTCGCCCAAGGGCACCAGCCGTTCCTTGCTGCCCTTGCCCACTGTCTTGACCACGCCGTCCAGCAGATTCAGCTGGTTCAGCGTCAAGCCCACCAGTTCGGACACCCGCAGGCCGCTGGCGTACAGCACCTCCAGCATGGCGCGGTCGCGCAGGCCCAGCGGCGTCGCCACGTCCGGCGCGGCCAGCAAGGCCTCGACATCGACTTCGGACAGGGACTTGGGCAAACGCTGGCCCTGCTTGGGCGAGGCCAGATTGGCGCTGGGATCATCCTGCCGCTGGCCGCTTTGCAGCAGGTATTGGTAATAACGGCGCAAGGCCGAAGTCAACCGGGCGCGGGTGGCCGGCTTCTCGCTGCCCGCGCCGATCAGCATCGCCCGCTCCAGCTCGTCCCGCCCGGCCCGCTCCAGCGACGCGCCCAGCTCAGCCAGCCGGGCTGCCAGCTTGGACAGGTCGCGGCGATAGGCCGCCAAAGTGTTGTTGGATAGCCCGTCGGCCAGCCATAACTGGTCGAGAAAGGCGTCGATGCTGTCCTTATCCGAGTTCATGCCGCAGCAGCCATCGCTTGATGTCCAGCGTTTCATCGCCGGTGGATTGGTTGAAGCCCCCAAGCCCCGCGCTGGCCACCACGCGGTGGCACGGCACGATGATGGGGATGGGATTGCGGCCGCAAGCGCCGCCGACGGCGCGCGGCGACGACGCGAGCGCCTGGGACAGGTCGAGATAACGCCGGGTCTGGCCGCAGGGGATGGCGGCAATCTGCTCCCATACCCGCAACTGATAGGGCGTGCCGTGCAAGCGGTAAGGCACAGTGAAGGCGTGGCGCGCATCGGCGTAATGGGCGTCCAGCTGCTTGGCCACTTCGGCCGCCAAACTCCCCGCAGCCGGCGCCTGCAAGGCCGCACCCGCCGGCAGGAAACGCAGTTCGACCAGCTCGCCGTCTCGACAGGCCACGCCCAGCCGTCCAAATGGCGCGGCGATCACGGCGCTGTATTCCATCGCATCCCCCCCTGAAACGAAAAAAGCGCAAGGCCAGGCCTTGCGCTTTGATGATAGCGGCGGTCGCCGACAGGATTAACCCTGCTTGCGAGCCGGCAGCTTTTCCTTGATGCGAGCGGACTTGCCGGTGCGGCCGCGCAGGTAGTACAGCTTGGCGCGACGAACGTCACCGCGACGCTTCACTTCAACAGAAGCCACCAGCGGGGAGTAGGTTTGGAAGGTACGCTCAACGCCTTCGCCGGCGGAGATCTTGCGCACGGTGAACGCGCTGTTCAGACCGCGGTTACGCTTGGCGATGACCACGCCTTCGTAAGCCTGCAGACGCTCGCGGTTGCCTTCCTTTACCTTCACCTGAACCACTACGGTGTCGCCCGGGGCGAATTCCGGCAGGGTCTTGCCCAGGCGTGCGATTTCTTCTTGCTCGAGTTTTTGGATCAGATCCATGATTTACTCCGATTTGTTCTGGACATCTTGTTCCTGCTGGTACTCCGCCAGCAGCCGAGATTCCTGTTTTGTCAAAATACGGTCTTTCAGCAGTTCGGGCCGACGTTGCCACGTGCGTCCCAGCGACTGCTTCAGCCGCCATTTGGCGATCAGGGCATGATTACCGGACAACAGCACATCCGGCACCCGCATGCCTCGATACTCTTCGGGTCGGGTATAGTGCGGACAGTCCAGCAGACCATCCACAAATGAGTCTTCGTACGCCGATTGCGCATCGTTGAGCACGCCCGGCAACAAGCGCACCACCGCATCCGCCAGCACCATCGCCGGCAATTCGCCGCCCGACAGCACGTAGTCGCCGATGGAAATTTCCTCGTCGACTTGCGTGGCGATCAACCGCTCATCTATGCCTTCGTAGCGGCCGCACAGCAGTATCAGGCCAGGCCTTTGCGACAGCTCCACCGCCTTGGCGTGCGAGAGCCGCGCGCCCTGCGGCGACAGATACACCACATGGCTGCTCTCGGCGCCGGCTTCGCGCTGGCGCGCGCGCGCGGCGGCAAGGGCCTGCTCCAGCGGTTCGATCTGCATCACCATGCCGGGACCGCCGCCATACGGCCGGTCATCCACCCGACGATAGTTGTCGTGGGTGAAATCGCGCGGGTTCCAGGCATGGAACTGCCACAAGCCCAAGTCAAGCGCCCGCTGGCTGACGCCAAAGCGGGCGATCGAGTCGAACATCTCGGGGAACAGCGTTACCGCGTCGATCTGCATCAGTAATCCAGACCCCAGTCCACCAGGATGCGGCCTTCGGCCAGCAGCACCTCCAACACGTATTGATCCACGAAGGGGATCAGCCTTTGGCCGTGCTCACCCTTCACCACCAATACGTCGTTGGCGCCGGTTTCCAGCAGCGTTTCCACCGTGCCCAGCGTCTCGCCCTGCTGGTTGACGACTGCCAGACCGATCAAATCGTTCCAGTAGTATTCGCCTTCGCCAGCTTCGGGGAGTTCGCTGCGCGGCACGGCAATCTGCATGCCGCGCAACGCTTCCGCTGTGTCGCGCTCGTCGACGCCTTCCAGCTTGGCCGCCAGGGCCTTGGGCTGAACGGCGCCGTTTTCGAATGCGTACGGCTTCCAGCTGCCGTTTTTGCCCAACCACCAGGTCGGGTAATCAAACAGGCTGTCAGCGTATTCGGTATCGGCGTGGATTTTCACCCAGCCCTTAATACCGAAGGCGCCGCGCACAAAGCCCATTACTACGAGATCTTCGTCGCGCATGCGCCCAAATCCGTCTTGATGTTGGATAGCCGGATTAAGCGGCTACGACCTTCTGCTCTTTCAGCAGCTTGGCAACGGAGTCGGACAGCTGGGCGCCAACGCCTACCCAGTAGTTCAGACGGTCCATGGTGAAGCGGACGCGTTCTTGCTTCTCGTTGGCTACCGGGTTGTAGAAGCCAACGCGCTCGATGAAGCGACCGTCACGACGGTTACGGGAATCGGTCACCACGATGTTGTAGAACGGACGGTTCTTGGCGCCGCCGCGTGCCAGACGAATCACTACCATTGTCGATTGTCCTTGAAAAAAACTGGATATAGAAAAGCCCACGATTTTAGGTCAGTTTTCCCTTATCTTGCAAGCGCTTAATGCAAGACTGTATCGGATAGACCGCTCAGAGCGGCTTCAACACCAGCGTCAACGCCCTGTCTTCGGGGTGCGGCTCCACGCTAAACCCCAGTTTATGCATCAGTTTCAACATGCCCTTGTTGCCGGCCAGCACTTCGCCGCGCATCAGCTTCAGGCCCTGCTCGCGCGCCGCGTCGAACAAGGCCTGCATCAATAGATTGCCTATGCCGCGCCCCTGCCAGTCATCCGCCACTTCCAGCGCGAACTCGCAGGCCTCGTTGTCGGGGTCGGTGATGAAGCGGGCCACCGCCAGCATCTCCTCCCCCGCCTCGCCTTCCCGCGTCATCGCCAGCGCCATTTCGCGGTCGTAGTCGAGCTGGGTGAAGCGGACCAGCATGCTCTGCGACAGCTGCTTGATGCTGGAAAGATAGCGGTTGTAGCGGCTTTCCTCAGACAGGTTGCGGACGAAAGCCTGCTGCATGTCGGCGTCTTCCGGCCGCACCGGGCGGATCATCACCGGCGTGCCGTCATGCAACTTGGCGCACACCACCATATGCGTGGGGTAAGGCATGATGGCCATGTGGCCGTAGCGTTTGCGCTCGGCGCCCGCCGGCTGCACCACGATGCGGGCATCCAGCGCGATCACGCCCTTCTCGTCCGCCACCAGCGGGTTGATGTCCAGCTCGCGGATCTGCGGCAGCTCGCATACCATTTCCGACACTTGCAGCAAGACATGGCGCAGCTCGTCCACGTCCACCGGCGGCAGGTTCTTGAACGGCCCCAGCAACTGGCCGATGCGGGTCTGGCTGATCATGCTGTCCACCAGATAATCGTTCAGCGGCGGCAGCGCCAGCGCCAGGTCGTGCATGACTTCCACCGCGATGCCGCCGGCGCCGAACGCCACCACCGGACCGAAGGCGGCGTCGTGAGCCACCCCCACCATCACCTCGCGGGCGAAGCGCCGCTTGCGCATGGGCTGCACCGATACGCCCTCGATGCGCGCGTCCGGCCGCGCCTGCCGCGTGCGGCTGATGATGCCGTCAAAGGCCGCGCGCAAGGTGGCCTCGTTGCTGATGTTCAGCTCCACGCCGCCCACATCGCTCTTATAGATGATGTCCGGCGAATCGATCTTCAGCACCACCGGATAGCCTATCGCCTCGGCCTGGCGCACCGCCTCGTCGGCTTTGCGCGCCAGGGTGGTGGGATTGACCGGGATATGAAAGGCCGCCAGCACCTGCTTGGATTCGCGCTCGGACAGGATTTCCCGCCCTTCGGCCAGCGCCGCGTCTATCACCTTGCGCGCCGCCGCCACGTCGGGATCGTCGCGCTGGCCCTCCAGCGGCCCCGGCGTCTGCAACAGCAGCTGCTGGTTGTGCTGATAGGCCGCCAGATGGCGGAACACCTCGATGCCGTACTCCGGCGCGCTGAAGTGCGCGCATTTGGCCTTGGAGAACAGCTCGCGGCTTTCCGACACCTTGGCGTCGCCCAGCCAGGACAGGAACAGCGGCTTAGCGGTCTCGCGCTGCAGGCCTATCATCAATTGCGCGGTGGTCAGGTGATCGGTGCCGGCCTGCGGCGTGAAGATCACCATCACGCCGTCCACACCCGGATCATCGACACAGGCCTTCACCGCGGTGCGGAAGCGCATCGGACTGGCGTCGCCGATGATGTCCAGCGGATTGCCATGCGACCAGTTGCGCGGCAGCACGCTGTCCAGCAGCTTCATGGTGCCCTCGCTCAGCTTGGCCAGCTCCACGCCGCAATCCACGGCGCTGTCGGCCGCCAGCAAGCCCGGCCCGAAACCGTTGGTCACGATGGCCAGCCGCTTGCCGCCGACGCGGTAATTGGCCGCCAACACCTTGGCGGCGGTGAACAATTGGGCGATCGACGACACCCGCAGCACGCCGGCGCGCGCCAGCGCGGCGTCGAACACATCGCCGCTGGCCACCAGATTGCTGGCGTGGGTGCGGCCGCCGGCATCGTTCTCGAAACGGCCGGACTTGATCACCACCACCGGCTTGGTGCGGGCGGCCGCGCGCAGCGCCGACATGAAGCGGCGGGCATCGTAGATGTGGTGAACATGCAACAGAATGCCCTGGGTGGCGTTGTCGGCCACCAGGTAGTCGAGAATTTCGCCGAATCCAACATCCAGCGCCCCGCCCAGCGACACCACGCTGGAAAAGCCGATCTCCTTGCTGTCCGCCCAGTCCAGCATCGCCGCGCACAGCGCGGACGACTCCGACACCAGCGCCAGATTGCCCGGCCTCACCTTGCCGTTGTAATTGCTGGCGTTGAAGCCGGCCACCGGCCGCATCAGGCCCAGCACATTCGGGCCGAGCAGACGGATGCCGAAGTGGCGGGCGATGGACAGCGCCTCGTTGATCAGTTCCTGCTCCAGCTGTTCGCTGTCGGAAAACTCCTTGGCCAGCAGCACGGCCTTGACGCCCTTCTTGCCGCAATCCTTGACGATGCCCGGCAGCGAACGTATCGCCGTCGCCACCACGGCCAGGTCTATCGGCTCCTCGATCTGCCGCACCGAAGACACCGCCGGAATGCCGCCGACCACCTTGTGGTTCAGATTGACCGGGAACAGCTTGCCCTGAAAGGAGCCGGCCAGCAGATTGGCGAAGACGGCCTGGCCGATGGAGCCGGGACGATCGCTGGCTCCGACCACGGCGACAGTGCGCGGGGAAAACAGCGGGGTCAGATAATGTGGCCTCATGCGTGCGTGTCCTCGGAAACAATATCAATCAGTAGCGCCCTGCCGGCAGGCGCCGGCTGCACTGCAAGATTACGTGATCCATGCGAAATGCGCGCGACAGCATCGGCTGCCGAAACGGAAAGGAAGGACGGCGTGGCCGCCGTCATGCGGCGGCGCCCAGCCCTTCCCATCATGCAGAGCAAACCTGCGCGTCATATTGACCTCCGGCAAACCATACACATGTGGGTAAGCTGGTCCGCAACGGTTGAATTTCGCCGCCGGCCATACCGAGCTAGTGGCGCAGCCTTTACAATATTGCTAACCTTTACAGTTTCGCAATAAACGTATTTTGCGCCGCAGCACGCAACCGGCCGGGAAACCCTCGGCCAGGCAGGAGCCGACACACCATGACGAAACGCGTCGTCACACTCGCTCATTATTACACCCAGCCGGAAATCCAGCAGATGGCCGACAAGGTGGGTGACAGCCTGGAACTGTCGCTGTACGCCAAGGAAGCCCAGGCCGACATCATCGTGTTCGCCGGCGTGCGTTTCATGGCCGAGACCGCGAAGATCCTGAACCCGGAAGCCACGGTGATCCTGCCGGACGCCGGCTCCACCTGTTCGCTGGTGACGCAAACCGACGTCGTCGAGCTGACCCAGTGGCGCAAGCGTTACCCGGACCATGTCCACGTCGCTTACATCAACTCCAGCGCCGAGCATAAGGCAGTGTCCGACTGGATCGTCACCAGCCGCAATGTCGACGACATCATCGCGCATCTGTATGCCGAAGGTAAGAAAGTCATTTTCTCGCCGGACCGCAATATGGGCGGCTACCTCAACGACCAGTACGGCTACGACATGCCGCTGTGGTCCGCCGTGTGCGAAGTGCACGACAAGTTCAACGAGGCCGCGCTGAACGAGGCCTTCGCCGCCGCGTCCGGCGACAAATACCTGATCGCCCACCCGGAAAGCCCGCTGCCGGTGCTGAAGAAGGCCGATTATGTCGGCTCCACTTCCGGCATGCTGAACTGGGTGAAAAACTACCAGGGCAATGCCAAGGCGGTGATCTTCGTCGCCACCGAGGACGGCATCCTGTACAACATGGGGCTGGCCCGCCCGGACCTGGACCTGCGCCAGGCGCCGATCTATGCCGGCTGCCAGTGCAACTCCTGTCCTTACATGAAGATGAACAGCATCGAAGCGGTCAAGCGCGCACAGCAAGGCGAAGGCCTGGTGATCGACTACCTGAGCCCCGAACAGATGGACGCCGCGCGCGTGCCGATCGAACGCATGCTGGAATTCAGCAAACGCTACTACGCCTGAGCCAGGCCGCACAACCCGCCCGACGCGGGTTTTTTTACGGGCCGCCGCCGCCGCGCGGCACTATTCGCTGTCATGATGGCGGCGCTACAATCACGCGATGAATACGGAAAGACAGTATGAAGTTTCTGCTGAGCAACGATGACGGCTACGCCGCCCCTGGCCTCGCCATGCTGGCCCAAACGCTGAGACGTTACGGCGAGGTGGTGGTCGTGGCGCCGGACCGCGACCGCAGCGGCGCCAGCAACTCGCTGACGCTGGACCGCCCGTTGACGGTGCGCTCGGCGGACAACGGCTTTTACTACGTCAACGGCACGCCCACCGACTGCGTGCATCTGGCGGTGACCGGGCTGTTGGATTTCAAGCCTGACATGGTGTTCACCGGCATCAACCACGGCCCCAATATGGGCGACGACACGCTGTATTCCGGCACGATGGCGGCCGCCACCGAAGGCTTCATGCTGGGCATCCCGTCCATCGCGGTTTCGCTGGCCGGCCATAGCGGCAAGCATTTCGCCAGCGCCGGCAAAGTGGTGGAACAATTGGTCGAACGTTGCCTGGAACAGCCGTTGACCCAGCCGGTTCTGCTGAATGTGAACGTTCCGGACGCGCCGCCGGAACAACTCGGCGCGATGCAAGTAACGCGGCTGGGACGCCGCCACGCCGCGCAGCCGGTGATCAAATCTCAGAATCCTCGCGGCGAGACGATATACTGGGTAGGGCCGGTCGGCGCAGTGCAGGATGCCGGGGCCGGAACCGACTTCGGCTGCATTGCGGCGAACCAGCCCTCGGTGACGCCGCTGATGCTGGATCTGACCGCCTACGGGCAATTGGACAGGATTTCCACATGGCTTCACCGCTGACACAGAACAGCCAGGCTTACGGCATGCTTTCCGAGCGCACGCGCCGGCGCATGACCGACCGTCTGCGCCAGCATGGCATCGCCGATGAGCGAGTGCTGACCGCCATGCATGAAGTGCCTCGCCATCTGTTCGTCGATCAGGCCCTGGCCACCCGCGCCTACGACGATGTGTCGCTGCCCATCGGCCACGGCCAGACCATCTCGCAACCGCTGACGGTGGCCCGCATGACCGAACTGCTGATCCAGGGGCGCCCACCCGGCAAGATCCTCGAGATCGGCACCGGCTGCGGCTACCAGACGGCGGTGCTGCTGAAGGCAGGCGCCGAAGTCTATTCAGTGGAACGACTGGGCACGATTCTGGACCAAGCAAGACGCAATCTGCGCGCCGCCAAACTGGTTCACGCCCGCTTGGTGCACGGCGACGGCAATACCGGCCTGGCCGAAGCCGCACCCTTCGACGGCATCATCGTCACCGCCGCCGCGCGCGCGGTGCCGACCGCCCTGGTGGATCAGTTGGCCGACGGCGGCAGAATGGTGCTGCCGCTGGGAGACGGCGAGCAACATTTATGGCTGCTGGAGAAAACCGCGCAAGGTTTGCAAAAGACTAGGCTCGATCCTGTGAAATTTGTGCCACTGCTGAATGGACGCAGTTAAAACTGCAAAAACGCAACACTATCACTGTCAGACAATCGAGCAAGACCCCAACTTAAACGCTTCTACACAAAAACATGCTAAAAATGCATTGCAGGTATGCCCATATATTAGCTGCGCTAGCCGCCACCGCATTGGCCGGCTGCAGCAGCATGGTACAGCAGGCGGCGCCGGTGGAATCCGCGGCGCCCTCGACGATAAGCAGCAGCAAGCCGTCTCCGGTAGCAGCCAACGCCAACCATGCGGCCAATACGGAAGCCATGCCCTACCGGGACGCCGGCAACCTGAATATGCAGCCCGTGGGCCAAGCGCCGGCAGCGTCCGCGCCTGCCGCAGGCGAACAGACTTACGTGGTGAAGCCGGGCGACAATCTGTTCCGGATCTCGTTGAACCACGGCTTGAAATACAAGGATGTCGCCGCCTGGAACAACCTGCCGGATACCGGCATCAAGGTGGGACAGGTGCTGCGGCTGACCCCGCCAGGCGGCGATGCAATCCCGGCGCCGGTTACGACGGCGGCAGCGGCGCAGACGGCGCCAGCGGAACCCGCCGCTGCCGCGGCGACCGGCGGCGCGGTCAAGACGTATCCCAAGGCCCTGAAGCTGCCTTACAGCGGCGAAGCGGCCAAGGACATCGCGGCTCAGAGCGAGGGCCGCGCTGGCGTCAAAAACAACGCTCAGGCATCAAGCTCGACCCCTTCCCCCGCCCCGGGGAAAAAGCAGGAAGCCAGCACGGCAGTTGCCGCCGCGCCGGCGCAGGAGGCCAGCGCCCCCGCGGCCAAGCAGGAAGAAGACGCGGTGGCATGGCTGTGGCCGACCGAAGGCAAGCTCATCAAGGGCTTCTCGGAAAACAATAAAGGCATTGAAATCAGCGGGCGCATGGGCCAGCCGGTGCTCGCGGCAGGAGATGGCAAGGTGGTGTACAGCGGGACCGGGCTGCGCGGCTACGGCAAGCTGATCATCATCAAGCACAACAAGACTTTCCTGTCGGCTTACGCGCATAACAGCCAGCTGCTGGTCAAGGAGGGACAGTCTGTCAAGAAAGGGCAGAAGATTGCCGAAATGGGCAATACCGATGCCGACCAAGTCAAGCTGCACTTTGAGGTGCGCCGTTTCGGCAAGCCTGTGGATCCGATGCAGTATCTTGAACACAAGTCCTAGCGGGTAGGCTCTGCCCCCGCCGGGACAAGACAGCGACGGGGGTAGAGACATGAGCAACGAAATCGATATCCTGGACGAGAACGAAATTCTCGATGAGGAAGCCGGCGAAGAAGCCGCAGCGGAGGCCGAAGCCGAAGAAAGCGCGGACAGCACCGCGGTCTTTGAAGACGTGGTCGCCGATGTCACCCAGATTTACCTGAACGACATCGGCAACAACGCGCTGCTGACCCCGCAGGAAGAGCTGGCGCTGGCGCGCCGCGTAGTGGCCGGGGAGTTTGAAGCGCGCCAGAAGATGATCGAGCACAATCTGCGGCTGGTAGTGAACATCGCCAAGCACTACATCAACCGAGGACTGGCGCTGCTGGATCTGATCGAGGAAGGCAATATCGGCTTGATGCACGCGCTGGAAAAGTTCGATCCGGAGCGCGGCTTCCGCTTCTCCACCTATGCCACCTGGTGGATACGCCAAAGCATAGAGCGGGCCATCATGAACCAGTCGCGCACCATCCGGCTGCCGGTGCATGTGATCAAGGAACTGAACGTCTACCTGCGCGCCTCGCGCCACCTGGAAAGCCAGATCGGCCGCGAACCCACGCTGGACGAGATCGCCCACTTGGTCGGCAAACCGGTGGACGACGTGCGCAAGGTGATGAACCTGAACGAGCGCATGGCCTCGCTGGATGCGCCGCTGGACATCGACCCGATGCTGTCCATCGGCGAATCGATCCCGGACGAGCAGCATGAGGAGCCGGAGCTGCAGCTGCACAACAGCCAGCTGGAAACCTTCGTCCACGACTGGCTGGGCCAGCTGAACGAAAAGCAGCGGCTGGTGATCGAACGGCGCTACGGCTTGAACGGCTACGAGATCTGCACGCTGGAAGAGCTGGCCGCCTCGCTGAACCTGACCCGCGAGCGCGTGCGGCAGATCCAGATCGAAGGGCTGGAGCAGTTGCGCCGCATCCTGCGCCGCAAGGGCATCTCGCGCGACTTCCTGCTCTAAGCGCGGCAAACCTCGCTCATCGGCCCGGCCCCATGCCGGGCCTTGTCATTTCCAGCGCCGCGCCTGGCGCAACCAGCGCCGCTCCCGCGCCGCATCGGCCTGCGGCTGGCGATAGCGCAGCTCGACATACTCCTTCACCAGCCGCTGCAGACGAGCAAAATCCTCGCGCGGCAGGCCCTGGGCCGCCTTCAGCAGCTCAATCGGCCCAAGCGCGGGCGAGACTGCGACGCCGCGCTGCGCCAGCCGCTGCCGCAACCTCATCCATCCTTCGGCCAGCGGCGGCTGCCGCGGCCGTCTGCGCCACCACCAAGCCAGCGGCAATAGCGCCAGCGCCATGCCGATCAGCAGGCCGCGCACCACGCTGCCGCCATCGACATCGTCCCCCAGCCCCAGACGCCGGAACAAGCCGCGCTGCCGGGCGGCATCGTAACCGACCACCCATTGCTGCCAGGCGAAATTCGCCGCCTGCCATTGCTGCCGCCAACGCCGCAGCCATTGCGGCGGCAGCGCCGCGCCCGCGCCGTCCGCGCCGCGCAAAGCCGGCAGAGACTGTTCCGCCCCCTGCTCCAGCCGATTCGGAGAAACCGCCGAGGTCGGATCCACTCTCAGCCATTGCCTCTGATCCGCAAGCCAGACCTCAACCCAAGCGTGGGCGTCGGAGGAGCGCACCAGCCAGAAGCGGCCCAACGGATTGTATTCCCCGCCCTGATAGCCGATCACCACTCGCGCCGGCATGCCGGCGGCTCGGGCGAGAAAGGCGAAGGCCGAGGCATAATGCTCGCAAAACCCCTGCCGCGTGCCGAACAAAAACGCGTCCACCGGCTGCTCGCCCAGCAATGGCGGCTGCAAGGTGTAGCGGAAGCCCCCCAGCCGCAGATATTGCAATGCCTCCCGCACAAAGCCGGTTTCGCCGCCGCCACGCTGCCGCAGCTGCCATGCCAGCGCCCGGCTTCTGGCGTTGCCAGCCGGCAGTTGCAGATAAAAGGCGCGTCTGCCGGCCGACAGCGGCTCCGAAAGACGCGCGCCGACCATGCTGAGCAGCCGATAACGCGCCAGATCGTCCTGGCCGCGATCCTGGCGCAGCAAGCCGCCGGGCGCCATATGACTGCCCGGCGTGGCGGCCTGCGGCATCTCCAGCGCCGGCACACGCCCCTGATCGGCGCGCAGCGTCAGGCTGTAAGCCAGTGGACGGCCTCCGGAGATGGCCAGCGGCGATGGCCGCGACTCGGCGGCGCGCAGCCAGCGCCTACCATCAAACGCGTCCAACAGCATCACCCGCCAGTACAGCTGATCCTGGCGCGGCGGCGGCCCATCGAACACCACGCTGAATGCCGGCTCCCGATTCAGAATCAGTTTGCTGATGCTCCCAGGCTCCATATCCTCGCCCAGGCCGCTGCCGGCGGCAGGCTGTTGCCGCGGCATGCTCCACAGCGGCTCCGGCAGGCGCGGCATCATCACGAACAGCACCAGCATGATGGGCAGCGACAATAGCAAGGCCTGCGCCGCGCTGCGCCAGCTGCCGCGCGGCAAGCCGCCCGCCAGCATGGCGGTGGCCCAGGTCAGCAACAGCAAGGCAGCCACCAGCCAAGCCGCCATCAGCAGGGACTGGTTGAACAGCAGCGGCATCGCCGCCAGGAAAAAACCCAGCGCCAACAGCACGCGCCAGTCGCGCAGCGTGGCGGTTTCATAGGCTTTGAACGCCGTCAGCAGCACCAGCAACGCCACGCCGCCCTCGCGGCCGATCAAGGTGCCCAGTTGCAGCCAAGCCCCGCCGATGGAAAGCATCAGCAGCGGCAACAGCAACCAGCGCGACGGCAAGCGCCCAGCGCGACGGGCCAGCCAGCCGCGCCCGAGCAAGGCCGCGCCGCCCAGGGCCATCAACCACAGCGGCAGAAACCATGCCAAGGGCAGCATGACCCAGGCCAATGCCAGCAGCGCCGGTCCATGGCGCATGGCCGGCCCCGCCCCGCTCATTCGCGGCTCCCGAACAAGGCCAGCGCGGCCAGCGCCAGATCGCGTTGCCGCGGCTGCGGACCGATCTCGGCATCGGGCAGGCACAGCCGGTAGCGCTGGCGTAGCCGCTCGCACTGCTCCACCCGCCAGGCCATCCGCGACAATCTCCGTTCCGCGTCCGTCTCCTGGCCGTAATCGCTCCAGCGGATCAGCCGCAGCGCGCTGCACGCCTCGCCGACGAAACGCTTGCTGGCCAAGGTGTCGCGCTGCGCCAATACCTTCCAGGCGATCTGCCGCGGCGTATCGCCATGGCGGTAGGCGTCGAGGTGGGAAAAGTCGTCTCCGCCTGGACGCGCATCGCCGCCCTCCCCGCCATCGCCTTCGCCGGCGCCGCGCGACGCGTCAGGCAAAGGCGCCGGATAGACCAGCGCCCGCGCGTCCAGCCGCAACACTGCCCAGGCGCGGATCAAGCCGAATGGCGCTTCGCTTTGCGCCACGCATGGCGGCAACGCCAGCCAGCCGCGGCGGGTGGTCGGCACCGCCAGCGCCGCCTCGCCGCCATGGCCGTCGAAAACGCAGGGAATGAGAGCATCGTCCAGACCCAAGAGATGCAGCGACAGCTGCCGCGCCTGCGGCTGCGGACTGTCCAGCCGCAGGCGGAAACCGGCAGGGTCGCCGGCGAACACCGGCGCGGCGGCCTCGGCCGACACGATCAGGCCGGACAACTGGCGATAGGCCATCAGCACCGCCACCAGCGCCAGCCCCACGATCCAGAACGCCAAGGCATAGGCCAGGCTGACCTGGTAATTCAGCGCCCCCCCCACACCGCCAGCGCCACCGTCAGCAACAACAAGCCAAAACGGGTAGGCAACAGGTATATCCGGCGCTGCGTCAGTTCGCAGCGCTCTTGCAGCGGCAGCCGCGCCAGCCACCAATGCCGGAAGCGATCACGGAATGGCGACATGGGCGAGCAGCCGCTCCAGTTCCTGCCCGACGTCCACGCCGGACGCCGACTGCAGCCGGTGCGCCGCCACCGGCAGAAAGATCGCCTTGACGTCCTCCGGCAACAGATGATCGCGCCCGGCCAGCAAGGCCCAGCCGCGGGCGGCGGCCACCAGGGCCTGCCCGGCGCGCGGACTCAGCCCGGTGACGAACAGGCCGGGACGCCGCGTGGCTTCCAGCAGCGCCAGCAAATAGTCGGCCAGGGCCGGCGACACCGTCACGGCGGCGGCCTGCTGCTGCAGCGACAGCAGCTCGCCCTGCGACATCACCGCCTGGAATCGCGCCAGCAGGTCGCGCCTATCCTCGCCCATCAGCAGCGCCCGTTCCGCCTCGCGCGGCGGATAACCGAGGGAAATCCGCATCAGAAAGCGGTCCAACTGCGATTCCGGCAAGGGAAACGTCCCCATCTGCTCGCCGGGGTTCTGCGTGGCGATGACGAAAAACGGCGACGGCAACGCATGGGTCTCGCCGTCTATCGACACCTGGCGCTCCTCCATCGCCTCCAGCAAGGCCGACTGCACCTTGGGCGAGGCGCGGTTGATCTCGTCGGCCAGCAGCACTTGGGTGAACACCGGCCCCTTGTGCAGCTCGAAGCGCCCGCCGTCGCGCTGATAGATGCTGACGCCCAGGATATCGGCCGGCAGCAGGTCGCTGGTGAACTGCACCCGGCGGTAATCCAGGCCCAAGACGGTGGCCAGGCCGTGCGCCAGCGTGGTCTTGCCGACGCCGGGGACATCGTCGATCAACAGATGGCCGCGCGCGATCAGACAAGCGAAGGCCAGCCGGATCGGCTGCGGTTTGCCCAGGATAAGCGTGTTCAGTTGCCGGTAGGCAAGGGAGAGAGATTGCATTTGACCCCGGTTGCGCGCAGTATTTATCAAAATCACATATTCGATACCCATTGTAAGCGCGTAGGGAGCGTACGTGTTCAACTGGCTGAAAAACCGCCTGCAGCGCAACGGCCTGACGGCCTACATCACCCATCCCGACTGCCTGCTGCACAATATGGGGGTGGGCCACCCGGAATGCCCGGAGCGGCTGACGGCTATCCGCGACCAGCTGATGGCCTCGCAGATCTTCGACACCCTGCAGGAAGTCGAAGCGCCGGAAGCCACCTATGAACAGCTGGCGCGCGTCCACCCGCCCCGTTACGTCGAATATCTGGAAGCCTGCGCGCCCAGCGTCGGCACCTTCCGCATGGACCCGGACACCGCGATGTCGCCCGGCACGTTGAAAGCGGCCCACCGCGCCGCCGGCGCCGTGGTGAAGGCGGTGGAGCTGGTGGCCGAGGACAAGGCGCCCAACGCCTTCTGCGCCATCCGCCCGCCCGGCCACCATGCCGAGAGCGACAAGGCGATGGGCTTCTGCTTCTTCAACAACATCGCCGTCGGCGTCGCCCACGCGCTGGCCCAGTACAAGTTCGAGCGGGTGGCGGTCATCGATTTCGACGTCCACCACGGCAACGGCACCGAGGAAATCCTGCACGACGATCCGCGCGTGCTGATGGTGTCCACCTTTCAGCACCCGTTCTACCCCTATTGCGGCGACAAACCGCAAGGGCCGAACATGCATAACGTTCCTTTGAAGGCCGGCAGCGGCGGGCGCGAATTCCGCGAGGCGGTGGAAAACGTCTGGCTGCCGCTGCTGCACGACTTCCAGCCGCAGATGCTGTTCATCTCCGCCGGCTTCGACGCCCACCGCGAGGACGATATGGGTTCGCTGGGCCTGACCGAAGCCGACTACGAATGGGTGACGCGCCATCTGCTGCAGATCGCCGACCAATACTGCGCCGGCCGCATCGTATCGGTGCTGGAGGGCGGCTACGATCTGTCGGCGCTGGGGCGCAGCGTGGCCGCCCACATCCGCGTGCTGTCGGAAGGTTGAACGTTGTCTTTATGGCTGGCGACCAACCCTGTTCAGTTCCGATGGCGGAACGAGAGAATTTCAGATGCGCTCCGCCTAGGGGCTGTTGACGTTTGGTGAGCGGTCGCGCCGGGATGCGTTTTGCGACGAATCGAGGCGTTTCGCGCGCCGCATAGTTATTCTCTGCCAGCGCGGAACAACGAAGAGTCGGCGCGAAAGGCGCCCGGCCCTGCGGGTTTGGCCGCTTTGGGCCGGAAGCCACGTTGCCCAGCCCTTGCATAGAATGACTATGCGTCGGACTGTGCGCCTTGCTTCCGGCACAAATCGGCTCAAACGCGATCCACTCACCAAACGTCAACAGCCCCTAGCGCAAGTAGAGGCTCACACTGTCGGATAGCGCGCGCAGAGATAATCCCACAACGCCTCCTGTTCCGGCTTGGCGCGACGGTGGTCGCAATACAGCTGGACTTCCATTTCCACGCTCCATTCATCGCCGCCGGCCACCGCCAGCAGGCCGGCCGCGCACTCGGCGGCCACCGAGCTTTCCGGCAGAAAGGCGAGGCCATGGCCGGCCAAGGCCATCTGCTTCAGTCCCTCGGCCATATCGGTCTCGTAGCGCAAGGACAGGTGCGCCGGCTGCGGCCCGCTGACCAGCAGCAAATCGCTCATCAAACGGAAATAGGCGTTGCTGGCATAGCCCAGAAAAGGCAGCGGCGCGTCCGGCCACCCCGGCAGCGCATACATGGGCGCGCCGTCCGCGGCGATGGAGTACGGCCGCAAGCGCTCCACGCCCAGCCGCAGCCCGCCATAGCGCGCGTCATGCAGCTCCACCGGCTGCTTGGGATGGTGGTAGCACATCAGGAAGTCGCTGCCGCCTTCGACAAAAGCCAGCACCGCGTCGTGCACGTTGCTGGCCTGCAGGCGGCAAGACAGCTGGCCGAAGCCGTCCTCGACCGCGGTCAGCCACTTGGGAAAATACGAGAACGACAGCGTGTGCGGCACCGCGAATTCCAGCGTGCCCCGCGGCAAGGGCTGCAGGCCGCGCAGCATGGTGCGAGTGGTATTCAGTTGGGCCAACAGCGGCACCGCCTGCTCGCGCAGCAGCTTGCCGGCGGCGGTGAGCTTGGTCGGATAGGTGGTGCGGTCTATCAGATCCGCACCCAGCCAGCTCTCCAAGGCGCGGATGCGCCGGGAGAAAGCCGGCTGCGTCAGGTGGCGCAGTTCGGCGGAACGGGTGAAGCTGCCGGTATCGGCCAGCACCAGGAAGTCTTCCAGCCAGCGGGTTTCCATCGCTCAAGGTCCAGATTGCGGATGCCAGATGGTACACCGCCAGGGCACTTTGCGGCGCGCGCGGACTCTACCATGAGTCCCGCAGCCGCAATGTCACAACCCATGCACCAAACCCAAACGACAATCCCATCAACATGGCAAAGGTCCGCATTTAGTTTACAGATATGAACGCGCTTACCGTTCCCCTCCATACGCCGCTGCCACGACGACCGCTGGCCATCGCCGCCAGCCTGCTGTTGCATGCGCTGGCGCTGCTCGCCTTGAAGACCGCGCAACCGCAGCCGGCTGCCGCGCCACAGCCGCTGCGGGTCAGCATGGTGTCCATCACCCTGCCCCCGCCTGACACGCCATCACGGGCCGCTTCGGCGCAGCCGGCGCCCGCGGCGCGATCGCCACGCCCAGCCCATTCCGCTCGCGCCGCAACTGCCGTTGAAACAGCCGCCCGGCCGGCGCGGCAGGGAAAAGCCTCAGCCAGCGCCGGGCACGCGGAACCACTTCTTACCATCGAGGGGCTGCGCCAGCAGATGCGGCAGCTGGAACCGGAAAATCCCAAGGCCAAACCGCTGCGCGAAGATCCGGAAAAAGCCCGGCTGGCGCGCAATATCAATCGCGCCGAGCGCGCCGACTGCGCCAAGGCCTACGCCAACCTGGGCCTGCTCGCCGCACCCATGCTGCTGAAAGACGCCTTCGATAAAGACAACGGCTGCAAGTGGTAGCTTGCAGCCGTTGATTAAGGGATAGGGGGGCGATCAGCCCTGCAACGTCACCCAGTCCTGCGTCGCCTCCGCGGCCTGGAATTCATGCACCGCCTCCTGCATCAGGGCGAAGGCCTGCGGGGCGTCCAGCCGCTGGCAAGCGTCCTGCAGACGCGCCAGCAAGGACGCCATTTCGGCTTCGGACAGATGGTATTCCTGGGCGCGCATGATGCGGGCGTGGTCGGTCGGCAGCACGTTGTCGCCGATCAACAGCTCCTCGTACAGCTTCTCGCCCGGACGCAGGCCGGTGACGCGGATGGCGATATCGCCGTCCGGCTGGCTTTCGTCCTTCACCTCCAGGCCGGACAGGTGAATCATGCGCCGCGCCAGGTCGATGATCTTGACCGGCTCGCCCATGTCCAGCACAAACACGTCGCCGCCGTCGCCCATCGCGCCGGCCTGGATCACCAGTTGCGCCGCCTCGGGGATGGTCATGAAGTAGCGCGTGATGTCGGCGTGGGTCAGCGTGATCGGGCCGCCGGCCTTGATCTGGCGGCGGAACAGCGGCACCACGGAGCCGGAGCTGCCCAGCACGTTGCCGAAGCGCACCATCACGAAACGCGTCTTGCTGCCGCGCGCGTGGCGGGTTTGCAGCGTCAGTTCGGCCAGGCGCTTGGTGGCGCCCATCACATTGGTGGGACGCACGGCCTTGTCGGTGGAGATCAGCACGAAGGTGTCGACGCCGCTGTCTTCCGCCGCGCGCGCCGTAGTGTCGGTGCCGAAGGCGTTGTTGACGATGCCGGCGATCGGGTTGTGCTCCACCATCGGCACGTGCTTGTAGGCGGCGGCGTGATACACCGTCTCCACCTTGAAGGCGCGCATCACTTGGGTCAGCCGATCATAATCCGTCACCGAACCCAAGATAGGCGTGCGCGGGATGCGCGGTGCGATCTGGGCCAGCTCCTGATCGATGCTGTACAGGGCGAACTCGGACAGTTCGAACAACACGATGCGCGCCGGCCGGTTGCGGACGATCTGCCGCGCCAGCTCCGAGCCGATGGAGCCGCCGGCGCCGGTCACCATCACCACCTTGTCGCGGATGTTGCGCGCCAGCAGTTCGGCCTTGGGCGGCACCGGATCGCGGCCCAGCAGGTCCTCGATCTCGACTTCCTTCAACTCCTCCACCCGCGCCTCGCCCGAGACCAGATCGGCCATGCCGGGCAGCCGTTTGATCGGCACGCGCAGTTTTTCCAGCGATTCCAGAATCTCGCGCTGGCGGCCGCGGCCGACCGAGGGCATGGCCAGCAGAATGCACTTGGCCTGGGTATCCTTGACCAACGCCGGCAGCTCGTCCGGCGCGTGCACCGCCACGCCGCGGTAGGTGCGGCGATGCAAGTCCGGATTGTCGTCGACAAAGGCCATGGGCCGGTATTCGCGCCCAGCCTGCAAGGCCAGCATCAGCTGCAGGCCGGCCTGGCCGGCGCCGTAGATGATGACCGGATCGCGCGGGGCCTCGGTGGCGTCGATGCGCCGCACCAGGCCGCGCAGCAGGAAGCGGCTGCCGCCGATATAGGCCATGGCGAACACCCAGAAGATGATCACCGAAGTGCGCGGCATGGCCCAGATGTGGAACATCTGAATCACGCCCTGCAGCACCAATACGGACAAAGTCACGCCGCTGAACACGGTGTAGATGATCTTGTCGTCCAGATAGCGCAACACGGCGCGATACAGCCCCAGCTTGATGAAGATGGGAATGGCCCACAAGGGCGGCACGATGAAGACCCACAAATGCGCGTTGAGTTTAGGGTCCCAATAGCCGCCCAGGCGCAGGAACACGGCGCTCCACAAAGCGAGCGGCAACAGCAGCGCGTCCATCAGCGCCAGCATCGCCATCTTGTTGTGGCGGGAGAAGGCTAGCAGTTTTTCAAACATGGTCATTCTTTCGTATCCGGCAGCCATTGGTACAACGCATCCGGACAACATTCCTCGTTATCTTGGCCATCGCTGAGGCGCAACAGCGTAAAACCATGCGCCTCATAGAAACGACGCGCCCCGGCATTGGCCTGAAACACGAACAAGCGGCAGGCCTGTTTCCACTGCGACAATACCTGCCCCAGCAGGGCGCGGCCTATGCCGTTTCCCTGCTGGCCAGGCGCGACATACAGCTGATCCAGCCAGCGCATGCCATCTTGCATGGAGCAGGCGGCAAAGCCTGCGATCTGGCCATCACGCTCGGCCAGCCAGACCTGGCTGGTTTGCAACAGCGCATCGGCAAACCAGCTGCGCACCGACGCCTCATCATGCGCCAGCGGCGCATAAGGCATTTCCCGGCGACAGGCCAAATAGATGGCGGCCAGCGCATCGGCATCGGCAAGCCGGGGTTGGCGGATAGTCCACCTCATCGGGTCACGATCTTCATCAGGGTGGCGACGATGATGCGGATATCCTCGAACAAGCTGTGCGTCTCGGCATAGCGCACGTAGTAACCGAGCTTTTCCGGCAACACCTGTTCGATATAGGCGCGTTCCGGATCGTCAGCTCGGCCCAGTATCTCGTTTTCATCGATCATGCGGATCGACGCCCAATCGGTGATGCCGGGGCGCACCGACAGCACGATATCGCGCACCTCTTCCGGATAATGCGCCACGTACTTCGGCACCTCCGGACGCGGGCCGACCAGGCTCATGTCGCCGAACAGAACGTCGATCAATTGCGGGAGTTCGTCCAGCTTGGTCTTGCGCAGGATGCGGCCGGCGCCGGTGACGCGGCTGTCCGCGCCAACGGTCAGTTGGCCCTGGCGTTCGGTATCCACCTGCATGGTGCGGAATTTGTGGATGCGGAACAGCGTGCCGCCGCGCCCCACCCGCACTTGGCGGAAAAACACCGGCCCCGGCGAGTCCAGCTTCACCCACAAGGCGACCGCCAACAGCGGCAGCGCCAGCACCGCCAAGCCCAGGCTCGATGCCGCAATGTCGAACAGGCGCTTGATCAGCCGCGAGCCGTGGCGGGGCGGCCGGCAGCAAGGCGGCAACAGCTCGCCGCCCTTTTTTTCCAACCGCTGGCTCATGCGCCCAGAATCTCGCGCACCGCGGCGATGACGCGGGTCTGGTCATCGTCCGTCATCTTGGTGTACAGCGGCAGCGTCACCTCGGCTTCAAACGCCGCGTCGGCCACCGGGAATTGCTCGCGCGTCAGCTGGTAGCCGTCGCGCCATACCGGCTGGCGGTGCAGCGGGATGAAGTGCACCGAGCAGCCGATGCCCTTCTCCGCCATCTTGGCGATAAAGTCGTCGCGGGAGATGCCAGCCTCCGGCTTGAGACGCACCGGGTACAAATGCCAGGCGTGGTTGCTGCCCTCGTCCTTGGCGCGCGCCGGCAGGATCAGCGGCAGGTCGGCCAGCTCGCGGTCGAAGCGCTGGGCCATGACTTCACGCTTTTCATAGAAGCCGCGGATTTTCTTCAACTGATGGATGCCCATCGCCGCGGCGGTGTCCGGCATATTGTACTTGTAGCCCGGCGCGACCACTTCGTAGAACCAGGCCGGGGTCTTGGACACATAGCGGTCGAAGGCGTCGCGGCTGATGCCGTGCAGGCGCATCACCTTGCAGCGGGCGATGATGTCCTTGTTTTTCGACACCACCATGCCGCCTTCGCCGGTGGTCATGGTCTTGTTGGCGTAGAAGCTGAATACCGTCACGTCCGAATCCAGCGTGCCCACCAGCTTGCCCTTGTAGTAGGTGGGCATGGCGTGGGCGGCGTCTTCCACCACTTGCAGACCGTGTTCGCGGGCAATGGCGATGATCTCGTCCATGTCGCAGGCCAGGCCGGCGAAGTGCACCGGCATGATGGCCTTGGTCTTGGTCGTGATCGCAGCGCGGATGGCAGCCGGGCTGATGTTGAAGGTGGCGGCATCCACATCCACGCACACCGGATGCGCGCCCAAGTAGCGCACCACTTCGGCGGTGGCGGTGAAGGTGTAGGACGGCACGATCACCTCGTCGCCTTCCTGGATGCCGATCGCCTCCAGCGCCAGGTGCAGGCCGGCGGTGGCGGAATTGACCGCGATCGCCTCGACGCCGTCGCCGAGGAAGGCGGCGAAATCGGCCTCGAACTGCTTGGTCTTAGGCCCAGTCGTCACCCAGCCGGAACGCAGCGCGTCGACGACTTCGTTGATCTCTTCCTCGCCGATGTCCGGCAAGGCAAACGGCAAAAATTTCTGTTCGCTCATTTCTCAGTCTTTCGTCTTTGCGCGGCCTCGCATGGCCGCCGTCCATATCCATCGCCGCGTGCTTGGCGCGGCCTACCAAATCTTGCGTAGGGCGGAAGCCCCGAAGGGGCGTTCCGCCATCACTCTATTCATCTCAACAAAGGCGGAACGCCCGCGCAGCGGGCTTCCGCCCTACGCCAAAATCACAGTTTCACCGCCGCCAGAAAACGCCGCGCCAGCACCGCGTAATCGTGGTTGGCCAGCACATAGGCCTTGCCGGCCGCGCCCATGGCTTCGCGCTCGGCCAGCGGCAGCACCGCCATGCGCTTGACCGCGTCTGCGATCACCGCCGGATCTTCCACGCCGATGCTGATGCCGGCACCGGCATCGCGCACCATGTCATTGCCGGCTTCCACCGAGTGGATCACCGGCTTGCCCGCCATCATGTAGTCGAACAGCTTGTTCGGATTAATGCCGAATCGGTAGATAGGCAGCTTGCGCCAGCCGATGTACAGCGCGTCGCATTCGGCCAGGAAGGCCGGCACGCTGCGCTTGGCGATGGACGGCAGGAACAGCACATTGTTCAGCTTCAGCTCTGCCGCGCGCGCCACCAGCGCTTCCTTGTCCGGGCCGTCCCCCACCAAGACGAATGTCACCGGCGCGTCCTGCATCAGGGCCGCGGCTTCCAGCAGATAATCCAGCGCGTTGGCCAGGCCGTGGCCGCCGGCGTAGCCGACGACAAAACGGCCATGGGCTTTGAGTTCGGCCAGCCTCATGCGGTGTTCGGCCGGCAAGGCTTGCGCCTCGCCCTGCCACTCCGTCACGTCCACGCCGTTGGGAATCACCGCGTATTTTTCCGGCGCCATGCCATGCGCCATCATGTAGTCCTTGGCGCAGGGCAGCATGGACACTACGGTGTCGGCGCGCTTGTAACCGAAATCCTCGGCCCATTGCAGCAGGCGGATGAAGGGATGCTTCGGCGACATGCCGCCGACCTCCACCGGCGTCAGCGGCCACAAGTCATGCACCTCGTACACCAACCGGGCCCCGGTCTTGCCGGCGATCCATGCCGCCGGCACGGTGTCCAGCGGATAGGTGGACGAGGCGATCACCACGTCCGGTTTCCATTGCTTCAAATAGCGGCCAGACAAGCCCATCACCTTGCCAAGGAAGCTGAAAATGTTCAGCACCCTGCCGACGCCGTTGCCGCTGTACGGCCGCGTCTTGCACCAGGTGTAGCGGATGCCGGCTATGTCTTCGTCCAGATATTTTCCCTGCACTTGCGGGTGGGTCTGCCGCAGGTGAGACACATCGGCCGCCAGCATGTTCACTTCGTGCCCGGCTTGCACCCATTCACGCGCCAGGTAGTAGGGGCGGAATTCCATGCCGTGGCGCGGGCTGCCGGCGTAGTGGTTGATGTAGAGTATTTTCATTATTCGATATCGCCACGAAACCCACGAAAGACACGAAATACATTCGCAAGCTCGTTTGAAAATGACTTCCTTGTTTCGTGTTCTTTCGTGGGTTTTGTGGCTAAAAATCAGGATTATAAGGACGCATACAGCGCCACCAGCTTGTCGGCTTCCGCCGCCCAGCTGTATTTGCTCAGCACCGCCCGCTTGCCGGACTCGCCCAGCTGGCGCATGCGCTCTTCGTCGCCCAGCAGTTCGTTGATGGAGGCGGCGATGGCGGCGGCGTCCTGCGGGTCTACCAGCACGCCGCAGCCGGCGTCGGCTACGATCTCGCGCCACACCGGGAAGTCGCTGGCGATCACCGGCATGCCGGCGGCCATGTATTCAAACAGTTTGATCGGCAGCGCGTCGACGTAATTGGGCGTGGGGAACAAAGTCACCAGGCCGATCTTGCTCCTGGCCAATACCTCGGCCACGCCCTGGCGGTCCAGAATGCCCAGATCGTTGACCCGCGCCCAGCCCGGTTGGGCCGTTAGCATGGCCTTCAGATCGCTCTCGCTCCACGGGCCGGCCAGATTGAGCCGGGTGGAGGTGTCCGGCAGCGCGGCGACGATCGGTTCGATGCCGCGGATGCGGCTGATGCCGCCGATATAGCACACCTCGTTGCGGCGGCTTTCCCACGGCGTGTCGCGCACCAGCTCCTCCAGGATCGGGAAGTTGCACACGTCGAACGCCTTGGCGCCCAGCCTCTCGAAGCGTTTGCGGATGTGCGGGGTGGAGGTGACGATGGCGTCGAAGCGGCGCGCCGCCCAGTCCTCCAGCGTCTCGAAGCCGCCGGACACCAGCGGTCGCACCGCGCCGGGTATCCAGTGCTTGGCCAGTATCTGGCGCGGCACGTCCTCGTGCACGTCGTACACCACCTTGATGCCGGCCTGTTTCAGCCGCACGCCGGCGGGAATCAGTTCCGGGTCGTGGAAATGCACCACGTCAGGCCGCAGCTTCAACGCGGCCTGGTAGACGCGCTTGACGGTGCCGGTCATGCGAGCGAAACGACCGCCGGTCTTGGGGCCGACGTCGTGGATGCGCACGCCGTTGCAGATTTCCTCGCCCAGGCCATCGGCGACGATCAGCGTCACCTCATGGCCGGCCGCCGCCAGCGAACTGCACTCCTTGACGAAGATGCGGATGTCGTGGCGCGGGTGCGCGGAGGTCAGGTGGGCAATTTTCATTACAGATTCAAACCTTTATTTGTTGCTTGGCTAGGGGCTGTTGACGTTAGGTGGGCGGTCGCGCCGGGATGCGTTTTGCGACGAATCGAGGCGTTTCGCGCGCCGCATAGTCATTCTCTGCCAGCGCGGAACAACGAAGAGTCGGCGCGAAAGGCACCCGGCCCTGCGGGTTTGGCCGCTTTGGGCCGGAAGCCGCGTTGCCCAGCCCTTGCATAGAATAACTATGCGTCGGACTGTGCGCCTTGCTTCCGGCACAAATCGGCTCAAACGCGATCCACTCACCAAACGTCAACAGCCCCTAGCCCAAACAGACCAAACCCTTTTAGCCACGAACCACACGAACGCGCGCCAAACATTTTATTGAAACTGCGCCAATCCCGCTTCTGGATGCTGGCCAATGGTTGCGTGTCCTTTCGTGTCTTTTCGTGGCGAAAAATTAAGCTAACTCTCGATACAATGCGGCAAAGCCGGCCATATTGGCCCGATGCAGCGCCTTGGCCGCCACCAGGCCGCGATTCATCTCGGCGATTGCCTGCAAGGCCGCGTCATCCTCGGCGCGGGCCATGGCGCGGCACAGCTCGGGGCCCAGACGGCCGACATCCTCGGCGATGGCGCCGTTGAGGCCGTCTATGGTCCATTCGCCATTGGCCGGCAGATTGGACAACAGCGGGAAGCAGCCATGACCCATCGCCTCCAGCAGGCTGATGCTGGTGGCGTCGGAACGCGGCACGCTGACGAAAACGCGCGATTCGGCATACAGCTTGTCCAGCGTCGCGCTATCGACAAACCCCGTGAATTCGACGCGCTTGAGGCCCAGCGACGCCGCCAGTTGTTTCAGGCCATTCGTTTCGCTGCCGCTGGCGGCGACGACCAAGTTCCAGTCGTGGAAGCGGCCGCTGCTTTCCACCTCGGCCCAGCCCTTGAGGATGGCGGCGATGCGGTATAGCGGCTTGTGCAGCCGGCAGGACAGCACTTGCTTCTGCTTGGCGGCGATAATCGGCGCCGGCGGCAAGGCGTCGATGCCGTAATTGAGCAGCGATATCCGGCAATCGCCGGCCAATTCGCGTATCTTCGCCGCCATGTACAGCGAGTCGGAAGTGATGGCCGCCGCGGCTTGCAGATTGCCGCGCACCATGGCCCGCATCAGCCGGTTCTGGTCCGGCAGCAGCAGCACATCGGACCCCCAGGCAGTCAGCAGCATCGGGATGCTCGAGCCACGCAGCGCGCGGCGCGCGTGCCAGGCCACGCTGTTGGCCTGGTGGACGTGGACCACGTCGGGCTTCACCTCGGCGATCCAGGCCTTGAGCCGACCCGCTGTAGACAGCGCCTTCAGGCTGAAGTCCATTCGCAGCACAGTTTTCAGATTGGCCGGCCGCTTATCCGCCGGCACCTCGCCGTTGCAGGCCAGATACAACTCGTCCACATGCGGCGCGATGCCGGACAGGAAGCGCCAGGTATGAATCGAAGCCGAACCCACCACCAGCAGGCGGGCGATGCGATCAGTCATGGGCCCAGGCCTCATACAGCGGGTGCAAATCCGGATGCTGCGCCAGCCATTCGGCGTCGGTATCGCGGGTATCGCCGACCACCCGCGCCGGATTGCCGGCCAGGATGGCGAAATCGGGATAGTCACCTGCCTGCACAAAACTATAGGCCGACACGATGCTGCCCTTACCCAAGGTAACGCCCGGCATCAATACCGAATGCGGGCCGATGAAGCTGTATTTGCCGAGCTTGGTCGGCTTCTTCAGGTAACCCGCGTGGTTGCCGCGGTCCAAGTATTCGCGGCCGTACAGCCGGATCGCCACATGGCTGGAGTGCGTCAGCAGGGACACATAGTTGGTGATCTGACAGCCCTCGCCTATATACAGGCCGCCGGAGGAATCGATCAGGTTGAAATGGCCGATATAGACATTGTCCTCGACCATCAGCTTGTCGATATGCTCGATCCGCGTCATGTTGGAGACGCGGGTGCGCTTCAGGTACGCGCCGTCGCCGCGACGAAAGCCGTATACCATGCGCGGCCGGATCCAGGCGGACAGCCGGAAGCGGATGCGGCTGAAAAGTCCGTGCAAAGTCATCGCGCCGCCTTATAAAGCCAGGTGAAATAAGCAATGAAATAGCCGGCCATCACCACCGAGACCAGCTGGAACGTCGCCACCGCATCCTGCCAGATATGGAAGCCCAACCATAGCGACCCGAGGAACAGCACGGCCTGCACCAGGGACAGGAAAAACGCGAAACGTTGCCGATTGATCACCGGCGGCACCATGCCCAGCGGCGAGGCGACGAAGTGGAACAGGATGAACAACGACATCGCCTCGGCGTAACGGCCGGCCTCGCTCCAGTTGGCGCCGAATACCAGCGAGAACAAGGGCTCGCCGAAAATCTGGATTACCAGGAAGGGGAACATCGCCATGCCGAACAAGGTCAGCATCATCTTGCGCAAAATGGGCCGCAGCGGCAGCCCTTGATTCCGCGCCTCCGCCAGCTCCTTGTAGGCCACTTGCGCCACCGCCTGGCCGATAAAGGCCGCCGGCAGCTTCAGCACCCGCATCATCAGGCCATACATGCCGACGGCGGAGGTGCCAGCCAGCACCGTCAAGACCACCAGCGTGGCCGAATCCAACAACGCCGTGCTCAGGGCATGCGGCGCGTTGATCTTGGGAAACTCGATATAGGCAAGCGCGGCGCCGCGCATGTCCTGGCGGTTGACGTCACGGCGCCAGGCGAACTTGGCCTTGAGGTCGGTCCAGGCCTGCGCCAGCAGCGAGCCCAGCTGGCCGGCCAACTGGCCCAGAATCAGCCCGCCGGCGCCGGCGCCCAGCCAACCGGCCAGCACCTGGGTGCCGGCCATGCCGAACGACTGCGCCATGCGGCCATTGGCATTGGCCTGATAGCGCCGGTGGCGGTTGTTCCAGTTGGTCCAGGCCTGCATCAACCCGGCCAGCAGCACCGACAGCGGCAACAAGGCCAGCCACGACTGCAGCGTCGGCGCGCCCAGGCGGGCGGCGATATGCGCATGCCCGCCCAGCAGCACCACCAGCGCGATCAACAGCGACAAGGCGCCGGCGCACAGGATGGACAAGCCCATCAGATTGCTGGCCCGCTTGTCGTCGGCCGGCAGCACGATGGCCATCTCGTAGCGCGCGGTGGCCAGCACGGCCAAGGTCGACATCCAGGACACGTACACGGTCTGGATGCCAACCTCATGCGGATTGTACAGGCGCGTGATCAGCGGCGACACCAATAGCGGCACCACCTGGGCGACGGCCGCGCCGGTGACCAAGGTGATGACGTGGCGGACAAAGCCGGTTTTGGGCACGCGCAGCGACGACAAGGTCAGCATGCTCCTCAGCCCAGCGCCTTCTTCACCGCAGCCACAATGGCGTCTTGCGCCTCTTCCGTCAGGAAGGGATGCATCGGCAGGCTCATCACGCGCTTGCCGGCGGCTTCTGCGTGCGGGAAGCGGCCTTCGGCCAGGCCCAGGTGGGCGAAGGCCGGTTGCAGGTGCAGCGGAATCGGGTAGTGCACAGCGGTCGGCACGCCCAGTTCCTTCAACTTGGCCTGAACGTCGTCGCGATGATCGACCTCGATGGTGTACTGGGCGTAGACGTGGGTATTGCCCGGCTGGATCACCGGCACGCGGGCCACATCCTGCAGCAGCGCGCTGTAGCGGGCGCCGATGCGCTCGCGGGCGGCCACTTCATCCGGGAAGCTCGGCAGCTTGGCCAGCAGCACCGCGGCCTGGATGGTGTCCAGCCGGCCGTTCAGGCCGATGACTGGATGATGGTAGCGGCGATCCTGGCCATGGACGCGGATTTCCCGGATCTTCTTGGCCAGCGCGTCGTCGCTGGTAAACACCGCGCCGCCGTCGCCATAGCAGCCCAGCGGCTTGCTGGGGAAGAAGCTGGTGCAGCCTATGGTGGACAAATTGCCGGACTTCTTGCCGTGCTGGCTGGCGCCGAAGCTTTGCGCGCCGTCCTCGATCACCGCGATGCTGTGCTTGGCGGCGATGGCGTTGATGGCGTCAAAGTCCGCGGCCTGGCCGTACAGGCTGACCGGCATGATCGCGCGGGTGCGCGGCGTGATCGCCGCTTCCAGCAGCGCCGGGTCCAGGTTGTAGCTGACGGGGTCGATGTCGACGAACACCGGCTTGGCGCCCAATAGCGCGATCATCTCGCCGGTAGCGATGAAGGTGAACGGAGTGGTGATCACCTCGTCGCCAGGGCCGATGCCCAAGGCCATCATCGCGATCAGCAGCGCCTTGGTGCCATCACATACCCCAATGACGTGCTTGGCGCCGCAGTAGGCGGCCAGTTGCTCCTCCAGCTCTTTGACTTCAGGCCCCATGATGTACTGGCCATGGTCCAGCACCGTGTGGATGCGGGCGTCGATGTCGGCTTTCAGATGCTGGTATTGCGCTTTCAGATCAATGAACTGGATGAACATGGTTTAAACCTTCTTTTGCCACGAAATCCACGAAAAACACGCAAATACGCACCGAATTTCCAAATTGCCATCCTGCGCGTCCGATCTACTATTTTTCGTGTCGTTTCCTGGGTTTCGTGGCTAAAAACTATCAAACCGGCGTGCAATGATTGCCGCCGACCTCGTAATGAATGCCGCAAGTCGGACACGGGTGGGTGCCGATATCGTTGGACAGCCGCTCGCCGCAGGCGCACATCCAGCCGATGCGCTTGGCCGGCGCGCCCACCATCAGCGCGTAGGCCGGCACATCCCGCGTCACCACCGCGCCCGCACCGATGAAGGCGTACTCGCCCACCGTGTGGCCGCAGACGATGGTGGCGTTGGCGCCAATCGACGCGCCTTTTTTCACCACGGTGCGGCGGTACTCGTTTTTGCGGTTGACGTGGCTGCGCGGATTGTTGACGTTGGTAAACACCATGGACGGGCCGCAGAACACATCGTCCTCCAGCGTCACCGCGTCGTAGATTGAGACGTTGTTCTGCACCTTGACGTTGTCGCCGATCAGCACATCGTTGCCGACGAACACGTTCTGCCCAAACGAACAGCCCTTGCCTATCTTCGCGCCGCCGCAGATGTGCACCCAGTGCCAGACACGGGTGCCTTCGCCCAGGGTCGCGCCTTCGTCGACGATGGCGCTGGGGTGGATGGTGTAGTTCATTTCTAAAAACCCTTCATTGGCCACGAAAACCACAAACAACACGAACGAAACTACAAAACTACGCGAATGATTTCCGCTTTCGGGTATGCAAAATTCACCAGCAATCCAACCCGAATTCCGGTTGCCTTCAGGTAATTAAGCACCTGCGCCCGGTGAGCATCGCCAACTTTGGATTGCGCTTTCAACTCCAACAAAACGCGGTCCTCCACAATCAGATCGGCGCAATACTCACCAACCTCTTCGCCTTTGTAGCAGATCGTCAGAGGACATTGCGCCTGGACGGCCAAACCTTGCTTTTTCAACTCGGAGAACAAGGCCCGCTCGTATACCTTTTCCAGAAATCCATGCCCCAACTCACGGTAAACCTCAAACACACAACCTTGTATCCGATAACAAAGTTCCTGTTCGAGCATGCTTTCGTGTTCTTTCGTGGTTTTCGTGGCCAAACGATAATCAGTAATCCAGCGGCAGGCTGACGCGGCGGCCGTCGCGGGCGGACAGATACATCGCGATCAGCAGCTCCAGCGACTTCAAGCCTTCGCGGCCGTCGGTTTCCGGCGTGGCTTCGCCGCGCATGGTCTTGATCACGTTGTCGTAGTACAGCGGGTGGCCGAAGCCGTACACGCTGGTCGTCGCGTAGCTGGCGTTCTTGATCTCGTCGTCCATGGCATGCGGCTCGGCGAACTCCCAGTGCTGGATTTCGTTGACGGCCACGCCGCCGACGCGCACCGAGCCCTTTTCGCCCAGAATTGTGATGCTGCCTTCCAGGTTCTTCGGGTAGGTCAGCATGGTCACGTTCATGCTGCCCAGCGCGCCGGAGCGCCACTTGACGCTGACGGTGCCGGTGTCTTCCACCTCGATATTGCGCGCCAAGGTGGCAGTGTAGGCCTGCACGCTCTCAACCGGGCCGATCAGCCAATCCAACAGGTCGACATAGTGGCTGGCCTGGTTCATGAAGGCGCCGCCGTCGAACTCCCAGGTGCCGCGCCAGCCGGCCGCGTCGTAATACTCTTGCGGACGAGTCCAGAACACATTGACGTTGACCATATAGATGCGGCCGAAGCGCTTTTCCGTCATCGCGCGCTTCAACAGCTGCAGCGTGTCGTTGCGGCGGTTCTGCTTGACCACGAACAGGTATTTCTTTGCCTTGTCCGCCGCCTTGACCATTTCCAGGCCATCTTCCCAGCGGGTGGCCATCGGCTTCTCGGTCATCACATGGAAGCCCGCCTCGGAACACTCGATGCTCTGCGTCGGGTGCAGGCCGGACGGCGTGGTCAGGATGACGATGTCGGCGTTGGTTTTGGCCAGCATGTCGGTCAGGCTGGCATGGCCGCGGGCGCCGGTGCGCTCGACGGCGGCTTGCAGCGCCGCGGGATCGATATCGCAAACATCCACCAGCTCGGCGCGGTCTGCGTGCTTCTCCAGCGCGCCGAAGTGGTTGTTGGCGATGCGGCCGCAGCCCACCAGGGCGAAGCGGATCTTGCGGTCGGTGATCGGGGGAAGGTGCAGGGTTTGCATATTACGCGATACCTTTATGAGCCACGAAACCCACTACAAAACACAAAAACCGTCCCGCTTCCGGGTTTGGCTTTCGTGGATTTCGTGGGTTTCGCAGCAAAAAAATCAAGCCTTGACGATATTGTCGGCCGGTTGCAGGTACTTGCCGCGGCTGTCGACGATCAATTGGGCCTTGGACTTGATCATTTCGTAATCGAACTTGTCGTGGTCAGTGGCCAGCAGCACGCAGTCGTAGCTGGCGATGGACTCGGCGGTCAGCGGCACGCTGGACAGCTCGAAGTGGTGCTCGCGCATCTTCGGGAACACCGGCACGTGCGGGTCGCTGTACGCCACTTCCGCGCCCAGGTCGCGCAGTTTTTCCATCAGGAACACAGACGGGCTTTCGCGCATGTCGTCGACGTTCTTTTTGTAAGCAATGCCCAGCACCAGTACCTTGCTGCCATTGATAGCCTTCTTGCGCAGGTTCAGCGCGGAAGCCACTTTCGAGACCACATAATCGGGCATGGCGCTGTTCACTTCGCCGGCCAGCTCGATGAAGCGGGTATTGACGCCGTATTCGCGCGCCTTCCAGGTCAGGTAGAACGGGTCGATCGGGATGCAGTGGCCGCCCAGGCCCGGGCCCGGATAGTAGGGCACGAAGCCGAACGGTTTGGTGGCCGCGGCGCGGATCACTTCGTGGATGTCGATGCCCATCTTGTCGGCGACGATCTTCATCTCGTTGACCAGGCCGATGTTGACCGCGCGGTGGATGTTCTCCAAGAGCTTGGTCATCTCGGCGGCGCGGGTGGACGACACCGGCACCACTTTGTCGATCACCGCGCCATAAAGCGCCACGCCGATTTCCTGGCAGGCCTCGCTGTAGCCGCCGCACACCTTGGGGATGGTGCGGGTGGTGAAATTCGGGTTGCCCGGATCTTCGCGCTCTGGCGAGAACACTAGGAAGGCGTTTTCGCCGACCTTCAGGCCGCGCGACTCGATGCGCGGCAGCAGTTCTTCATCGGTGGTGCCCGGATAGGTGGTGGACTCCAGCGAGACCAGATGGCCTTCGCGCAGGAAGGGCACCAGGCTGTCGATGGTATTCAGCACGAAGGACAGATCCGGCTCGCGGTATTTGTTCAGCGGGGTCGGCACGCACAGGATCAGCGTGTCGGCTTCGCCGGCGCGGGAAAAGTCGGTAGTGGCTTCGAAACCGCGGGTCAGGGCGGTGGCGATGCTGTCGGCGGAGATGTGCTCGATATAGCTGTTGCCGGCCATCAAGGCATCGACCTTGCTCTGGTCGATGTCGAAGCCCAGCACCTTGTAGCCGACTTCGGCGAAACGCAGCATCAGCGGCAGGCCGACATAGCCCAGCCCCACGATGCCGATCACAGCGGATTTGTCCGCGATACGATTGAGCAGTTGCTGCTTGATCACGATGAATGTCCCAACAGGATGTAAAAGCTTGAGCGGCGGACGCCCGTCCGCCGCCCGGTCATTCGGTACTGACTGTATTGTCCCGCCACGTCTGACCCGGGCCCGCAGCCCGAAACCGGCGCGCAATGCGCATGCAGCTTGGCATTATACGCCGCGCCGCGCCGGCTTTTGGGTAAGCAAACGTAACCGATCCGCCGATTTTGCGACGGATTTGTCCTGGCTCAGATCAGCAGGTGGCCGGCGGTCTGCTGGTTGGTCTGCTTCAGCCGGTTGACGAATTCGCCAAACTCCAAGCCAAAGCGTCCTTCCAGCTCGTCAGCGCGTTTCTTCAGCGCCTCCCACTGCGTCAGCGTCGGGCTCTGGCGGAAAGCCATGACCGCGACGTTGCCGTGAGTGGCCGCAGGCAATTCGATCACCCGACCCTCGAAAACGTTCAACAGACGCTCGATGAAGCTGTGGTAGCGCTTGTCGCCGCTCCACCAATTGGTGACGAATACGCCCTTCGGGCTCAGCGCGCGCTTGCAGTCCTCGAAAAAGTCCTCCGTGGTCAGCGCGTCGACGATCTGCAGGCCGTCGAAGCCGTCCACCAGGATGGCGTCGGTGGAGCCGCGGAAGATCTTCACGTAGTCCGCGCCGTCGGCCTCGACGATCTCGAAGAAGTCGCCCTCTTCCGGCAGCTGGAAAAACGCGCGCGCCACCGCGATCACCTGCGGATTGATGTCCACCGCCACGCTGACCGCGTCCGGCAGATATTCGTCGATGAAGCGGGCGAAGGAGCCGCCGCCCAGGCCGATCTGCAGGATGTGCTGCGGCGTGTCGTTCCACAGCAGGAAACCCATCATCGCGCGGCTGTAGCTGAGCACCAGATCCGGCGGATCGTCCAGGTCCATCGAACTCTGGATGGTTTCCGAGCCCAGATGCAGCGAGCGGATATTGCCCTCTTCCGAGATTTCCACTTCCGGCATTTCCTCCACCGCGGCGCGCACGCGGCGGCGGAACGGATGCAAAGCCCTACGCGCCACAGCTGTCTTCCTTGGGACGGGAGTCCAGAATGCTGATGGTGCGCTTGGCCAGCCGCGCCTCCTCCACATCATCCTCATGCGGCGCCGGATCGCGGAACTCTTCCTTGTCAAACGCCGTGTCGCCATCGATGAACGGCGCGTCGCCGGTCTTCAAACCGGCAAAGTCGAACAGCTTGGTGTCGGCCAGATGCGACGGAACGACGTTTTGCAGCGCGCGGAACATGCTCTCCACGCGGCCGGGGAAACGCTTGTCCCAGTCGTTGACCATTTCCTTCACCACCTGGCGCTGCAGATTGGGTTGCGAGCCGCACAGATTGCACGGAATGATGGGGAAGCCGCGCCAGTCGGCGTAGCGGATAATGTCCTTTTCGCGGCAATAGGCCAGCGGGCGGATCACCATGTGGCGGCCGTCGTCGGACACCAGCTTGGGCGGCATCGCCTTCATCTTGCCGCCGTAGAACATGTTCAGGAACAGCGTATGCAGGATGTCGTCGCGATGGTGGCCCAGCGCGATCTTGGTGGCGCCCAACTCGTCGGCCACGCGGTACAGGATGCCGCGGCGCAGGCGCGAGCACAGGCTGCAGGTGGTCTTGCCTTCCGGCACCAGGCGCTTGACGATGGAGTAGGTGTCTTCCTCGACGATGCGGTACTCCACGCCGATGGACTTCAGATACTGCGGCAGCACATGCTCCGGGAAGCCCGGCTGCTTCTGGTCCAGATTGACCGCGACGATGGAGAAATTGATCGGCGCGGACTTCTGCAGGCCAAGCAGGATGTCCAGCAAGGTATAGCTGTCCTTGCCGCCGGACAGGCAGACCATCACCCGGTCGCCTTCTTCGATCATATTGAAATCATTGATGGCGTCACCGACATGGTGACGCAGGCGCTTGGCCAGCTTGTTGCCTTCAAACGCGGCCTTCTTGGCTTTGTCGTCGAGCACGGCGTTCTGTTCGGACATCGGGATGCGGCTAAGAAATTGAAAAACAGGCGATTTTACCGTTTTCCGCCGCCAAAATCCATGGCGGCGAAAAACCGTTACAGCACGATGCTGCGTCCGCCATCCACCGCCAGGATCTGCCCGGTGACATAGCCGGCGTCCAGCAACAGGAAAGCCACCGCGCGGGCGATGTCTTCCGGCACGCCGGTGCGTTGCAGCGGAATGGTGGCTTCTATCCTGGCGCGCGCCTCCGGGCTGAACGATGCCTCATCTTCCGGCCACAGATTGACGCCGGGCGCCACGCCGTTGACGCGCACCGCCGGCGCCAGCTCGATCGCCAGGCTGCGGATCAGCTGGGCATGGCCGGCCTTGGCCAGGTTGTACACCACATGGCGCGCCATCGGCCGGTCGACGTGGATGTCGACGATGCCGACGATGGCGCCGCCGCGGCGCGTCAGCTCCGGCGCCAGCGCCTGGCTCAGGAACAAGGGTGCTTTCAGATTGCTGCCCATCAGGTCGTGCCAGGCCGCCTCGTCGATCTGGCCCACTTCGGTCGGAAAAAAACTGGACGCGTTGTTCACCAGCCCGTCCAAGCGGCCAAACGCCGCCACCGCGGCCTCGGCCAAAGCCGGCAGCGCCGCCGTGTCCAGTAAATCGGCCTGGACCAGCTTCGCGCTATCGGGACGGATGGCGTTCAACTCCGCCGCCAGCGCCTCGGCCGCGGCGCGCGAGCCGCGGTAATGCAGCACCAGCCGCAAGCCGCGGCCATGCAGCAAACGGGCGATGCCCGCCCCCACCCGCCGCGCGCCGCCGGTAATCAGGACCACACGCTCATCTTGTTGTTGCTCTGTTAGCATTGCTTCCTCATTTCGAATTGCCCCTTCACGGGGACGGCGCTTTGCACCACAATCGCGCCACATTGTAGCAGGACGAAAACCATGACCACCCTACCCGCCGCCAGCCCCGAGGCGCTGGCCGTCAGCCAGGCCCTGTGCGGCCGCATCCGCGAAGCGATAGCGCAAGCGGGCGGCTGGATACCGTTTTCGCATTATATGGAATTGGCGCTGTACGCGCCCGGCATGGGTTACTACGCCGCCGGCAGCCGCAAGCTCGGCGCAGACGGCGACTTCATCACCGCGCCGGAACTGACGCCGCTGTTTGGGCAGTGCCTGGCGCGCCAGCTGGCCGAACTGCTGACGCAAACGGCCGGCGCGATCTACGAATTCGGCGCCGGCACCGGCAAGCTGGCGATAGACCTGCTGGCCGAGCTGGAAACGCTGGGTTGTTTGCCGCAGAAATACGTGATCCTGGACCTGTCGCCAGACTTGATAGACCGCCAGCGCGACAATATCCGCGCCGCGCTGCCGCACTTGGCGGATCGCGTCGAATGGGCCAGCCGGCTGCCGGGCGCCATCGACGGCATCGTCATCGGCAACGAATTGCTGGACGCCATGCCGTGCGAGATGGTGTTCCGCGACGAAAACCGCCAGCTGCGCCAACGCGGGGTGACGATACGCGACGGCGCCCTCGCCTATGAAGACCGCGATTTCGCCGATGCCCGGCTGGCTGAGCTGGCCGCGCAGCTGGTGCCGGACATCCCGCGCTATGAAACCGAAATCAGCCTCGCCAACCGCGGCTTCATCGCCAGCCTGGCCGGCGCGCTGACCCGCGGCGCCATCCTGATGATCGACTACGGTCATGCGGCGTCCGAGTACTATCACCCGGAACGCAGCATGGGCACGCTGCTGGGCCACTACCGCCACCACACGGTGCAAGACCCGTTCTACCTGCCCGGCCTGATGGATCTGACCTGCCACGTCGACTTCACCGCCGTCGCGCAGAGCGGCATAGACGCTGGGCTGGACCTGATAGGCTACGCCAGCCAAGCCCAGTTCCTGCTCAACTGCGGCCTGACCGAGCTGCTGCAGCAATGGGACGCCAACGATGTCAAAACCTATCTGCCGGTGGCCAAGGCCGCGCAGCGGCTGCTGTCGCCGCAGGAAATGGGCGAAACCTTCAAGGCGATAGGCTTCGGCAAAGGCGTATCGATAGACTGGCTGGGCTTCGCCCGCGGCGACCGCTGCTACACGCTGTGATTTTTTCGGAAGCGGGCTTGACAGCCCTTTAGCCGCTGCGTATAGTTCGCGTCTCGGTGCAGGCGCATCGAAATTGTGGCGAATTAGCTCAGTCGGTTAGAGCGACGGAATCATAATCCGCAGGTCCGGGGTTCGAGTCCCTGATTCGCCACCA
>NZ_JAUCGU010000032.1:0-41131 GCF_059916625.1 Chromobacterium sp. CCUG 76385
CCGCTTCGTCATGGGCTGACGCCGGGGATGGCTCCGCCGTTGCAGGCTGCGCCTCGTTTAAAGCGGCTTCAGCAGCCAGCGCGGCGGCCTGCGTGTCCGGCGTTTCCGCGGCGGCGACGGGCTCAGCCGGCGTCTCGATCGCGGCTGCTTGAACCATAGGTTCCGCCTCGTCGCCGACCACCGCCGGTGACGGCTCCATCACAGGCGTCGGCGCGTCGCTCAACTCGGTTTCCGCCGCCGGCACGGCAATGGCTGCGGCCGTCGGTTTCAGCCCATCCAATTGCGTCTGCAAACGCTGCAGGCGCTGTTCTATTTCCACGTCTCTTTGCTCCAGCGCCAGGAATAGCGGGTCGTCAGCGTCGATCCGGACATCCCGCGGCTGCGCGAACCCAGCTTGCAGCGACTGCGCGACCAGCACGCAGTCGCACAGCAAATCGATCAGCAGGTAATAGTCTTCTTGCGTGGGCAGCGCGCCATGCTGGAATTGCAATTTGAGCCGGGTGCGCAACGCTTCCAGGCGCGTCTGTTCGGAAGGGAAAGCGAAGAGTGTCATAAGTATCCAGTCAGTGGGGAAGGACAAGGTCGAGGCCAATGCGGCCAGCGCCGATCGGCATGGGGGGGGCGGATGGCAAGGGGAAGGCCACTTCAAAATCGAATTCGATTTCCATGGCGCCGACGCCTTCGAACAATTGCCCGCTGTCAGACAATTGCACGAACAAGTGCTGCTCCGCCGGCACCAGCAAGTCGGCCTGCGTCAGGCTGCCGAGACGCGCGGCGGTGTCCAGCCAGGGCTGGTAGTTGGCGATCCAGCCGCCCTGCTCGTCCTGATAGGCACTGCGCAACGCCACCACGTCTTTCACTTCGGGCTGAGCGCTGAGAAAGTGGCTGATGTCGCTGAGGTAGACCGCGCGGCCTTGCCCGCGCTGCCAAGGCGACAGGAAATCCACCAGTCGCTGGTTCAAGTTTTGCAAGGCCTGGCCGGCGTCGTAATCAGGATTCAGCACCAGGATGTTGGTGCAACGGAACACACGGTAGCGCGGCGGACTGATGGTCATGGCCACGCCCGGCGGCAGGCGGCCTGCCATATAGGCGGCGATGTCGTTTTGCAGCTTGCGCGTGGGCTGCGGTTGCAAGAGACCGGGCCGATCCGGTCGCGGCGCCACGATTAGCCTTACGCGGGCGGGGCCTGACAGATCGCGCTCCGCCCGCGCCAGCGCGAGTTTCGGGAACGCGTCCAGCGCCAGCCGCTCGTAATCTCGCGCGGACAAGGCCCGGTTTTTATGGCTGAGCCGCTCTGCGGCCCGGATGGCGAATGCCGCGGCATCCTCCCCGGGATGGCCTTCTTGCGATTGCGCCGGTTGCGCGACCCCGCTGATTTCGGGCCGAGGCGGCACTAGGCCGACGATGGTTCGCGCGGGCAAGGGGGCGGCCAAATGCGTTTCATCTTCTCCCACATAGCGAACCCGCACCGCATGCAGGTCCAAACGCAACAGGCGCGAAAAAGCCGGTGGCGCGACCTGGGATTCATTGTCCGCAGGCTGTTCGATGGCGATCCAGCTCAAGCCTTGCGCGTCTTGCCACAGCTTGGGCAGACGCAAACGGACAATGCCGCTGTTGCACAAACCATTGCTTTGGTCGCTCAATACCGCGGCGATATCGCCGGCCTGGCCTTGCTTGTCGGTTTGCAGCCGCAGCCAGCCCGTCGGCGTCAACACCTTCCACTGCAGGGGGGCGGCCGGCGGCGCGCTGTTCTGGCTGACGACATCGGGACGATGCGTCAGCACGCAAGGCGTGGCCAGGCTAGCGATTCCCAGATACAAGCCGCTGCCGGCGCCCATTTCGCCGGCGACCGGCGAATACGGCAGCGCGGGACTGACGCCAGCTTGCTGAGGCGAGGACAACAGGCCGATCGGGTGGTATTGCAGCAGCGTCAGATCCTGCCCCAGACGGGCCTCGCTGACGTAACCGACGCGGACAGCGCTCAACCGCGGGGTGTACGGCGGCGGCAGGAATGCCGGTTGCGGCAGCGGCGGCGGCGTCAATTGCAAGGCCAGCGTGGCCAGCGTAATCGCCTGGCCCGGCGCGGCATCGGCCTGATAGCGGTAATAGCGATAGCCGGTTTGGCCAGGCAAGGCATAGACCGCGCGGCCGTTGGCCAGCGCGCCGGCGTCCACATCCAACAGCTTGCGCCAGTTGATGCCGTCCGCGCTGGCCCACAGCTGTGGATTGGTGCCCGCGAAGGCTCCGGCTTTCCCGCCGATGTCCAATGCCAGACCCGCGGCGAATACTTGCCGGTCATAGCTGAGCGTCAGCTGCTGCGCCGCCTTCTCGTCGCTCGTCCAGCTGCACCTGGAATTGTTGCCGTCCGCGATGACGACCGGCGGCGATACGCTGTTCGATTCCGCGCGCAGCGTCGCCGCCGAACCGGCTTGCTGGCTCCATTGCAGCAAGGCGGCGGTATAGCGCCCGGCCAGCACGCTGCCGGCCTGGGCCTCTTCGGCGTGGCCGAAACTGCCGCCGCTCCACTCCAGCGCGAACCAGTTCGGCCACTGTTGCGGGTCGGACGGCAGCGCGTCCGGCAACGGCGCCAAGCCAAGCGCGGCGTCGCGCGACAAGGAGAAACTCAAATTTTCCGTATCCGCGTTCAGAATGCTTTGGCGGGACTCGCCGTCGCGATAGCCGCTAGTCGGGTTCACGACCAGGCGCACAGCTGCCGCCGGTGTCGGCATGCCGACGGTGTCTTTATAAAGTTGGTAATAGCTGTCCAGGCTAGCCGGACGGCCTTCCCAATCGAGCGCAACCTTCAGCTGGGTCAGCGGCTTGTTCCACCACTCGCCGTGCGCCAGCCATAAGCGGGCGCCATTGCTCACCGGTCCCGGAAAAGCGTCGAAAGCGGCGCTGACATCCACTGTGCCAGCGCTGTTGCGCCCCGCCTGCACGGGCAGGCCGTCGCACTCGGTCCGCAGGACAAGGTCGGCCCATTGCAAGCTCTGCCAGCTGTCCAAACCCAACACCCGGCCGCCGTCGTCTGGGCGCAAGGTCAAATCGAGCCACGGCGTTTCGCCGGCTGCGCCGCTGATCGGCGGCGCCGTCGGCTCCAAGTTCCAGCGCATCGCCAGCCCTTGCCCCTCCCATTTCAGCTCGGCCGGTCCCAGCGGCAAGCTGCCGTCAGCCAGACTTAGCTGCGCTTGCCAGCGTTGATTGAAACAAACGGCGAGCGCAGGCAGCGCATTATCGGCAAGCCGGCCGACTCGCCGCAGCGCCTGGGTCCAGCCCAAACTCTCCGCCGCCCCGAAGACCAGCGTGACAGACCGCCGCCCCGCGGAGAGCGACAGCAAGGGCGAAGCAAGGCGGACGCCCAAGGTTTGCCATTGCTCGCGCGCCGAGTCCAGGGTGGCGCGCGGCGTTTCGCCGACCACCTGGTTGCCGTCGGCAGCCCAATCCAAGCCCGCAGCCGCATCCTGGCAGCGCCGGCGCAGCAATTGCGCTTGGGAAAGACCAGACGCCGAATCCGGACTGCGGCTTTGCCCGAGGCTGACCGTCTGTTGCAAAGAGGCATGCGTCAACGGCAAGGCATCCAGACTGCGGTACAGTCTTTGCGCGCCGTTGTCATCCAATCCGGCGTCAAAATCGCAGCCCGCCGGCAGGGTGAAGGCGGTGAAATCGTCATTCAGCGTCAACAGCACATCGGCTTCGTCCGGCTGGCCTGGCTTGGGCGACAGCGCCAGCCGGCGACGATAGTAGTCCTGGCGATGACGCTCGGTCAGCGCGGCAAAGGCCGCCCGCGGATGGCGTTGCAGCCGCAGGAAAGCCAGCAGCAACGCCATGTCGGGTTGGGCCGCGCGCGCTTGCAAGGCCGCCGGCAGCGGCGCGCCGTGATCGACCCAGGCCGCCAGGGCGGGCCAGTTATCCGGCGATGGCAACAGGCGGGTCCAGCGTCCGGCTTCCTGACCGTCCAGGCCATAAAAGCGCAATCGTTCCGTTAGCGCCTGCCACACGGTCAACCAATCCAAGCTGTCGCGCTCTTCCACGCTGAAAGTGGCCGGATCTTGCGCCGACAACGCGCGTTGCGTTTGCAGGCTGCCGCTGGACGGAGAAACATTTGGGGTATCGGAAGGCATGGGGAGCTCAGGGAAAGAGGAGGAAAAAGCGTCAGACGGTTTTCAGCTTGCCGGGCGGGGCGATGGGGGTGCCGCCTTGCGGCGCCAGGTATTCGCTGTTGCTGTCCGGTTGCGGCGGTGCCGGCGGTGGATTCGGCTTCATCGCCGGCGCGGTTCGCTTAGCCTTGATAGGTGCCGCGACTTTGAGCAGGACCCTCTTGCGAATCACCTTCAGCTTGGTGCTCAGCTGTCCACTTTTTTCTTTGTCGGCCCGCAGCAACAGCACGCCAGGAATGGCGAAGGCACCGGCGATATATGGTGCCGGCAGCTTGGCTTTGCCAATGTCCCTTTCCAGCACCACTGGCTTGCCGCCCACTTTGAGCTTATGGCCAGTGCCGGTGAGCGGCAAAGGCACCGCGCCCAGCAGCATGGCCTGGCCTAACATGCCCTTGCACAGTACCTGGTCGCCGCCGACCAGCACTTGCTTGCTCATAGCGAGGCCTCGGTCAGATAGAAGGGATAGACCAGATTGCTGCGGGTATTGGTATCGCGCACGGTGTAATCGATGGCCAGCAGCACGCAGCCGGGATCGTCCCCCATGCTGGCGGACACATCGTTGACGTCGATGCGCGGCTCCAGCTTGAGCAAGGCGTCCTGCACGCTGTGTTCCAGCTCGTGCAAGGTGTCGGAGTCAATGCTGGAAAACAGCGACGAAGCCAATTGCGAGCCAAAGTCCGCCCGCATGATTCGTTCGCCCGGCCCCGTGCCCAGAATCAGACGGATGGACTGCTGCACCAGCGTCTCGCCGGCCAGCAAAACGGGTTGGCCAGGTTGGCTGAAGCGCGGCGGAAAGGCCCAGCCCTGGCCCAAGAACGCGTATGAATCCATCGGATGGTCCTCAAGAGATATTGACGAAGGTCTTCACTTTGATCTCGATCTGGCCGCCAGCCTGCATGTCTATGCTGCTATCGGGCGCGGTAAGCAGCAGGCCCTTCTTGCCGCGAAGCGCGAGCTTGCTTTGGCTCGACTCCAGCGCCAGCCCCTCCTTGGCGGAAAGCTTGAACTCGGTCTTGTCGTCGCTGCCCAAAACAATGTTCTTGTCCTTGGCGTCGAAAGCCAGCTGCAGCTTGTCTTTCTCCAATACCAAGGCGTGCTTGGGCATCTCTTTGCCGTATGGGAAAGGCGGTTTTTGCCTGGGGTTATGCACAGCACCGAGGATGACCGGATGGTCCCAACACTCGCCCAGAAAGCCGACGATGACTTCGTCGTTGGCTTGGGGCGGCAGATACAAGCCGCGCTCTTTGCCCGCCAAAGGCGTGGCCAGGCGCGCCCATACCACATTGTCCGGCTCGGACAAGCCTTGCAGCTTGACCGGCAGCCTCTGCAAGGCGTCTGGATCCTCCTTATAGGCCTGGATCACGCCATGCATCAGCGGCGGCGGCGGCAAAGGCGCGGGCGGATCGAAGCGTTCGGCGTCCAGCCCGAGCTGCACAACGGTGCGCAATCCTTGGCGATCCAGTTCGAGGCGGACGCCGCCTACCCAATAGGGCCCCTGCAAGGCCTTAGGCGCCTTGTCGATTTTGATCTGTCCTCCCGGACTCACCGCCACATAGCCTTCCAGCTCGATGCTGCCTTGCTGAAAGGCCAGCGCCGCGCGCGTCACGCGCGCCAGCGCCTCGGCTTCGCACACTGCCTTGCTGGCGGGGTCGCCGCGGCGCAGCGTGATGGTTTTGCGTCCCAACTTGCCGGCGACCGTTTTGAGCCGACCCGCGCTCTGGCTGCTTTGGGTGCCGACCGCCTTTTGCTCTTTGATGCTCCAGGCGTCCACCTTGGCGGCGGGAACAGCGCGTTCGCCGTTCTGTCCCAAATCCATGCCTATGATCTGGTGATCGGCCATTTTCAAGAGCAAGGGGGTGCCTTGGGCCAGCGGCTTATGCAGCTTGACGCCATCCTTGTCGCTGAGGATGACCAGACCATTTGCAGCCGCCAGATGACGTACAAATAGCCAGGGGCTGACTGGCGGCAGGACGCGTTGCGAATATTCGGCCTTGGCCGGCGCCTGGGCGCCCGCCAGCGTCACCCCGGCTTTCTGCAATACTTCCTTGAACAGCGCGTCGTCTTGGATCTTGCTGTTCTTGGCGTAGCCGAGCACGCCCTCGCCCGCTTTGAGAGCGCTGCAATGACAAATCAGCTCCATATGCAACTGTTGGTCTTCCAGACAGTAGCGCCGCTCGCTGAAAACACCCTTGAACAAGAGCAATGGCGCCTTTTGCTCCGGCGGCGTCAGCTGAAAGCTTGCCGCACTGCCGATCGCCAGCGCTTCAATAGACTTAATCCATTCAGGCTTTTCATAAAAGCCGGCTTCGACCCGCACGCTGAGCCGAGTCGGTTGGTTGGCGCAGGCCTCGTATTCGAGCCGATAGATATCCACCGTCTTGAGCGTAAGCGAGCCTATGGTGCATTGCACTTCGGTCATGCCGCGCCCTCCTCGCTTTGATACGGCGGAAACGCTATCGTCATGCCAGGGCGCAGCAAGCGCGGGCTGTCCAAGTCGTTATTGCGGGCGATTTGCGCGGTGAGCGCGCTATCGCCATAGATGCTCCAGGTCTTCAGGTCCAATCTATCGCCAGCCACCACCTGACGCACATGAGTCAGGTCAGGGGAATTCAGCTTAGCGGCCTTGAGCCGCTGTTTGCGGCTGATGCATTCCTCGAACTGGCATTCGACGGCCATCGTGCTGGCCTTGCCATCGGAGCTGACACTTTCCGCCTTGAGCCGGATGCTGCGCAGCACGCCTAGAAATTGTTTGCGCCCATAAGGCAGGGGTGTCGTTTTATCCCATTGCAGCTTGAGAAAACGCGGTTGATGGCTGCCGCCGTCGATGCTGTAGCAGCAGGCGTAGAGCTGGGACAGTTGGCCTTGGATGCTGTTGAGGCCGGCGGTGAACTTAAACACATCTCGATACACGCCTTCGTACAACAGAAAAGTCACCGTCAATTCGCTGCTGCCGCCGCCCTGAAAGGATAAACCGCCGCTGGGGCTGCCCAGACTGCGGTCCTTGGCGTATTCATTGTTAAACGAAAGCTGGAGGCTCTCGCTGCGATAGGCCAGCGTCAGCGGCCTGCCTGTTTTGCTGATGCGATCAATGTCGCTGTAGGCCTGCAGCGTGAGCTCCGGCAATTCATTCGGATTCATCGGCACTCCTTCGAAAAACTACCAGCGCCGCAATTGGCGTTGGCGTTGCAGAACCTGCCGCCATTCGCGGCGCTGGCGCTCGGCTTCGGCGAGGCGGTAGCCTGGCGGAGGCACGGCGACTGGATCCGTTTGGCGCGACACCACATCGACGCGCACGCTCAGTTCTTTGATCAGAATGGTCACAGCGTGAAGGGCCGTACTTTTTTGCAGCTGAATGTCATGGTTTCAATAATCAGCTTGCCGGTTTCCGCGTTGAGGTCCCCCCACGCCACATTGGTCAAAATAGCGCGATCAAATTTCCACGCGGCCTTGGGCACGCCTTTCATGTCGATGCTGGCGACCAGGACGTCTAAGGCCAGCAGCCGGCGCTCCCATAAACGAAACTGCGCCAGATTGGTCGCCGACAGCATCGAGACGGCGCCGTCGGCAATGGAGGTCAAGCCGCGTTGCAGCGTGAGGGTCTTGGGTTCGCCCTCCTTGATGGCGGGGTAGTTCTTTTCCCAGTTCAGCGTGCGCGATAGCGACAGGCCGCCAACTGATTGGAAGCGCACATCGGTAAGAAAAGGCAAGATTCCGGCGGAGATGAACACGGCGAAACGGTAAGCCTGCAACGGCAAAGGGGGGCTGGCGACGGCGCTCGCCGCTTTCTTGGCCAGGCTGGCGATCGGTTGCAAATGCGCTCTCCCTGTAGAAGACCGGGCCGCGCGGCGGCGGCCCGGTTTGCGGCTTAGTGGAAGGTGACGGTGATGTTGTCCGCCATCAGTTCAAGCTGCTCGACCGATACCTCGTTGGAGCCGCCGTTGAAGCTCGGCGCGGCCAACTTTTTGGGAAAGGCGTTGGAAACGCTCCAGGTGACCACCGGTTTTTGACCAGTAGCATCGGTCAGGCTGACGGTGATGTCGCGCTTGTCGACTTGATTGAGCGAGATGGAGTGGATCCAGTCGTAGAACTGGGTCTGCTTCTTCACCAATCCGCGTTTGAGCGTAATGTTGATGTCCGACTGCTGGCCCGGCATATGGATCTTGCCTAGGCCATGCTTGTAGGTGATGGTCTCGTAGGCAATGTCCAGACCCGACACTTCGGAGAAAGACATCGACTCGCCGCCGACGGAGACGACGAAACGATAGACCGGAATAGGATAGGTATTGGCGATATCTGAGGCTTTGACGGCCATGTCAGGCTCCTAGCTTAGGCGCTGATGGATTTGTGGGAGAAGGCCAGCTCGATGAACTCGGCCGGGCGCACGGCGGCGAGGCCGATCTTGATGTTCAAGCGACCGTTGTTGATGTCGTCTTCGGTCATGGTGGTGCCGAGGCCCACCACGACGTAGAACGCTTGCTCGGCGGTATCGCCAAACAGCGCGCCTTCGCTCCATAGATTGATCAGATAGGTGTCGATCATCGATTTGACCTTGAGCCAGGTCATCGGCGCATTCGGCTCGAACACCGCGAAAGCGGTGGCCAGCTTGACCGATTCTTCCACCATATTGAACAGGCGGCGCACGTTGATGTAGCGCCACTCGTTGCTGTTCCCCGCCAGGGTGCGGGCCCCCCATACCAGGGTGCCCTGGCCGGTGAAAGCGCGAATCACATTGATGGATTTGCCGCTGATAGGATCAATGTTCAGCTTGCCTTGCTGATCGGCGGTGACGACCAGGCTCGGGCCGCTGACCGCGGCCAGCGGCACATTGGCCGGGGCCTTCCACACACCGCGGCTGCCGTCGGTTTGCGCATAGACGCCGGCGACCGCAGCCGAAGGCGGCAACACCGGATACTGTTGCGCCAGGAAGGCCATGATTTGAGCGTACTCGGCTTGACCGGGGTTCAGCTTGTCCAGCGTATTGACTGGATTGTTTGCGCTGTCGTTGATGTTCACCAACGTGATTTGCGTCGGATCGACCATAGGGGACAGCGTCGTGCTCAGATTCGGATAATAAGCGGCGCCGTACTTGAGCGTGTCGAGCGTACCAGTGACGTTATCCCGCAGCGCTTTGGCGGCGGCGGCGTGATCCACGTCAGGGACGGTATCGATCAACACAAAGCGATCACCCAGGTCGCTGGCCTGCTTCAGCATGCTCTGGACGATATTGGCGTAGTACTTGGTCTGAGATACGGCTTCCGGCGCCAGCAGCAAGGTGACTTCATCCAACTCCCTCACCTTCTCTATGCCCTTGGTGAAGTCGTCGTCGAGATGGGTGCCGCTATGGGTGCCCACGGCGATGATGTAGGCATCGCCGCCGCCGTTCAGGTAGAAGTGCTGCACGGCGTAATACAGATAGTTGTTGGCGATCAGGGCGTCGGCATCGCTCTGGTAGCTGAATTGGCCAGAGGCAGACTTGGTCACCTTGCCTTTCAACGACGCGCCGCCGCCAAAGTATTTTTGGTAATCCAACATCGAGCTGATGCGTCGCGTCACCGGCCCTTTTTTCAGGTCTTGCGCTTGGCCATTATCGTCCAGCGCGGTTTGCACATAGCCGATAAAAGCGGGAATGGCGGTGGGCACCTGCGCCACCGACGGCGCCAGGTTGGACACTTCGGTCACATAAACGCCAGGCGTGGTATACGGTTTACTAGCCATGAAGGGAAATCCTTAATCTGACCCGGGACACGCCGGCCCATCGTTTTACGACGGGCCGGGTTGCGGGGCGGGGCTGTGGGAAGGGATAACGTACGGGGCAGGCGCTTGCGGGCAAGCTTAGAGCCGGAAAACGGACTGGGCCGTGAAAGTGGGGCTATCTTAGCTGGCGTTAGCCGCCTTGCGGCAAAGACGCGCCACCATGTGTGAATACCAAATTAGTCACTTAATCTTTTTCATCTTTCCATTTGTAAGTCATAATATAAATGACTTGTTAAGTGACATGATTCGCTACCGACGGGCGGTATGGAACATACGTCACATAATCGATCATATAAGTGACAACAAGGATACGACTATGCTGATAGGCTATATGAGGGTGTCCAAGGCGGACGGCACCCAGGCCACCGACCTGCAACGCGACGCTCTGACAGCCGCAGGCGTCGCAGCGGAGCAATGCTACGAGGACCGGGCTTCGGGAAAACGTGAAGACCGCCCAGGCCTCGCCTCGTGCCTGAAGGCGCTGCGCCCCGGCGATACCCTGGTGGTGTGGAAGCTGGATCGGCTGGGCCGCGACCTGCGTCACCTGGTCAACACCGTGCACGAGCTGACCGCGCGTGGCATAGGTCTCAAGGTGCTAAGCGGGCACGGCGCCGCCATCGACACCGCCAGCCCTGCCGGCAAGCTGGTCTTCGGCATCTTCGCCGCGTTGGCTGAGTTCGAGCGAGAATTGATTTCCGAACGCACCACGGCCGGTTTGGCCGCGGCGCGCGCGCGCGGCCGCCATGGCGGCCGCCCCTATAAAATGACCGCCGCCAAACTACGCCTGGCTCAAGCTGCGATGGGTCAGCCCAGCACCAAGGTTGCGGAACTGTGCGCCGAGCTGGGGATCACCCGTCAAACGCTGTACCGCCATGTCTCCCCCTTGGGCGAGCTGCGGCCTGATGGCGAGAAACTGCTGGCAAGGGGTAGATCGCGATAAGCGTCCTGGCTTTCTTCCACTCGGCGCCCATCTGGCGATCCATCTCGTCTTGATGATCCCCACCGCAGTGTATAGGCAGGCGCTTTCCCTCTCATTGCTCGAATAGATCATGGTTTGGAAACCGAATCGCACAAGTCTTGGACCGCATCCACAGCCGGATTTTTCCATCGCGTGTTGGAGCGCCGCCCAGAACACAGCCGGTTGTAATCACGCCGGTTCCCGGCGGTATTACAAACCCTACCCTGTCCTCGATGAAGGTCTTACTTTCAGCCCGTCTAGGCGATACGTGATTTGCATGGAGGGAAACCATCAAGCATCCATGATGGAAAACAGGAAGCAACGGCAAAGAGACATCGCCAGAGGACGAACATTTGAACAGAGCGCAAACACATCGGACAGGCCGGTAAGCGAAAGATCATCCTTGGCCAAGAACTCGTGCTTGGCGGGCTTTTATCCAATGATTGAACTCAAAAGCGAGAACACCGTGGAAACGGTTTCGGAAACATGCGGAATCTCTTCGCGGATCAAGATGGCCAGTCGATTAAAACATATCGGAAACACATGCTTTTACATTGGTTTTGTTGTAGAAACCAAATACAACCTTTATGATGTTTTTTGTTTTTACAACCTGAAAGCTGTATTTTAGGAGTTCTCCATGCACTACCCTGTCCGTACTCTGGAGCAGCTGCGCCCACTATTGCTCGGCCTGCGCAAAGCGGCGGGGCTGACGCAGGCCCAGCTGGCCGCGCGCCTCGGCGTTACCCAGCAAAGCTACGCCCGCCTGGAGGCCAACCCCGCAGCGGCCAGCGTGGAACGGCTATACCGGGCCTTGCGTGCGCTGGATGCAGAGTTGGCTTTGTCTGGTCCGGACTCCTCACCTTCGCGGTCCGTGGTAGCGATGCCCGGCGAGGACTGGTGACATGGGACGCCGCAAGCAGCAACGATTGCATGTGTGGATGAACGGTCTGCTAGTCGGCAGCTGGGAGCTGGGTCGCGCTGGCGAGCGCCTGGTTTATTTCGATGACTGGCTAGCGCACCCACAGGCGCGTCCCTTGTCTCTATCCCTCCCCTTCCTCCCCGGCAACACGCCGCATCAAGGCGCGCCAGTCACCGCCTTTTTCGATAATCTGCTGCCTGACAGCGAAGCCATCCGCCGAAGGCTGGCGCAACGTCATCGCCTAGCCGAAACGTCCCCATTTCAACTGCTTTCGGTCCTGGGACGGGATTGCGTCGGCGCAATCCAGCTGCTGCCTGAAGATGAAACACCTCTCGATCTACAGACAATTCGTGGCGAGTCGCTGGATGAGGCGGGCATCGCGCGCTTATTGCGCCAGGCCGTGGCGGTGGAGCCGATCGGGCAGCGGGAAGAAGACACGGATCTGAGGTTGTCGATCGCCGGCGCTCAGGAAAAAACCGCGCTATTGCTCCATGATGGCCGCTGGGTATTGCCGCGGGGCAGCACCCCCACCACGCACATTTTCAAGCTTCCATTGGGCTTGGTCGGTGGCATGCAGGCGGACATGAGTCATTCGGTGGAGAACGAATGGCTATGTTCGCGCCTGGTCGCAGGTTTCGGTTTGCCGGTGGCGACGTGTCAAATGGCGCGGTTCGAAGAACAAAAGGTTCTAGTCGTCGAACGTTTCGACCGCAGGCTGTCGGCAAACGGCGATTGGATTCTGCGCCTGCCGCAGGAAGACATGTGTCAGGCGACAGCCACGCCGCCGCATCTCAAATACCAGGTTGATGGCGGACCCGGTATTGGCCGCATTCTGGATATTCTGGGCGGCTCGCAAACGCGAGAGCGCGATCGCATGAATTTCTTCAAGACCCAGCTAGTTTTCTGGCTGCTGGCAGCGACAGATGGCCATGCCAAGAATTTCAGCCTGTTCCACCTGGCAGGCGGGCAATATCAGGCCACACCCTTGTACGACATTTTGTCCGCTCATCCCATCATTGGAACAGGACGCGGCAGGATCGCGTTGCAAAAGGCCAAGCTGGCCATGGCAGTGCGCGGCAGCGCCAACCACTATTTGTTGGAGCGTATTCGTTATTCCCATTGGCTGGCTCAAGCCAGACAGGCCGGGTTGGCATCTGCCTTGGCTGCGGATTGGATCGATGAACTGCTGGAAAAAACTGAGTTGGTATTGCAAACCGTCTCTCAAGAATTGCCGGCGGATTTTCCTCAGGATGTGGCTGTCACCATTTTTCAGGGAGTCCGTCGCCAGCGGGACAAATTGGCAGCGGGAAAGCTTGCCGGCGAAAAATAGATTTTGCAGACATCAGTCACCCTACCCTGCCGCGATAAAGTGTGAACCTTATTAAAAGCCTCTTCATCTTAAATATACGAATGTTTCGGAATATCCTTGGTAGAAAGCAGCCGGCTCATCTACGAGAAATGAACCGGATATTAAGTTTTTTAGTTAAGTAACGCGCGCATATTACAGTGTAAAATATTTATTTGTATTCAGATGGTTACCCATTCTTTTTGCGTTTGCTTTCCCGTTGCAGCGTGGGCAATTGCCCGTTCATTTGGCATGAAACGTGGCTGTTTTCCCGGCGCCAGATCATGCGGCTACCTTTCAACCGTGGGTGGAGTCCCGATAAAGGCTGATCCATATTCATGACTTGCAACTGATCTCTGATGGCATCCCATAGCAGTTGGTATCCCGGCAATGGGCTTTCCGCCAGCACGGTTTTCAACATGCGTCGAAACTCGCGCCGGCTGGACTGGCTGCCGCTTTTCAGATGCAAGGCGTCGATGCCTATGCGCCACTCCCGTTGCCGCCCACAATGTTTGCGAGCCATTTCATAAAGGCGCTTAGCCAACGGTTTTCTCAGTTGCAGATATTCAGGATGCAAGCTGAGTACTTGGCGCCGCTGTACCGCGTCCAGCAGCCAGGACGGCAGTTCGACTTCTATCCGCTGTTCTCCGGAATATGAGAGTTTGACCCAGCTTGCCAATAGCGGTTGTTTGAGCTCCAGCAGGCCCTCCTGGCAATAATCAAATTCTGTATTGCATAAGCGCTGAAGACTCTTCTCCACCGCACGGTAGCCCCGCCCTCCCTGGTCTCTGCCGGTATCGCGCAAGAATCCAGCGATGCTGAAACGCAGTCGGTTTGTCAGTGAAGATCCTTGAGATTGATGTTGGCATAGCTGAGAACAAAAATAGATCAATAATTCCCGGTCATATATCGTCGCGCGGCCTAAAGCGGGATCTTTCACCCGTATGCAAAGCTGACGGCTACCGCCACGATTTTGCCACTGCCATATTCCAGTAATATCCTGACCACTTAACGCAAATAGTGGCAACTCCAAGCTGAAAATATCGCTTTTCCAAGACCGTATCTCCAAGCTTTCTAAAGGCGTTGGGGATAAGGTGCTGGTTGGAAACGTTTTCAGTGGCTCAGGCGTGATTTTACGAAAGTTCAACAAGCGTAATAGCAATGCAAGGCGTTGCTCACTTTTCTGCTCAAGAAATTTCAGTTGGACCCAATCCTGCTTTTCTTTGGCTAATAGCCAGCTGATTTGTTCAGGCAGGGTGAGCAAGATATGCAGGGCATTTTCTCGGTGAACTTGTTGATTTAACAGGTGTAGATAGTTTTGGCGTTGTTCTTTTGGCAGTTGAAGGAACTGTTGCAGCAAGCTGTCCATAATTTAAATTGACATCTTTCAAGATTAAAAATCTTGCTTAATAACAGATATCGATTGAATCTTGAGATATTCAACTAACGAAACGCCATTATCGGGAGAAAACGCCCACACCGTATGCGTTAGAGAGACGTTTCCATACAGCGGTGTTTCCGATCGATTGCGATGAAAGGGTAACCGGGGGGGGGAGGTTGGACTTTCCCGTGTAGGACGGAAGCGGAACTGCAACAGTGTAGCAAGTTGCTACACTTGTCTGGACTTTCCTTTTTTCTCGGCGTATCTTACACGAAAATACATCCTATCGAACACGGTATTGGACAACGATATGACCAAAGTCATTGCAGTCGCAAACCATAAAGGGGGCTGCGGCAAAACCACCACGGTCATCAACCTGGCGGCGGAATTTGCTCGTAGCGGCCTCAACGTCTTGGTGGTGGACATGGATCCGCAAGCCAACGCCAGTTTGCATCTTGGCAAGAAACATCCTAGCGAAGTACCTATCACATGCGCTGAGTTGTTGTTGTCGGAAGTGGAAAAGCTGCCGGCGGCCATCTACGAGGACAACCATATTCCAGGTGTTGGATTAATCTACGGCTCTCTTCAACTCGGCAAGGCCGAGGATGAGTTAAAGGATGATACGCCACGGCCATCTGAAGAACTCAGACAAAAGTTGGCGCCGTTGATGGGACTATACGACGTCATTCTGATCGATTGTCCACCAAGCCTGAAACTGCTGACTAGCAACGCCTTGGCCGCGTCCACTCATGTGATCATACCAATTGAATCCGGCTCGCAGTATGGCATGTATGGTATGACCGATCTGCTACGCCATGTAAACCGCATCCGCCGCATCAATCCGCAGCTGGAACTGCTGGGCGCTTTATTGGTGAAGCATGACGAGCGGCAGACGGTTTGCCGCTTGATCGAAGCTGCCGCGCGGGAACAGATTGGCAAACTGCTCCCTATCCGTATTCCCACCAGTACCCGGGTCAACCAGGCGGCAATGGCGCAAACCAGTTTGCATAACATGGACCGCAGTGCCAAGGTCACGCGCGAGTTCCGCGCGCTGGCGCATTTATTGGCGGAACAGCTGCAACTGCAAGCCACGTCTCAATTAGAAGAAGATGTAGAAATCAATGGCGAAGAATCTTAAAGCAATGTTGGCCAAGAAATTGGCCGAGAATAATCTGCGACACCGCGAATCGCCGCAGGAAACGGAATTCGACGAAGGCCGCCAGCATGTGCGGCTTGATTTAGACCTGATTGATCCAAACCCCTATCAACCGCGGCGCAGCTTCCCCCTGCAGGAGCTAAATGCGTTGGCATCCTCGATCGCGGAGACTGGCCTGCTACAACCCGTTACCGTACGAAAATATGAAGGCCGCTATCAGTTGATTGCCGGGGAGCGACGTTTGCGGGCTCATGAACTGCTGGGTAAGACCAGTATTGAAGCCATTGTCGTGCCTTCGGAAGATGCTGATCTGGCGGTATTTGCGCTGGCTGAGAACATTGATCGCCAGGATCTGGCAGACTATGAAATTGGCCTAGCCTTGAGGCGCATTGAAAACCTGTTTCCGTCAAAGAAAAAGTTAGCCGAGTCGCTCGGACTCAATCGCGAGGACATGTATCGTTATTTCGCGTTCGAGGCCTTGCCGGAACGTTTGCGGGCCAAACTGGATCTGGAACCACGCTTGCTGTCGCGTTCCGCCGCCAGCGAGCTGAAGCGGCTGTTGGAACAGACGCCAGCCAGTCCAGAGTTGGATGTCGCCTTGGATCTTGCCTGGTCCTTGTTGGAGCAGGGTTCATTGGAACAGGGAAAGATGGTCGGCTTCATTAACCGCCAATTGCAACAGCAGGATGTTAGCCGCCCTTTGCCATCGCAGAGACAAGCTTGGAAACTGGCTCGTGGAGGACAACAAGTGGGATCGATGTCGCGTGATGACAAACATGTGATGTTGAAGCTCAAAGCTGGAGTATTAAACGATGAGGAAATCGTTCAATTGGAGCAGTTTGTCCGCCAGTTGTTGAGCCATGAAGTGTAGCAACTTGCTACAGGAGTAAGACGATGTCGGATCTGTTTGTGCAGGAAGACGAGCAGCCGGAACAGAACCCGTTGCTGACTCAGTTACAGGCCATCAGTCAGAAGGCTAAGCAACGGCGTTCGGAAAGCAGCATCGCGCCGATCAAAAATCCGCAGCGTGACTTCTTTGTCGCGGATTTTGTCGATTACACCTTTAAAGATGATGTGGCAACGATGGATGCGCCCTTTTTTAGTCTGTCGACTAAAACGGATCGCAATATTTTCCGCTGGGAGAGTCCGGATGCACGCCGTTATGTGGAAGTGGCACCGTCTGCTTTTGGCCGAGCCACGATGCTGGACAAGGATGTGCTGATCTTTCTGGCCAGCCAGGTGACGGCTGCGCGTAACGCAGGCGTTGAGATCAGCCGTACCGTTCGTTTTGTCGCCCATGACTTTTTGGTCAGCACTAACCGAGATACCAGCAGGAATGGCTACAAGGGTTTGAAGGATGCGTTGACGCGTTTGCGGGGCACGACGATCCGAACCAATATTCGTACTGGGGATCGAGAAATTACCCATATTTTTGGCTTGATCGAATCCGCCCAGATCATTTCTGCCGAAAGTAGCGGACGCATGAGCGCGGTGGAAGTGACCTTGTCGGAATGGTTGTGGCGTGCTTTAGCTTCTTTCGAAGTGTTGAGTATAGATGAGGCCTATTTTCGTTTGAATAAACCGTTAGAGCGTCGCCTGTACGAAATCGCTCGTAAGCATGTTGGCCGGCAAAGCAAGTGGCAGATCAGTTTGGAGACGCTTTGGAAAAAAACAGGCTCTCTGAGTCCATTGAAGAAGTTCAAGCATCAGTTGAAGCAAAGCATCGCCGATGATGCGTTACCGGGCTACCGTTATCAGCTAAACGCTGATGACTCAGTAAGCTGTGTTCCCAAGAAACACACTGTAACCATGGATGAGCTTACCCAGCGTTTGGTACAACCTTGAATCCGTGAGACTCACACTGTGGGTGTCTAGCTCGTACACACTTCGTGATTACAGGAACCTATTTTCACCGTTTAGTGGTTTCGTGGTTTGGAAAGTGTTAGCTATCCTGGCTGAACGAACTGAGCAAAAACGTGGTTTTGCGCGTGGTTGTTGAAACAGGGCTTGATAGCTTGCTGGCAAAGCGGGTCGCTTGCGCTTCTTATAGACGATTTTTATGGTTTATCCATCTTATGGTTGGATTCAACGTTCGCTACTGTTATTTATAGTTAAAAAGTTAACGCGCGCGCGTGTTAAGAAATCTGGATGCCTTGTTGCATAAGGCGTTGAAGACGGTTTTGGTTCCTGAATTCACGATGCCTTGGTTCCTGCATTCTCGAATCATGGTTCCTGCATTCTCGAATCATGGTTCCTGACTTCCCGAAATCGGTTCCTGACTTCCCGAAACGTTAGCTGCATGGCTTGCCAGTGCATACCAATCTTGCCAGCCTATCAGCGCTTCGCGCCACTGCTGGCAGCGGGCGTAGTTGTGGCTGACGGTATCGAGGGCGGCAAGGTCATCAGTGGCAAGGGGGCGATCAGCAGCTCCGGTGGCGGGCTGGGCAGAGGCGGACAGGCGGGCCGCGGCGTCGTGCTGCAGGCGCCAAGCAGCAGGCAACACAATGCGCTGGCGGTAATGCTGGCGATAGGCTTCAAGATTGCGCTCCAGGGATTGGACGTGTTTGTCGTGCTGCAGCTGCAGCCACTTTTGTTGCTGGGCCAGGCCGGCCAGCCGGGTTTGCCATTGCCGCTGCTCGCTCAGCTGTCGTTGTTCCGCTTGGCGTTGGGCGCGTTGCTCTCCGGTTTGGAAGCCGAACAAAAAGGCCAGCAGCAGGCAGGTCAGCGCCAGGAAGAGTTGGTTCATGAGCGGGCCGTCGCATCCAGGAAGCGATAGCGGCCGCGCCGCTTCAGCATGATGTTGCTCACATACTCGCGGCTGATGCCGTAGAACGAACGTTGGCCGTAGCCCGCCTTGCGGCTGGGGCCATCGGCCTTCTCGACGTTGCCGAACCAGCGCGACGGGTCGCAGCCGTCCTGGGCGGCGCAGCGGCTGCGGCTGATGGCTAGCATGCCGGGTCCGGCGTTGTAGCAGTTGAGCGCCATCGCCAGCCGTTCGGTCTTGTCGGCCGCGCCGCGCACCGGGTCATAGCAGCGCTTGTCTTGCAGTACCAGCGCCCGCGCCTGCAGCCGGGCGTCGTAGGGGTGGGTCCAGGACCAGCCGGCCAGCAGGCGGCTGTGCTGGTGCTTCAGGTCGCTCAGAGTGTCGAAGCGCGCGGTGCGCGTCACTTGCCCCAGGCCCACGCCGCGTTCACGCGGCGTTTTCAATTCCGCCCGCTCGGACCAGCAGGATTTCGATTTCAGCCCCGGACAGGTTTCCTGTTCCACCTGCGCCGCCAGCACCGAAGGCGCCGGATGGTCCGGCCACAGCGCCTGTTGTTCGCCGATGACGATGGGCAGATTGCGATAGGCGTTGTCAGGCAGGCCGCCGGGCAGGGAAGCGGCGTGGCCGGGGGAGGTGAACAACAGCACGAAGGCCAGCAGCAGGCAGGCCTTGAACACGACCACCGCGGCGAACACGATGGCCGAAGCCAGCGGCTCGCGCTGGGCCGAGGCCAGCAACAGGCCCAGCTGCACCCGGGGAAACAGGATACGGCGCAGCACATGGCTGAGCAGCACCATCGCCGCCAGCACGAAGGCCAGCGCCGATAGCAGATCGCCCGGCGTGCCGGACCAGGATAGGCGGTTGAGCGCCAGTAGGCTCACACCTCCAACGACGGCTAGCAGCAGTAGGCGCGCGCAATCGCTTGCCAGGTCTCGGCGCAGCGGATGCAACGCCAGCCAGATACGGCCTATGGGCCGTAGACGGGTCAAGAGCAATGACAACATGAGTGCCTCATTGAGAGTAGGAAGCGAGAGTCGGATCCATCAGGAAGATGTTCCGGAGAGGAAATGAGAGGGGAAGGCGCTACTTGAGGCTAGCCTTCAACCATAGCCAGACCGCAGCCATCGCGACGCCTACAGTGAATATCCAACGTGCCACATGACCAAGCGCTCGCAGCAGGTTAAAAGCACCGCGGGTAGCCTCCCACGCCTCCAGCAAATCGCGCAGGTCATGCAACGTGGCATTCAGTTCGTCCAGCGCTTTTTGCTGCGCATCACGTTGACGCACTACTTCGACCAGGGTGGTTTCTGTCGTGGCCAATCTTTGTTCTATGCCTCGCCAGCGCTCATCCGCTCGTAACGCTGGCGAAGAAGGAGGATTGCTGCGCTCAGACATTGAGCAGTCCTTGCAACACATGTTCCCAATCGGCTTGCTGCGCGGTTACAGTATCGCCGTACCAGTCCCAGCCCAGATAGCTGATCCGGCCGTTGCCATAGGGGAAGCTGACCACGACAGGATTATTGCTTGCATCTACGTATAACGGCTGCGCGCCGCTCGAGGGCGGACAAATCAAAGCATTGGTGGCATCCTGTCCGATTAAAGTCGCCGGCAGCGTAGCGGGTAGGTTTGGAATTTGCGGCGAAGAAACCTTGTTCAGCGTCTTGCTTCCTGCATCCGGTCCAATCGACACGTTTAACCCGAACAAATTGAGTAGACCGATGGAGCTGGTTTCCGACGCGCTGCAGTAAAACAGCAGTGTGTGGCCGCCATCGTTGACAAAGCGCTTCAAGAGGGTCTGACTCTCGACCGGCAAATCGGCGAACATGGATCCGGTTTCCAGCTCAGGAATCAGCAAGATTTGGCTCCCTGCCAGACCAGCCGATAGCCCACTGGGCGTAATGTCAGAAAACAGCTGATAGCCAAGGCGCAGGCGAGTGGACAACATTTTCATCAAGTTGTCGGCTTCATCATTCTGATATGTGCTGTTCTTCATCAGGCTGATCCGCTTAAGCAGAGGCTGCGCATGCCCAGCCCGCATGGCGTACAAGCCGGTGATGGGCTGCGCCGCGCCGGAGGACGAGGCGCGCCAGAATGAATAGTTCAAGACCTGCGGTCCGCCAGGTGAAAGTCGATATAACGCCATATCAAGCCGCCTTATACGTTGCGACCAAGATCGCGCCGGCGTTGAGTGCGGCTTGCACCGCTTGCAGCGTCAAGTCCGGCGTGGCGGCTTCCGCCACGAAGACGATGCGCTGGCTTAAATAGTTGGCGTCCAACTGTGCGTAGTTCAGGCCCAGGGCGCCGGAGCTGAACGCCAATGGAGACATGGCATTGACTTTCAGACCGGCGGCGTCCACAGACAGGCCGCTGTTGGCGGCCAGTTTCACATTGACGGCGCTGCCGCTGGCGTCCAGGCCGTTGCCGGCGACGACCTTGACGCCAGCGCCATCGGCGGCCAGACCAGCGCCGGGCGCAACCTTCAAACCGGAGGCGTCCACAGACAGGCCGCTGTTGGCGGCCAGCTTCACATTGACGGCGCTGCCGCTGGCATCCAGGCCATTGCCGGCGACGACCTTGACGCCCGCGCCATCGGCGGCCAGACCGGCGCCGGGCGCAACCTTCAAACCGGAGGCGTCCACAGACAGGCCGCTGTTGGCGGCCAGCTTCACATTGACAGCGCCGCCGCTGGCGTCCAGGCCATTGCCGGCCACCACCGATACGCCGTTGCTATTAATCGTGATGCCGTTGCCTGGATCTACCGCCAGGCCGGTGCTGTCGGCCTGCAGTCCGCTGTTTGGCGCCAGTTTCAAGTTTAGATTCAGGCCTTGCTTGGCCAAGCCATTGCCGGCGCGCAGATAGTCCAGGTCAGTGCGATAGGTCCAGCTTGGTTTGGCTGGATCGCCGTCCATGACCCACAGCGTGCCGCCGTAAACGCCGCCGTCTGTCGCCATCACAGCCGTGCCGCGCTCCAGTTCGTAGTACGGATTGCCGTCCAGTTCCGGCGCGCGGGTCCAAGCGCCTGTCTGCACCACCCACAGCACATTGTCAGGGTGGCTATCCACGCCGCTGCTGCCGCCTTGCCTCGTGGCCAGAACCTTGTCTCCAGCTTGCAGCGCCACGCCGTCCACTGCCGGCGGCACGCCGCTCAGGCTTGCCGGGTTGGTTAACACCGCGCGCGCCTGCGCCCGCAAGGTCAAACCCAACGCGGCATTGCTGACGAATTGGCTGACCGCGCTGGCGGTCACCAGCAGTTGTTCCGGATGATTGGCCAGATTGATGTCTTGATTGACGACGCCGCTGACGGAAGGGCCGACAGCCAGTTGCAAGGCGCCGCCGATGGATAGATTACCGGGAATGCTGACGGTGTCCTTATCGTTATTTCCCAGCGAAATGGCCACAGACAACCCGTCCAGGCTGGACGCGCCGATGTGATCGTCTGCTTTGTTCAGCGTTGCGTCGAACACGTTGGCGAAATCGGCGGCGGTAGGTTTTTTTCCTGCCAGAAAACTCGTCTTGAGCATGCTGCGGGTAAGAGAATTGGCATTGTCAGGCATGTGGATATCCATTCAGAGAGGGCGGGCGCCACCCAAACCCGATGCGGGCGAACAAACCGGAAAATGGGATGGGTGTGTGAAGCGGAGTTTCGCCCTGGAGCCAGGGCTTGGGTGGCGCAGACATTATGGCAAAGAGCGCAGGCGCAAAGCACAAGGCGGCCCACGCCCGGTGTAGAGGAGTCAGGCCGCGGAAAGAAGACGCAGTGAACGGCGGTTGCCGGCCCACACCTCGGTGCGGTATGCGCCATCCAGCAAAGCCAGCGCCTGGCGCGCGATACCGCGCTCGCGCCACTCCGGGGCGACCAACACGCACAAGTTGCGCTCGCCGCTATCCTCGTCGCGCAGCGCGAAGAAGCCCAGCAAGCCTGCATCGGGATGCAAAATGGCCAGCAGCCGGCTGTTGGGATCGGCTTCTTCAGCCGCGATCCAGGCGGAGGCCGCTTCAACGTCGGATAGGTCGGGCAGCCGCGTCAGCGCCATATCATGCGGCCGGCGGCAAGCCCAAGCCAGTTCACGCGCATGATGCAAACAGAGTGGAGACAAGCACAGGCCGTCTGCTGACGCCTTTTCCGCTGGCAACTTGGCGCGCCAGGCGTCGAAACGGCGGCGCAGCTTGCGGGTCTTGGGATGGTTGGGCTCTACCTCTTCCAAAGTGGCCAGCACATCGGCGGCCAGCGCCGCGTCGCCCACCAGCATTTCCAGCAGTGCCAGATTGTGCAGCGCCGGGCCTGCCGGCGCGTCGTGGCGCAAAGCGTCCAAAAAGGCCGCGCGCGCCGCGCCGTAATGCCCCAGCCGCATCGCCAGGCAGCCTAGATCAAAGTGATAGCCAGCGCCGCTCAGGCTACGCGACCAAACGCGTGCCAGCGCGTCTCCCCATGCGGGGCGCAGCGCCGCCGTGGCATCGGGCAGGGAATCGAAGTGGCGCGCCAGCCAGCGCGGGTTGTGGCCAAAGCGCGCCAGCGCGTCCAGGCTGGGTTCTGCGTCGCCGTCCAGCGCGTCGCACGCCTCCTCCGGCATGGCTTGGCGCACCAGCGGCCATGGGCTATGCCCCGGTTGCAGCACGCCGCATAGCAACAGCGCGTTTTCCTCGCGGTTCAGTCGCAGATGCAAGGCCGGCCAGCGGCGGGCCAGCGCTTCGGCGTTCAAAGGCAGGATAGGGTCCAGCGCGGAGGGGAGCGCGGTCGGCAGCCGGCTGCCGTGGGCCTGGTCGGCCAAATACAGCAGCAGCCCGTCCGGATGCGCGTCTGCCAGCGCGTCGGCATGTTGGAACAAGGTGATCGGCAGCGCCGTCACGCCGACATCGGCGCGTCCTTGTTGCCGCGCCGCCAGGGTTTGTTCGTCCGCGGCGGCGAAGAGCGGCGCGGGAGCGTCTGCCTGCAACGCGCCTCCCACCTCCAGCGCAACAATAGCCCCGGAAGCCGCGTCCGCCGGCTCCAGCCGCCAGCGCGGCCCGTCGTCGCACACCGCCACGCTGGCGCGCCAGGCCGCACCGTAATGGCACCAGGCCACGCGCGCCGGCCGGCGGCTGTAATGGCCATGGGCGATCAAGGCGGCATGGCGGCCGGGCTGCGGCGCGGGGTCGCCATCGGCCAGCTCCCATACGCCATCGGCCAGCAACCGGGTGACGGGCGGGTGTTCCGCCAATTGTGGCAGCGCGTGATAGAGCCGGAAAACCAGCGGCGGCAAGCCCATCTCGCCTGCCAGATCCAGCAGATTGCACCACAGCTGCCAGGCGAAGTCGCCGTCGTGGCTGCCGGGCAGATGCACGGTTAGCGGCGCCTCGTCGCCGGCTGCGCCGTCCAGCAAGAACGCCAGCAGCAGCCTGGCCGCGGTCAGGCTGCTGGCGGCCTGATTGGGCAGGGCCGGCGGCAAAGCGGACAGGTCTTCGCGCCATAAGGGCGCGTCCTCATAGGCTTGGGTGGGAATATGGGCGTCGACGCTGGACGCGGGCGGCGGCAGCAGCGCTTCCGGCGTCAGATCCGGCGCGGCGGGGGCATGGCTTAGGCGCAAGGGATGCGCATCGGCCGGCAAGATGAGGGCGGTGGTCATGGCGGCAGGGACAAGTCAGGCGCGGGCGGCCGCCCGCGAAGTGAGAGGAAGACGGTTTGGCGGTTTAACCTTGCAGCTCGCGCGCCGGCGGCAGGGTCAATTTGCCGGCGCGGCGCAGCCGGTGGCGGGCGTAAGGCGCGTAAATGCCTTTCCAGTCCACCTGGCCCAGGCTCAGCTCGACGATTTTCAGCGCCTGCTGCGGGCTGGGCGCGCGCTCCATCCGCCGCCAGCTGCTGGCGGTGCGCAGGGCGACGCCGAATTGACGGGCGGCGGCTTCGTCGCCGATGCAGTGGATATAGACCGATAGTTCCATGGCGGGGCTTCCGGTGGAATGTGGGCTGGCTGGCGCGTCCGGACAGCCGGTTTTCAGCCAGAACATCATGCCATTTAGTTTAAATTGTTTCAAATAACGACATGGATAATCCATGTTATGACAAAAGCCTGATTTTTCCTAAACCTGCTCATAGCAGCCGGGAAAATACTCGCGCGCCAGCCCATTGCGCAGCAGCAGCCGCACGGCGGCGCGTTCCGCCGTGGTCAGCCGTTCGGCGGCCACGTAGGAGAAAAATGATGGGCAGCAATTTTTCATGGAAATTAATCAAATTGGCATTTCTGCCATTCTATGGCCTGCCGCCGCCGCCGGGCGCGGCCCCCTCCACCGTCTGTGAAAGACCGGACCGTCCATCCGGGCATGCCGCCATCGACATTGCTCGACGCGGGGCTGGAGCGTCTACCGGTTTGCCCATGGCTTGAGTGATTAAATTTGATTGAAAGTAATTCAAGTCGACTCGCACGCGGCGCGCGCCCTTCACTCAACAAGCAGGAGACGGCCATGCCTTCCCTCGATATCCGCGTAGTCACAGCCCCCTCGCCGACAAGATCGATCAAATGGCGGAGCGGATGGAGCGCTCGCGCGGCTGGATCATCAAACAGGCGCTGTCCGCCTGGGTCGCGCAGGAAGAAGAGCGCGACCGCCTCACCCGCGAAGCCTTGGCCGACGTCGACGCCGGCCAGGTCATCAGCCAGCAAGCGGTGCAGGCCTGGGCACCCTGCCGGCGCCGCGCTGATGGAGGTGCAGTGGACCTGCCAGGCGCTGTCCGACCTGGTGCGGCTATATGAATGCCTCGCCTCGGTCAACCGCCAGGCCGCGGCCCGGACCGTGCAATGGCTGACGGCGGCGCCGATCGCCACCTTGCTGAAAAACCCACACCTGGGCGAACAGCTATTCGATTTCGAGCCGCGCGAAGTGCGCCGCCTACTGGTGGGGCCATACGAGCTGCGCTACGAGATCCAGGGCGACATCCTCTACATGCTGCGGCTGTGGCATACCCGAGAGGACAGATAAGGCCTGGCGTCTTATGCGATTTGGTGGAGAGGAGGCGTAGGGTGAGATACCCGGCCTCCTAGTCTGATTATTTTAACTTCATTTTCTGTCTCGTCCAGTTTTGTCCCTTCTACTTTACGTCCCTTACGACCATGCCGATTTCTAAAATATATTACACTCACAGTTCATCCCCTTCTTTTCATTTCCTTTCTTTTTTCTCTCGAACAGTGTATTAAATAATGCCTCATTAACTAAATTATAACTGCCTGCCTGAATAGATTGATCTTTTTCCATTTCACGAATATCTTGCACATGTTGATTCCCGATTTTCCATACTCCGATTCGGTCTTTGTCTTCCTCCGCAGCCAGGTGCATTTGCTTCGACCGTTCACGTCTCACTGTTTCCGACGATAACTGATCCCTAGGCTTCCTCCCCATGACTAGTGTTAGCGCGGACTCACAACGTCCATCGTTGATAAGTAAATTCATTACTTTAGCAGCCAGCGCGTCCCCGACTGATTTGTATTTTTCCGCTTCGTCTAGTAATTCCCACACCGAAGGCAATATAATATTCAAAATCTCGTCCGCTGCAGCTTGCACTTCTTTAACCAATCCTCCCTTTCGATTTTTACATAACTCAACTTCACGCTTAACTTCAGCGATCAATCCCTTGATTTTCTTTTGAAGACTTGTCGCTAAAACGACCCATACCACCTGTGCTCTCAGAACCCCGGTCGCTACCTGTTCGATACTCTTCAAATCCTCTTTAATGAATCCCCACCACTGCTCTATTCTGATATCTGTCGGGTCTCCATATCGTTCAGTATTGATTACACCCTTCGCTTTCGTCACAAAGTCCGCCTCACGCCAGTACCTTTCAGCCGGTATCCCTATCGCTTCGAGCGCTTGGATTTCCTCGCCGCGCCTTCCATCGGAAACAGTATGTTTCTCCCCTACAACATTCAATTTTGAGATGCTAAGCACTTTTTTTATCTCTTTCGGCTGACTCACTCTATATTTTTCCATTCCGTTATTCTTTCCTGTTTTGTTCTTTATCTGAATCACCATTTCTCTCGCGGGTGATTCCTCATCTGGGAGAATGGAGCCCTGAACAAATTTGCCAAATTTCCCCCAAAAGTCCGTGAGCACACCGTACGCATGGCCTCTGAAACCAAGAATCAAAACCGTAGATTGGGATGAGTAAAATGAAGTCAAACATCTACCACCATGCACTCTGGCAAACAGCATCGTCCTACTTGTAATCCACCACAAAAGGCTTCAGAATATCCACCTTCACCACTGTTTTCAGGGCCGTAGGGGGCGATCCTCGGCTACCGCGGCATCCATGTGACCAATTCAATAGCCGGGCATTTCACCGAATTCGATGCTGCGTTAGAGCTACGGTTGCATCGTCCTACCGTGGAACCATCCTTCGTGTAGGGCCAGAATGGAGAGTCCTCTAAAAAGTAGTCCAAATCTCCTGGGGGTTATCAGGAGATGGTAGTTGCATTTTTACCTTCTCCTGTTGGAACTTATTCATTATTCCTTGAACTTCTTCATCCTTCATTTTGTATGTAGCAGGGACTCCGAAACCTACTACTTTTATATCCTCCTTGCTCACTGCTTTATTAGTCTCGACTGCTCTAACATTATTCTTTTGGGGGAAAGTTGCCGCCTGAACATCCTTATCTTGGTCTTCTTTTTTTAACTGCGCGACTGCACCCTTCACTTGGCCAAGGTCCTGATTGAACAAAAATCTCTCAATACCATCGTTGGCGTTATCCTTTGCGTAGTCGAAGGCTTCTCCGCCGTTTTCAACCGCCCAATTCGGACCCGACACGTTCTTCTGCCCCATTTGCCACCCTTTAATCCCCTTGCCGCGATAATCCCAACTATTCCATAATTCAAATTTATTTACCCGTATCATCAGCAAAACTCCGAGCTCTAGAGGCTGTTTACCCATCTGCTCTGGATCCGCCGGTGCCAACGCATATTTCATCGCTACATTTGGATCTACTCCGAATTTTATACGCCCTTTTGCATCGTCATGAACCTTCTTTTCATATATAACTGCTCCTTTCCCCGATCCACCCCAAGCCGGGTCTAGCCCTGTGGCTGATATCCCATCTATATTTTCCGCCCGTGTGCCGTGGAAAAAATAATAATTGTTTTTATCACCACTCTTAATCGTAGCCACCGGAACGAACTTCGGTTTCTTATCCGTACTTTCTTGGTAATACATATGGCTAATCCTTCTTTCCTTACCAACGTTATTCGTGTTACTGCTCTATTATGACTACCCTCTACTCTACTGTTATTATGGTGATTGGCATCATATATCTGTGAGACCACTCGTAACCTGCGCGCGCCCCCCCTTAGCCTGCTATCATTAGCCGTACTTCTTGACCAGCTTGCCAGGACCGGAGGGGGCGATACCCGGCTTCGCTCGAATCGATGCGGCCCACCCAGCCGCCGGGCATCGCGCCGATTTTCGTGTTGCATGGGAGCGGTGCGACGCCCGGCGGGTGAGGTTTTGCGTGATGGAGTTTGATGCCGGGTGTCGCACCCTACGATTGCACCGTACTGCCGTGCTCCTGTGCCCGCTTTCACCCGCCCCCCGTGAAGGCCTCCCGGTCCATCATTTGTATCTGCCGCGTCGTCCCTCATATACCGAGGGCTCCCCAACCACTAAAACATCCCACTTCCGCGGTTCACACATAGTTTGCTCTCCCCGGCCGCTACGATTTTGAGATTGTGAAAGCGTGCGGCCTTCCATAGGCTCGGGCGACCATCCTCTAATCCACCACGTTAAAATAATGAATAGCCTTGAAGACCGGCCCTCCTTCCGTAAACAACTTGGCCCTGAACGCAAATCTCCGATACTGACTCGAGTTAGGGACATACATTCCGTCCACATACGTCTTCTGGTGGTATGAACTGCGAGTCGCTATCCTTTTGCCGTCAACCGGCGGGTCTTCCTCCCTATTCCATCTTAACAATCCCATCACTATCTCATTATGTAGCTCGCCTCTGGTCATGCCAATCAACGTATGCTGTTCCTTCGCTCCCATATCTTCCCGACCCTCGTAATGAAGCTCCTGATTTACGTTAACGTTTTCCACATGCGGGAATAAATGCCACGCAAATCGGGTCGTCGCACAGTCCCCCTCCCCTGGTGCTGCTGCTGCCCACCCCACCATCGACCACGCGTCACTCCTCTTCACCTCGTCGTATATTGATATGGCTGACCCTGCTTTACTTTGTTTTGCATACATCTTGATTCCCTTCTATCAAAGCCTCTGTTATCTACCTATCTCACTCCACCGAAGTAGCCCTACCCGTGCTATCAGCCTTCCGATCGGCTGCCTCCCTCCCTTATATGTTCCCCCGTTTACCCCATTTCTCTTCCGCTACCCTCCTCATCCACTCCACTTCCCTCCAAACTACCCTCATGACATCTACCGCCTTGTTCAAACATGTGCTACCCCCCAGGCCCGTAGGTTGGGCTGATTGAAATGAAGCCCGACGTTTACCGCGATCCCCCTTGCCCGATCCGGCCCCGCTACTTGTAGACCACTACCAACTCCACAGGCTCCGCCGAACCCACCCCCACCACCCCCCACCACCGTTTGCCGCGGCTGAGGTCGTCCGGCGTCAGCCGGATCATGTAGTCGTCGTCCGGCAGCCCCGACAGCGCAAAATGTCCATCTGCCGACGGGCGGATCCAGGCGCTGCGGGTGCCGGTTTCCATGCCGCGGAACTGCAGCTGCAGCTGGTTGGGCGGGAAGGGGGCGGTGACGGTGCCGCTGATTTGCGGCCGCAGCGCGGCTGGGGCGGGGGCGGCCGGGTCCCAGCTTGGGTGGGCGTCGTAGTCCATGCCCTGGATCAGCGGCAGCGGGTCCGGGCTGCCTTCCGGGATGGGAATCAAGGCGGTGAGCTCCAACAGCGGGCGCGGCGGGGTGCCCAGCGCCTGCCAGTAATCGCCGCTGCGGATTCCTCCGTCGCGCTCGTGCAGCATGTCCAGCTGCACCGGGTAGCCGTGGGTGTCCAGCTGCGCCGCCTGGGCCAACTCGTCCGGTAAGTCCGGGAATGCAGTCATGCCGGCCAGCGCGCGGTAGAGCAGGTCTTGCTCCACCAGCGCGTGGTCGGCGCCGGCGCGGCTCCAGGCGGTGAGCATGTAGCTCAGCGCCATGATGCGCGGATACGGGTCCGGGGTGCCGTTCTGGTTGTCGGCGCCGCGCTGAACCCGGCCTGGGTCGCTCAGGCGGCGGCTGAGGTCCTGGCGCACGCCGGTGAGGTAGAGGTTGAGCACCGGGTCGTTGCCCAGCTTCTGGCGGAAGTCCGCGTCCGGCACCTCGGTGCTGATCTGCACCTGGGGCAGGCTGGCGAAGACCCGTTCGCGCAGCAGCCGGGTCAGCGCCTGGGTGAGCAGGGCGAAGTTGCTGTTATACATGCTGGGCTCCTTGCAGCCAGGTTTCTATCCTTTGCGCCATCGGGTAGCGCTGGTTGGTCTTGTCGTACTCGCGCGCCAGCGCGTGGGCCAGCCGCTGCGCCGGGCTGGATTGCGGCCGAGCCAGGCCGGCCAGGCGCGCGCCCAGCGCGATGTTGGCGATTTGCGCCGGGCTCAGCTCGAAGCTGTCGGCCAAGGCCGCCAGCGCGGCGTCGGGCAGCGCCAGGCGATCCGCGTGGCGGCGCCACAGGCAGAGGCGGCGCAAGGCGTCCGGGGCGCTGAATTCCACGGTGAGGGCGAAGCGGCGCAGGAAGGCCGGGTCCAGGTTCTGCTTGAAGTTGCTGGCCAGCACCGCCAGCGCGCTGCTGTCGTCCAGCCTTTGCAGCAGGTAGCTGACCGACAGGTTGGCGTTGCGGTCGTGGCTGTCTTTCACCTCGCTGCGCTTGCCGAACACCGCGTCGGCCTCGTCGAAAAACAGCAGGCAGGGCTGGCGCTCGGCGGCGTCGAACAAGGTGGCCAGGTGTTTTTCGGTTTCGCCTATCCACTTGCTGCTGAGCTGGGCCAGGTTGACCTGGTACAAGGGCAGCGCCAGCTCCGCCGCCAGCGCGTGGGCGGCCAGCGTCTTGCCGGTGCCGGGCGGGCCCCAGAACAGCGCGGTGAGGCCGCTGCCCTGGGTCAGGCCTTCAGCTCGCAGCAGGTGGCGGCTTTGGTAGCGCAGGCTCAGTTCCGCCAGCGCCTCGCGCTCGGCCTCGGCCAGCTCCATGTCGGCCAGGCGCGCGCGCGGTTCCACCCGCCGCGCCAGCGCGCCCAGGCTGGCCGGCTGGTGGGCCAGGCAGGCGCGGACCAGGGCGGCGGCGTCCGGCGTGGCGTTACCCACCAGCGAGGCGGAGGCGACGCGGCGCATGTCGCCGGGCAAGAGCGGAAACTGCCGCGCCAGCGCGGCCAGATCCGCCGGGGCGATGCCGTCTGGCGGCAGCATGGCGCGCCACAGCCTTGCCGCTTCCCGCTCGGTCGGCAAGCCCAGCGCGCAGTTGACGGCCAGCGCCGGCGGCGCCTGCTCCGGCGTTTCCGCCAGCCTAATCAGCGCGCGGCCGGGGTGGCCGGCCAGCCAGGCTTCCAGCAGCGGCAGCAGGCTGCTTTGCCGCGCCAGCTTGTCCTCGTCCGGCCAAACCAGCCAGCCGTGGTTGAGATCGACGAAGCTGAGCAGGTCGGCCAGCAGTTCTTCCGGCGCGTCGAACTGGTAAAAACGCTCGCTATTGAGCAGGTAGACCGGGGTGTTGCCGGCGGCGGCCAGCAGCGCGCTCTTGCGGCCGCTGCCCGGCGCGCCGGTGAGCTGCCAGCCGCCGCCTGTTGGGAAATCGCCGCGCGGCAGCGGCGCGGCCGGGGCGGCCAGCCTTTGCAGCAGGCGGTTCAGGTCATGCGCCTGGCCGGCGCCGGCGGCCAGCTGCTGCAACAGTTGCGGGCTGAGCCGCAGCCTCGCCCAGTCCTGGCCGGGGCCGGCCAGCAGCAGGCGGCGGCGCAGCAAGACGCCGTCGGCCAATGCCGCCAGCGCGGCCGGATAGTCGGCGGCGTCCGGGCTGAGGAGCTGGGCTAGCACCGGCAGGCTCAGGCCGCGCTCTCCGCATAGCGTCTCTGCCGCCCGGTGGCCGGCTTCCAGCGTCAGGGCCAGCGCCAGCGCGGCGGCGTCCCGCGGCGGCAGGCCCAGCCGGGCCAAGGGCCGCGGCGCTTGGACGGCGTCCAGCGCGGCGCGGCAGGCGGCGGCCCATTCGGCTTCGTCGCCGTGTTCGATCATCGCCAGCGCGGCGTCCAGCAGCGCGGCGGGGGAGAAACCCCAGTCGAGCTCACGCATCATCTTGCTCCTGGTCCGGGTGGGCGGGATCGGCGGGGGCGGTGAGTTCGGGCGGCGCGGCCGGGATGGCCGGGCGCGGCCAGTTGACGGTGAGCAGGCCGTCCAGCCAGGGCAGCATCACCACGCCCAGCGACCAGGGCAGCCTCGCCAGCAGCACGTCCTGGGCGGCGTCTTGCGCCGTCAGCTGCCAGCCGGCCTGGCTCAGCCGCCAGATGCCGGCGCGGCGCAGGAACAGCGGGGCGATGCCGTCGCGCAGCGGCATGGCCGGCAGCGCGGCGGCCCAGGCTTGCTCGATGGCGGAAACCGCCTCTTCCAGATGGCCGCGCTCGGCGTCGGACAGCTCCGGCGCGTCGGCCAGCGGCTCGTCTATCTCCAGGCCCAGCAGCACACGGGCGGTGTAGCCCTGCTCCTGGTCCTCGTCCCGGCCCATGAGGCCGGCCAGCGCGCGCCAGGCCTTGCGCTGGCTGTGCTCGTCGCGCCAGCGCTGGCCGTCGTCCAGCCAGCCGCAGCGGCGGAACAGCTCGGGCAGGAAGGGCCACAGCAGGGCCAGGCCGGCGTCGTCGGCCCAGAAGCGGCTGTCTTCGTCCAGGTTTTGCCCGTCCAGCAGTTGCTGCAGGCTGGCGGCGGCGCGCTCCCATTGGCGGCGTTCTTCGCCGCGCAGCGGCCGGCGCGCGGCGCGGGATGCCTGCCACAGCCGCAGCAGGGCCGGGTCGCGCTGCTGGCGCAGCCGCGCCTCCAGCTCGTCTTCCGGCAAAGCCAGCAAGTCCGGCCATAGGCCGGGAATGCCGGCCAAGCCGACGCTTTGCGCGGCCAGGGTGTCGGCCAGCGGCTGCCAGGCGGCCGCGGCGCCGCGCCACAGCTTGAGGCGGCGGCGTTTGAGCTGGGCCGCCAGATGCGGCGAGGCCTGCAGCTGCGGGTGGGCGTCCAGCAGCGCGGGAAGGAGTTTTTCCAAGGCGTACAGCGCGGCGGCCAGCCGCTTGCGGTCGGCGGCGGCAGGCTGGCTGCAGGCCAGGGCGGCGTCGCGCATGGGCGAGGGCGGCAGCGCTTGCAGCCGGGTCCGCCAGCCGGCCAGCAATTCGCGGCAGTCGTTTTCCCAGGCGTAGTCCGCCGCCACGCTCTTGCCCTCGCTCCATAGCCGCAGCTGGCGGCTGAGCTTGCGCCGCCAGGCCAGATTTGGGGCGGAGGCGGCGAGGAAGCGCTCGATCTGGTCGGCCAGCCGCGCCGGCAGCGCCGGGCTGGCGAGAAAGCGCGGCAAGGCCGCCAGATCGCACAGCGCGCGCGGGTCCAGCTGGCCCTGCGCGGCCTGTTCCAGCCGCTGGCGCAGGGCATGGCCCAGGGGTGCGGCGGCGTCGGCCGGCAGATCGCGCAGCGCCAGGCGCAGCCTGTGGATGGCGTCGCCGCTGCGTTGCGGCCAGCGAGAACCTTGCGGCGGTAGCAGCCTTTGCGCGTCGGCCAGCCAGAGCAGCAGGGCGGCGTCCAGCGCCGCCGGCTCCAGCGTTTGCTCGGCCTCGCGCAGCTGGCGCAGCCAGGCGGCCAGGCGCGGCCAGTGGGACAGCGCCTGGGCGAGCCGCTGCGCCAGCTGGCGCGGCGCTGGCCAGTCTTCTGCGGCGCGCAGCGCGCGCACCGCTTCGCGCGCGCGCGGGCTGTCCGGCTGCAGCGGCAGCCGGCTGCGGCGCGGCAGCTGGCTCAACAACTGGCCCAGGCCCGGCGGCGCGCCGTTTTGCGACAGCGCGGCGCCGAGCTGGTCCAGCCAGCCGTCGTCGGCCTCGGTTTGCGCCAGGCCCTGTTTGATCAGCGCCAGCAGCGCGCGCCAATGGGCGCGCTCGCCGCCGCTGCGCGGCAGCGCGTCGTCCCAGATGTCGAGCAAGCGCGCCAGCCGCTGCGCCGGCTCGGCCGCTTCGCGCGCCGCCGGTTCCGGTTGGCTGTCTTCCAGCCAGTCCAGGATGGCGCTCAGCAAGGGCGCCGGCAGGCGCAACAGGCGCGCGCGCGCGGCCTGCCGCGCCAGCAAGGGGCAGAGCCAGGCCGCGCCGTCGCGCTTGCGCAATTCGCTGTACAGCAGCGCGCCCAGCGCGGTGGCGCCCAGAGTGGGCTGGGACCACAGCGGCGCGCCATGCTGCAGCCAGCGCGCCAGCTCTTCGCGGCGGCTGCCTTGCGGCGGCGGCGGCAGTTGGCGCGCCAGCGCGTCGGCCAGCGCCTGGTCCAGCCGCGGCCCCAGCTCGTCCAGCAGCCGGTCTTCGTTCAGCCGGCCCAGGTCTAGCGTCAGCGCCGGCAGCACGCGGGCGACCAGATTGTCGTCCGCGCCCAGCCGGCTGGCGTCGCTCCAGCGCTGCAAGGCGCGCTGGAGGCGGTCGATGAGGGCGTTGTCGGCGCGCGGCAGGCGCGCGTCCACGGTCATCCTGTCGACGATCAGTGTGTGCATGGGTTTACAGGCCGTGTTCGCGTTTCAGGGTGGACAGGGTCTGCAGATAGGCTTGGTAGCGCGGCGAGGACGGCTGGCCGAGGCCGATGGCGACGAAGGCGGCTTCGCTCCCCTCTGGCTGGCTTATGCACCATTGCGCCAGGCGCGCGCGCATCAGGGTGTCCTGGTCCAGGCGGTCCAGCTGCTTGAGCAGCGGCGCGGCGCTGTCGGCCTGGTGCTGGAAGCTGCCCTGGCGGGCGGACGCCACCGGCCGGGGGTCGGTGTCGGCGAAGGCCGGCAGCGGCGCGAAGGCCACCACGTCGGTGGGATGGCGGCGCTGCCAGTCGCCGCCTCCCTGGGCGTTGGGCTCCACCGCCACCCAGAATAGATTGGGCTGGATCAGCTCGCCGGCTTCGGGGTACAGGGTATCGTCGATTACCAGGCCGTTGAGGCGCGAGCATTTGATGTAGCTGGTCATGGAGAAACTCCGGAAAGGGAAAAGCGGGTCGGGGCGGCCGGGAAGGGGCCGCCGAAGAAGGCCTTACAGATCGTGGCAATGCCAGCCGGGCTGGATGCGACGCTCGATGAAGTCGCCGCGCCACAGGCTCCACTGGCGGTTGCCGGTGTAGGCGGCGATGTTGCGGTTGCCGAATTGCGAGCTGTAGTTGCCGGTCCAGTAGCCGCTGGCGGTGAGGTCATTGCAGCCGTAAGCGCCGCCGCCCTGGTAGTGGGCGGTGCAGTAGCGCGCGGTCAGCGTCAGCCGCTCGCAGTTGTAGGCCGCGCCGCCGTACAGCGCTTGGCAGCCATGCGCGCGGGCGCGGCTATCCGGGCACAGCGCCACCGCGCCGCCCACGTCGGCGTAGCAGCGGCTGGCGACGATGTCGCTGTCCACCAGGCCGTAGGCGGCGCCGCCGTAGCTGAGGCGCTGGCGCGGCGCATCGCTGCTGGCGAAGCAGGCGTGGACGTTGTCGGCCAGCACGCGGCGGCTGTCTTGGCCGAACAGCGCGCCGCCGTTGCCGCGCGCCACGTGGCCGATCAGGCGGGCGCGGATCTGGATGTCGCGGGCGTGGTTGAGCGAGACCGCGCCGCCGTGGCCGTTGAAGGGCAGGCCGCCGCCGTCGAAGGTGAAGCCCTGCAGCAGGATCTGGCTGACCGGGCGGCGCGGGCCGCCCTCGATCAGGAAGCGGCAGCCAGCGTCGGCCTTGACCACGCGCACCGCGTCCTCGTTGAAGCCGACGATGCTGACGCCGCTGCCCAGACGCACCGGATTGCGCAGCACATAGCTGGCGATGGCCTGCCACTCGTCGCCGCCGGCCTCGATGCGGCTGCCGTCCAGGCGGGTGTAGGGGTGGCTGTGGCCGCATTCGCGCGGCGGCAGCAGGATGATGGTGCTGTTGTCGGCGATGCGGACCTCGCCGCTGCCGTCGCCGAACACGCGGTCGAATTCTTCCTGGGTGCGGATGCTCCAGCTGCGGCCGCCGCGGCCGAACGGGGAGGCGTAGGTGTCGACATAGGCCTTGACCGCGCGCTGGGTGGCCAGCGTCTTGTCATTGGCGTCGTCTTCGCCCAGATAGGGGTCGGCGGAGATGGTGTGCACCATTTCGCCCTGGGCCAGCGCGAGGCCGCCCTTGAGGTCGGCCAGGCCGAAGGCGGTGACGCCGCCGGCCAGCTCGCTGCGGTCGGCTACTTTCAGCGACTTCTTCACTTCCAGCGCGCCCTGGATGCGGCCATCCTTGGCCACATCCAGCGCGTCGTTCAGCTGCGTCGCGCCGTCCACCGCCAGCGTGTCGCGCACGCGCAGGGTTTTCTTGATGTCGACATCGCCCTGCAGCGCGGCCGGGCCGGCTACGGTCAGGCTGCTTTTGAGGTCGGCTTCATGATGGAAGGTGGCCGGGCCGTGGGTGGTCTGGCCGTTGCCGAACAAAGCCGCGCCATCCACCGCCAGCTGGCCCTTGAGCGCGGTGTCGCCGGCCACAGCCAGGGTGTTTTCGACGCGGGCGTCAGCCAAGACGGCCTGGCCGTCCACGTCCAGATCCTGCGTCACTTTGTGATGGCCGTCGACAATGGCGTCGCCGGCGACGTCCAGCGCCGCGCGGGCGCTGTCGCGGCCGACGGCCAGCTGGCCCTGGGCGTTGACGGTAACGGCGGCTTGCAGCGCGCCGTCGTCTTGCTGCCGCATCAGGCGCAGCGCCTCGCGCTGCGGATGGGCCACCACGTGCAGCTGGGCGGCGGGGGCGGCGGTGTTGACGCCGACATTGCCGCTGGCGCTGACCAGCAGCGGGGTGCAATTTTGATGGGGGTCGATGATTTCCAACGGCGCTTTCTCCTGATTGCGCTGGCTGATCTTGAGGCCGCCGTCCAGCGAGGCGTCGCCGCCCACGGCCAGAGTGTCGTTGAGACGGGCCGGGCCGGCCACGTCGAGGAAGCCGCCCAGCGTGGCGTCGCCGGCGATTTGCGCGGTCTCGGCCACCTGCATGCCGCGGGCCAGATGCAGGCTGTCGAGCGACAGCCCGCCGCTGATCGCCGCGCCGCCGTTCAGACGGGCCGGGCCGGCCACGTCGAGGAAGCCGCCCAGGGTGGCATCGCCGGCGATCTGCGCGGTCTCGGCCACTTGCATGCCGCGGGCCAGATGCAGGCTGTCGAGCGACAGCCCGCCGCTGATCGCCGCGCCGCCATTCAGGCTGGCCGGGCCAGCCACATCGAGGAAGCCGCCTAAGGTCAGATCGCCGGCGATTTGCGCGCCGTCGCCCACTTGCATGCCTCCCGCAACATGCAGGTTGTCGCTCAAGGCGGCATTGCCGGACAGCGCCAACGCGCCGCCGATTTGCAGATTGCCGTACAGCGCGGTGTCGCCGGCGCCGTCCACCTTGAGCGCAGGCGTCGCCTGCGGCGCGCCGTCGTCGATATGCAGCATGCGCGCGACGATCAACGCATCCTGGCCATCCGGCGCGCTGGCCTGAATGCCGTTTTCAATGCGGATGCCGCCGTTGAGGCGGGCCGGGCCAGCCACATCGAGGAAGCCGCCCAAGGCGGCGTCGCCGCCGATCTGGACGGCGCCAGCCACGTGCAAGCTGTCGTTCAGCGCCGTGGGACCGGACACGGTCAGTCCGCGCTCCAGGCGCGCCTCGCCTTGCAGATGGCTGTCGCCCAGCACCTGTAGCGTGTCGCTGGCGAGGCCGCCTTTCACCGCGGCGCCGCCGTTGAAGCTGGCGAGGCCGCCGGCGCTCAGCGTCTGGCCGATGGCGGCGCCCTGCGCCACGCTCAGGCTCTGCGCCAGATTGGCCGGCCCCTGCAGCTGGCTGGCGCCGCCGACTAGCAGGCCGCCGTCGAACTTGGCGTCGCCTTCCAGTTTGGCGTCGCCGTGCAGGTGCAGGCTGTGGCCGGTGATCTTGTCGGCCACGCTCAGATTGGCCTTGAGATTGGCGTCGCCGCTCACGCCCAGCGTGTTGAGCTGGCTGTCCTGGCGCACCTCCAGGCCTTGCGGCGCCAGGATGTTGACTTTGCCGTGCTGGCTGTCGAATTCCGCCAGGCCGGCGGCGGTCAGGCCGCTCTGGAAGCTGGCGACGCCGCCCACGTCCAGGCCCTTGGCGATGGCGGCGGCTCCGCCGATCTGGGCGTCCTGGCACAGCTTCAGGCCTTGCGCCAGCGTTGCCTGTCCGCCCAGCGCCAGATCTTTCTGGATGCTGGCCGCGCCTTGGAAGGCGGCGAGGCCAGCCACATTCAGCGCGCCGCCCAGGCTAGCGTCGCCGGCGATCGCGGCGTTGGCGCCCACTTGCAGGCCATGCCGGGCGGACAGGCTGTCGACAGCCAGCCCGTTTTCGATGGCGAGGCCGCCATGGAAGCCGGCTGGGCCAGCCACGTCCAGCCCCCCTCCCAGCGTGGCGTCGCCGGCAATTTGAACGGCTTCGCCCACCTGCATGCCGCCGCTCAGGCGCAGCGTGTCGCCGACCAAGCCGTTTTGCGCGGAGAGGCCGCCTGCGAAACTGGCCGCACCGGCCACTTTCAAGGTGTCGCTCAAAGTGGCTGTTTTCTTCACGGCCAGCGCGCCGTTCAGAGTAGCGTCCCCGCCGACGCTCAATGCGCCGTCAAACTGGGCCGGCGCCTGCACATCCAGCGGCGCGGCGATTTGCAGCTGCTGGCTCAGCGGGTCGAAGCGCAGGCCGTCGTCCTTGCCGATCAGCGCGGCGTCGATCAATTGGGCGAAGTCGTTGCCAGTGGGAATCTGGTTGTCGGCGAATTTTTTCTTCAACTCGTCGCGCTTGAGATTTGATGTCATGGAAAATCCTTGTCAGTCATTCAGGGGAAGAGCCGGGGTGAAGGCCACTACGTAAGGCTTGCTGGAGTCGCCGATGCGGCCGCCGAAAGCGACCGCGCGCCGTTGCGGCACTTGCGGATAGCCGACAGTGAAGTTGGCGTTCAGCTGGCTGACCGCGACATGGCTTTGCCAGGCCGCCTTGTCGCCCAGCGGGAAAGCGGTTTGAGACAACGCTTGCCGCAAGGCCTCGGCGCAATCCGCCAGCCGCTGGCGGCGCGACCAGGCGCCCGGCGTAGCGGGGTCGACGCCCGATGACGGCGTGTCGGGCGACGGCGCGTCCGGCCCGCCCATCTCCCGCCATTTGGCGCGCCAATGGCGGTGCAGCGTTTCCATCCGGTTGAGATCGTCCGCGCCCAGCCAGCACACCCAGGGCGTCAAATGCAAGGGGGTTTCTTCGCTGATCGTCTGCTCGACCAGCCGGCGGAAACTTGGATCGCCCAGCCGGCTGCCATAGGCCGGCAAAATCCAGAACACGCTGCTGGCTTGGCTCGGCGTCGCGCCGCCCAGCAATGCGCCCTCGACCAGATACAAGCCCTCTCGATTGCCCAGCGACAAGGCCTCGTCATCCAAGGCCATGCCCAATCGAGCAGCCACGCGCAGCTCCAGCCCGCTGCGGCTATAGAGGGAGACAGTCAAGTCCGCACCCTGGCCGCGGCTGCCGGACAGGCGAACGAAATCCAGCAGAAAGCCCGCCAGGTCCAGTACTTGCTTCAGACGCGCCAGCTTTCCGGTCAGCGTGTCCGCGTCCAGCGCCGGCGCGCGGCGGCCGGTCAACAACTGCGCGCTGTAATGGCCGAACACGCCGCGGTACCGCAGCAGCGCCGCATCCGGCAAGGTCTCGCCGAATCGCGCCGCCAAGTGCCCCAGCCTGCGCAACGTGCGGTCCAGCCAACGATCGCTCAACACGCCTTCCAGCGCCGGCTCGCCGCCTGCTTGCCTATAGGCAGCCAGATCATCCGGCGACAGCAAGCGTTCGGCCAAGGGCAGCGGTTGCGCCGCTTGCCGCAGGGTGCTGGGGGGCAAGCGGCGCACCGTTTCCCAAAACTGGTCAACGTCGGCGTCGGACAGCGCCGCGCTGCCCTGCATGCGCGCAAACAAGCCAGCCAACCGGCCTATCCAGTCGCCCGCCGGCAATTCCAACAGGCGCCGAATATTCTCCAATTGCGCCGCCTGGTCGGATTGCAGCTGTTCCAGCAACAAGAGGTAGGCTTGCAGCTGTAAGGGCGGCGCCTGTTCTTCCGGCGGCGCCTCCGGGTTTAAACCGCTGGCGCTGATGCCGAACACCGGCGGCAGACTTTGCGAAAACGCGGGAAAGTCCGATAACCGGCGATAACGTCCGAACGGCGCCGGCAAGGCGGTCTGGCTGTCCGGCCCGGACGTCGATGGGGCTAGTAGAGCCTTGAGTTCGTCCAAATTGACGCGCAAGCGCTGCCCCTTGCGATGCAAAGGATCGTAGCTTTGCAATTTCAAACTGAACTGCCCGGCCCACCAGCTCAACAGCGTGTCGACATCCAGGCTGACGAAGGTGTTGTCCGGCACGGTCCACGCCCAATCGCCTTGATTGCGGTCGCCGTCGCTGGCATCCAGCAACAGGCTGTTCACCTTGGCGACGCCGGGAACCGCCAGCGCCAAATCGATCAGGCGGCTGGCCAAAACCTGCGTCGGCGGCGAGGCTTGCCGCTGCGGCACGCCTTGCCTCAGCAAGGGGCCGTCGAACACGGTATCACCGCTTTGCCCGGCGGCGAGGCAATCGGCCGCGCTCACATACACAGGCGGTGCGGTCAACGCCGTTATCCAGCTGCGCACCAGGGCCGCCAAGGTAGCCTCGACCGCGGCGCCCTCGGCCAGCTCCAGTTCGGGATACAGTTTGAGCTTGCTCGCTTCGAGCAGGTGGATGTCCTGCAACACCATGCCCAGAGGGCGCGAGCCATGAAAACGGCGCCAGGCGGCTTGCTTTGCCTCCATCGCTTCGGCCTGCGACAGCACCCGCGCCGGGATCAGCCACAGCGAGTAGCCGCCCGGCGCGGGCTGCAGGCGCGCGGCGTTGAGAAGCGGATGGTCAGCCAAGGCCTTTTGCAGGTCTTCCAAACTCACCGGGCCGCACGACAGCGCTTGATCGATGGCCGGCAATGGTCGCCAATCGGTCTCCACGCCTGCGGGCGCGAGCAAGTCGGCTATCTCATGATCCAATCGGTAGCCCAAGTCGGTCAGGCCGGACAAGGCGCTCTCCAGCAACGTGACGCCGGGCTCGGATGGGTTGACGTCAGTCCAGGCGTTGCCGGCTTGCGTCGTGATGAAAGCGATAGCCTCTTCGCTCAGCGCATTGAAGTCCTGATGCGGCGGCAAAATCAGGTTGGGATCGATGCCGGCCGCCATCATTGGCCTCTCAGCGTATCGAACAGCCGACGCAGCGCGGAAGGCGCTTTACCTTGGCTGACGGCCTCTTCCGTCTCGACAGGTTCTACTGGCGCCTCCGCCGGCGCGACAATCTCCTTCGGCGTCTCGATCTCGTCAGGCTGGAGCCCAGATTGCGCTACGTCGTTGGCTGACGCCGGGAACGGCTCCACCACAGGCGGCGGCGCGTCGCTCAACACGACCCCGGCGGCCGGGACAGCGGCCTGGTCGTCTGGTGTTTCCGCAGCGGCGACGGGCTCAGCCGGCGTCTCGATCGCGGCCGCTTCGACGATAGTTTCCGCTTCGTCATGGGCTGACGCCGGGGATGGCTCCGCCGTTGCAGGCTGCGCCTCGTTTAAAGCGG
>NZ_JAUCGU010000033.1:0-40300 GCF_059916625.1 Chromobacterium sp. CCUG 76385
AGCATGGGAGACAGACGGTGGGTGCTAACGTCCATCGTCAAGAGGGAAACAACCCAGACCGCCAGCTAAGGTCCCAAATGATCAGTTAAGTGGTAAACGAAGTGGGAAGGCCTAGACAGCCAGGATGTTGGCTTAGAAGCAGCCATCATTTAAAGAAAGCGTAATAGCTCACTGGTCGAGTCGTCCTGCGCGGAAGATGTAACGGGGCTCAAACTGATAACCGAAGCTGCGGATGCACAGTTTACTGTGCGTGGTAGGGGAGCGTTCTGTAGGTCTGTGAAGGTGTCTCGTAAGGGATGCTGGAGATATCAGAAGTGCGAATGCTGACATGAGTAGCGATAAAGCGGGTGAAAAGCCCGCTCGCCGAAAGCCCAAGGTTTCCTACGCAACGTTCATCGGCGTAGGGTGAGTCGGCCCCTAAGGCGAGGCTGAAAAGCGTAGTCGATGGGAAACGGGTTAAAATTCCCGTACTTTTGTGTAGTGCGATGTGGGGACGGAGAAGGTTAGGTCAGCAGACTGTTGGAATAGTCTGTTTAAGCCGGTAGGTGTGAGGGGTAGGCAAATCCGCCCTTCTATAACACCGAGACGTGATGACGAGGGTCTACGGACCTGAAGTGACTGATACCACGCTTCCAGGAAAAGCCACTAAGCTTCAGCTACACAAGAACCGTACCGCAAACCGACACAGGTGGGCAGGATGAGAATTCTAAGGCGCTTGAGAGAACTCAGGAGAAGGAACTCGGCAAATTGATACCGTAACTTCGGGAGAAGGTATGCCTCTTAGAGTGTAGGACTTCGCGTCTGAAGCTTTGAGAGGTCGCAGAGAATCGGTGGCTGCGACTGTTTAACAAAAACACAGCACTGTGCCAACACGAAAGTGGACGTATACGGTGTGACGCCTGCCCGGTGCCGGAAGGTTAAGTGATGGGGTGCAAGCTCTTGATCGAAGCCCCGGTAAACGGCGGCCGTAACTATAACGGTCCTAAGGTAGCGAAATTCCTTGTCGGGTAAGTTCCGACCCGCACGAATGGCGTAACGATGGCCACACTGTCTCCTCCTGAGACTCAGCGAAGTTGAAGTGTTTGTGAAGATGCAATCTCCCCGCTGCTAGACGGAAAGACCCCGTGAACCTTTACTGTAGCTTTGCATTGGACTTTGAAGTGGTTTGTGTAGGATAGGTGGGAGGCTTTGAAGCCAGGACGCTAGTTCTGGTGGAGCCGACCTTGAAATACCACCCTGACCCCTTTGAGGTTCTAACCTTGGTCCGTAATCCGGATTGGGGACAGTGCATGGTAGGCAGTTTGACTGGGGCGGTCTCCTCCCAAAGTGTAACGGAGGAGTTCGAAGGTTACCTAGGTACGGTCGGAAATCGTGCTGATAGTGCAATGGCAAAAGGTAGCTTAACTGCGAGACCGACAAGTCGAGCAGGTGCGAAAGCAGGACATAGTGATCCGGTGGTTCTGAATGGAAGGGCCATCGCTCAACGGATAAAAGGTACTCCGGGGATAACAGGCTGATACCGCCCAAGAGTTCACATCGACGGCGGTGTTTGGCACCTCGATGTCGGCTCATCACATCCTGGGGCTGTAGCCGGTCCCAAGGGTATGGCTGTTCGCCATTTAAAGTGGTACGTGAGCTGGGTTCAAAACGTCGTGAGACAGTTTGGTCCCTATCTGCAGTGGGCGTTGGAAGTTTGACGGGGGCTGCTCCTAGTACGAGAGGACCGGAGTGGACGAACCTCTGGTGTACCGGTTGTGACGCCAGTCGCATCGCCGGGTAGCTAAGTTCGGAAGAGATAACCGCTGAAAGCATCTAAGCGGGAAACTTGCCTGAAGATGAGACTTCCCTGGAGGCTTGACCTCCCTGAAGAGTCGTTCGAGACCAGGACGTTGATAGGTCGGGTGTGGAAGCGCTGTGAGGCGTGAAGCTAACCGATACTAATTGCTCGTGAGGCTTGATCCTATCATTTGAGTGACTTGGGTAACCGAGGCGCGAGATAGAGTGTGTGCGAAGACGCATCAAATACCGAATATTCAGAATCAGCAAAACCTGCTGATTCAGGCTTCTTACAGTTTGTGACAGTTTATGTCTGGTGGCCTTAGCGAGGTGGTCCCACGCCTTCCCATCCCGAACAGGATCGTGAAACGCCTTAGCGCCGATGATAGTGTGGCATTCGCCATGTGAAAGTAGGACACCGCCAGACGCCCGATAAGACAAAGCCCAGCTCAACCGAGCTGGGCTTTGTGCTTTGCGCCGGCGAAACGCCGCCCCAACTCGCCCCGACAGTCCCTGCCGGGGCGTTGGCGTTTCTGGGTGTTGGGCGGGAGCGGCTACGGTGGTATGCTTCGCAACTTACCCGTTTGGCGGCCAGGCGATTGATGGGGCGGTAATCCGCGACGCCGGCCGGCTTTTACGCAAGGACATGCATGACTTATCCGCTGCCGTCGTTTGAAGACAAGATTTGCCCGCTTGAGCAGTTGGCTGACAAGCTGGCGGCCCTGCCGCGCCCCTTGGTGTTCACCAATGGCTGCTTCGACATCCTGCACCGCGGCCACGTCACTTATCTGGCGCAAGCCCGCGCGCTGGGCGCCAGCCTGGTGCTGGGCTTGAATACCGATGCTTCTGTGAAGCGACTGGGCAAAGGCGACGACCGGCCGATCAACAACGAATACGACCGCGCGGCCGTGCTGGCGGCGCTGGAGAGCGTCAGCCTGGTGACTTGGTTCGATGCCGATACGCCGGCCGAGTTGATCGAGCAGGTCCAGCCCGACGTGTTGGTCAAGGGCGGCGACTGGAGCGTGGACAAGATCGTCGGCAGCGCACAGACGCTGGCGCGCGGCGGGCAGGTGCATTCCATCCCTTTTCTGTTCGATACTTCCACCACCAAGACGCTGAACAAGATCCGCGCCGCCGAGGACAAGGCGTGAGCGAGCACGCCTTCGCGGTGCTGCGCCACTTGTCGGACGGCCGTTTCCACTCCGGCGAGGACATCGCCCAGGCGCTGGGCTGTTCCCGCACGCTGGTCTGGCAGGCGGTGCACGCCATCGAGAGCGAACTGGGGCTGACGGTGTTCAGCGTACGTGGCCAGGGGTACAAGCTGGCCCAACCGTTCGCCTGGCTGGACGTGGCGGCGGTGCGCGCCGGTTTGGACGAGGCGGCGGCCGAGACTTTCACGCTGGCGGTGGCGGAGCGGACCGACTCCACCAATAGCCAGTTGATGGCGCGCGCCGGCAATGGCGGCTTGCATGGTTTGGTGTTGGCTTGTGAATTGCAGACGGCTGGCCGCGGCCGCTTGGGTCGCCGCTGGCAGACGCGTCTGGGCGCGGGATTGACGTTCTCGCTGCTGTGGCGTTTCAATCGCGGCATGGCCGAGCTGGCCGGCTTGTCTTTGGCGGTGGGCGTGGCCTTGGCGCGCGCCTTGCGCAGCCTGGGCGCGCCGGTGCAGTTGAAATGGCCTAACGATGTGCTGCTGGATGGCCGCAAGCTGGCCGGGATTCTGATTGAATTGTCCGGCGACGCGCTGGGGCCGGCCGCAGTGGTGGTGGGCATCGGCGTCAATGTGGGCGATCCGGGCGAGGTGGATCAGCCGATTGCCACGCTGGAGCAGGCCGGCATCGCGCCTGAGCGCAACCGCGTGTTGGCGGCCTTGCTCAATGAGCTGGAGCGGGTGCTGACGGATTTTGACCGCCATGGCTTTGCGCCGCTGCGCGAAGAATGGTGGCAGCTGTCCGCCCATCAGGGCGCGGCGGTGAGGCTGGGCTTCTCGCATGGCGAGCCGGTGGACGGCATCGCCTGCGGCGTGGCGGACAACGGCGCCTTGCAGCTGGAGACGGAGCAGGGCTTGCGGACTTTCCATATCGGCGAAGTCAGTTTAAGGGAACGCCGATGAAATTACTGATAGACGCCGGCAATAGCCGGGTCAAATGGGCGGTATACCGGGGTGCGGATTGTGTCGCCCAGGGCGCGGCCGAGCATCATGAGCTGGCTGGCCTGGCGGACGCCTGGCGCGATTTGCCGCTGGAAGGCGCCTGGATGTCGTCGGTGGCGCGCGGCGAAGTGGCCGACGGCCTGGCGGCGGCCGTGCCATGCGCGCTGCATCGCGTTCATTCGGAACGTCGTTTCGGCGAGGTCTGTAACCATTATCGCAACACCGCGGAGCAGGGCGCCGACCGCTGGCTGGCTGTATTGGCCGCGCGCGAGATCTGCCGCGGCGATGTCATCGTCGCCTGCGCCGGTACCGCGCTGACGGTGGAGACGCTGACGGCCGAGGGCGACTACCTGGGCGGGCTGATCCTGCCAGGCCATGGCCTGATGCTGCACAGCCTGGCGCAAGGCACCGCCAATCTGAACCGGCAGGCCGGCGAAGTGGTGGCATTCCCGCAGGGCACGCCGGACGCGCTGGCCAGCGGCGCGATGGCGGCTTTGGTGGGGGCGATAGAAGGGCAGCGGCGCAAGCTGGCCGAGTGCACCGGGCGCGAGCCGGCGACGGTGATTCTGACCGGCGGCGACGCGGCGCGCATCGCGCCGTGGCTCGCGGCGCCGTTGCAGATCGTGGATAATCTGGTATTGATGGGTCTACTCAAGGTGGCGAACTCGTGATGAAGTGGTTTGTGGCGCTGGTGGTGGTGCTCAACCTGGTGGTGGCGATGTACGGCACGCTGAAACAGCGTCCGCCGTTGGACGTGCACGCCCAGGAAGTGAGCCCTGGCCAAGTGAAGCTGTTGCCGCCAAGCTGGAAGCCCGATGCCTCCGCCGCGCAAGCGAGCGCCCCTGTGGCCGCCGTGGTCAAGGCCGCTTCCGCGCCGGAGGCCAAGCCGATGGCCAGCGCGGCCAAGGCGCAAGCCAAGCCAGCCGTGAAGCCTGAGGCGTCCAGGCCGGCCGACAAGCCGCCAGCCAAGCCAGCGGAAAAGGCGGCGGAGCCGGCCAAAGGCAAGGCTGTGGCCTGCTACAGCTGGGGCGGCCTGAGCGACAGCCTGTTGGCCCGAGTGAAGGGCGGCGTGCCGCAGCTGAAACTGAAGCCCGGCCAGCTGCAGGAAGACAGCAAGGAGGAAAGCAAGGGTTCCGGCCGCTTCTGGGTGTATTATCCGCCGCTGGCTACCCAGGCTGAAACCAAGACGCTGTCGGCGGAGCTGAAAGACAAGGGTTTTACCAATTACATCGTCAGTAACGACGAGTTCAAGGGCAATCTGTCGCTGGGCCTGTTCAGCAAGGAGGACGCGGCCAAAACGCTGGTCGCGCGGTTGAAGGCGGCGGGTTACGACAAGGCGATGGTCAAGTCCAAGGAGCAGACGAGCAAGCAGACCACGCTGACCTTCAAGGACCTGGACGCGGCGCAGGCGGAACAGCTGAAGGCGCTGCAGAAGAAGCTGACCCCAGGCATCGCGCTGAAGGGTTGCTGAGCCAGGCAGACTTTGTGCGCAAAGTTTGATCCGGCGGCTTGCCAACCCCTTGTGTTGCGGCGCAATATCGATGACGGCGACAACAAGTCGCCGTTTTCTTTGTCCCACACTTATGGCCCGACACTTCCACATCACGCGGCTGCTCGACCACGGCCGTTTCAACGACAGGGTATTGCGCCAGCTGGGCTGGGCGATGGCTTTCATCGCCGGCGCCATCAACGCCGGCGGCTTCCTGGCGGTGCATCGCTACACCTCGCACATCTCCGGCATTGTTTCCGGCATGGCCGACGCCTGGGCCACCGGCGAGATCCGGCTGGCCCTATCGCTACTGGTGATGCTGAGTTGCTTTGTCGGCGGCGCCATGCACAGCACCTGGCTGATCCTGTGGGCGCGGCGGCAGCGGCTGCGCGGCGGCTACGGCGTCTCGATGATGGAAGAGGCGTTGCTGCTGCTGGTGTTCGGCCTGCTGGGCGCCGGCCTGTCGCTGCACAAGGGCCTGTTCACGCCGCCGACGGTGATGCTGCTGTGCTTCATCATGGGCATGCACAACACCATCGTCACCAAGCTGTCCGGCGGCCTGCTGCGCAGCACCCACATGACCGGCATCGCCACCGACCTGGGCATCGAACTGGCCAAGATGAGCTACTACAACCGCCAGGCCAATCCGCGGGTGGCGGCGGTGCGCTCCAATCGCAAGAAATTCCGCGTCTACGCGCTGATCCTGCTGTCGTTCTTCGTGGGCGGGGTCGTCGGCGCGCTGGGTTTCAAGCATCTGGGTTTCGGCTTCACCTTGCCGCTGGCGCTGTTCTTGTTCCTGCTGGGGCTGCGGCCGGCCTGGTATGACGTCAAGCTGCGCTGGCGCTGGTGGCGCAGCCGCCAGTTCGCGCGGCGCGTGAACGCGGTGGAGCAGGGCGGCTGACGGAATGCGCCGTCGAAGCCGCAATGCCGCCGTGGCGGCGGCGACAAATTTTCACCGTCGCGCCGCGTCTTCACTTGAACGTATTGTCCTGGCACGGCACACTTCGGGTTTCCGCGCCGCGGGGCGCGGCAGCCTTAAGCCGTCGGCTGTGCAAGATGGACGGCAATCGTCGCGAAATCATGCGGAATCAATACATTGACCGCTGGCGGCGTACTCTCGCCTGGAGAGTGGCATGAGTGATGAAATGATCTACGGCGACGGCGCCATTCGCCGTCAGGGCCTGTACGGCTCCTCCATCGAAAACACCTACGCCGGCGTGCTGTCCTTCATGCGCCGCAACTACAGCCGCAATCTGGAAGGCGTAGACGTGGCGGTGTCCGGCATTCCGCTGGATCTGTCCGTAACCTTCCGCTCCGGCGCGCGCATGGGCCCGCAGGCCATCCGCGCCGCCAGCGTGCAGCTGGCCGAGCTGAAGCCGTATCCGTGGGGTTTCGACCCGTTTGACGATCTGGCCGTGGTCGACTATGGCGATTGCTGGTTCGACGCGCACAACCCGCTGACCATCAAGCCGTCCATCATCGAGCACGCCCGCACCATCCTGGCCTCCGGCGCCAAGATGCTGACTTTCGGCGGCGACCACTACGTCACCTACCCGCTCTTGATCGCGCACGCCGAAAAGTATGGCAAGCCGCTGGCGCTGCTGCACTTCGACGCCCACTGCGACACCTGGCCTGACGACAGCCCGGACAGCCTGAACCACGGCACCATGTTCTACAAGGCGGTGAAGGAAGGCCTGATCGATCCGAAGAAATCGGTGCAGGTCGGCATCCGCACCTGGAACGACGACTTCATGGGCCTGAACGTGTTGGGCGCGCCGTGGGTGCACGACAACGGCGTGGATGCCACCATCGCCGAGATCAAGAAGACCATCGGCGACGCGCCGGTCTACGTGACCTTCGACATCGACTGTCTGGACCCGTCCGCGGCGCCGGGTACTGGCACCCCGGTGCCGGGCGGCCTGAGCACCGCGCAGGCGCTGAAGATCATCCGTAATCTGGGCGATCTGAACATCGTCGGCATGGACGTGGTGGAAGTCGCCCCGAGCTATGACCAGAGCGAAATCACCGCCCTGGCCGCCGCCCACATCGCCTGTGACATGCTGTGCCTGATGCGCAACAAAAAGGTGGAAGGCAAGCTGTAAGCGCGCTTGCCGCGAGGATGAGCAAACGCCACTCCTTGGAGTGGCGTTTTTGTTTGGCGGCGCTGCTTGTCGCTCAGAACGCAAACGGCAGCCTGATCAGCAGCAGCCCCAGCAGCGCGATCTCGCAGATTTCCACGCCCGCGCCCAGGCAATCGCCGGTCATGCCGCCCAGCCGGCGTTTGAGAAAGCCCCACCAAGCCAGGCCGGCCAGCGGGGCCAGCAACAAGGCCGGCGCCAGCCAGACGGACAAGGCCAGCAAGACCGCCAGGTTCAGTCCCATACCGGCCCAGTCTTTGCGCCAGCCGAAGCGCTCGCCGCTGCCCGGCGCGATGGCTGGCAGGGTGGCCGACCAGGCCACAGCGAACCCGCGCGCCCAGGCCGGGATCAACAGCAGCCCCCAAGCGATGCCGCTGTGACGGGCGATCAGCATCAGCAGCACCAGCTTGGCGACGACGGCGAGGATCAGCGACAGCACGCCAAAGCTGCCCAGATGCGGGTCTTTCAATACTTCGAAGAAGCGTTCGCGCGAGCGGTGGGCTGCGCCCAGCGCGTCGGCCAGATCGGCCAGGCCATCCAGATGCAGGCCGCCGGTGACGCCCACCCAAACCAGCAGCGCCAGCAGCGCCGCCAGCCAGGGATCGACCAGGCCGCCCAGCTGCAGGGCCGTCAGCAGCAAAGCGCCGACGATCAAGCCGACGGCAGGGAACCAGCGCGCGCTGGCCGCCAGCCATTCCGGCCGGAAATCCGCCAACTGCGGGGTGGGCAAGCGGGTCAGGAACTGCACCGCCAGAATCAGTCCGCGCATGAGGACTCCAGCCGCAGCAGGTAGGCCGGGTGGCCTTCCAGCATCGACAGCTGGGCGAAACCGCCGCGCTGCACCGTCATCAGCTTGGCCACGGAGAAATCGGTGCCCAGCAATTCCGCCATCAGCACGGTGATGACGCCGCCGTGCGTCACCAGCAGGCGATGGCTGCCGCGCGCCTCGCTCATCCAGTCGGCCAGGCCGGCCAGCACGCGGGTGCGGAACTGCTCGAAGCTTTCGCCGCCGGGCGGGCTGAGCCGGCCGTCCGCCAGTTCTGCGCCCCAGCCGGGGTGGCTGTGTTCCAGCTCGGACACTGGCTGGCCGTCCCAGTCGCCGAAGTCCATCTCGGCGAAGCGCGGCTCCACCTTCAGCGCCAGCGAGCCGGATAGCGCATGCTTGACGGCAAACTCGCGGCAGCGCTGCAGCGGCGAGGTGGCGATGGCGGTGACTGGCGCCAGGCTGCTGATGCGGCTCCAGCTGGCGTCGAGCTGGCGTTGGCCCAGCTCGGTCAGCGGCAGGTCGGTCAGGCCGATCAGCCGCCCGTCGTGTTCGATGTCGCCATGGCGCAGCAGGGTCAGGGTGTAGGGGTTCATGCGGACTTGCCGCTGATGCCGGCCTCCTCGAAAGTGGCCATCTCGTTGTGCAGCTTCACCGCCATCTGCAGCAGCGGCACGCAGACCGCCGCGCCGGAGCCTTCGCCCAGCCGCATGCCCAGATCTACCAGCGGCTGCAGCTGCAGCGCCGCCAGCGCATGGTCGTGGCCGGCTTCCGCCGAGCGGTGGCTGGCCAGCAGCCAGTCGTGCAGCGAGGGGTCGATGGCCTTGGCGCACAGCGCGGCGGCGCTCGCGATGAAGCCGTCGACCAGCGACGGCGCGCCCAGATGGGCGCCTTCCAGGTAGAAGCCGGCCATGGCGGCGATCTCCAGGCCGCCCAGCTCGGCCAGCGTGTCCTGGCCGCTGAGGTTTTCCCAAGCCACGCGCGCCAGCGCGGTCTTCACTACCCGCAGCTTGTTGGCCAGGCCGATGTCGTCGATGCCGGTGCCGCGGCCTACCACCAGTTCCGGCGACGCGCCGGTCAGCCGGCAGATCAGCGCGGCCGACGCCGTGGTGTTGCCGATGCCCATATCGCCGGCAATCAGCAAATTCGCGCCTTCGCCCACCGCGCGGCGCGCCGCGGCGCGGCCAACTTCCAGCGCAGCTTCCACCTCCTGCGCGCTCATGGCCGATTCCTTGGCCAGGTTGCGGCTGGCGGCGCGCACCTTGGCATGGACGATGGGCAGCGCCGACACATCGCCGGCCACGCCTACGTCCACCACCTCCAGCCGCGCGTCCAGCGCGCGCGCCAGCACGCAGATGGCTGCGCCGCCATTGGCGAAGTTGCGCACCATCTCGGTGGTGACGGCGGAGGGAAAGGCCGACACGCCCTCGGCGGTGACGCCGTGGTCGCCGGCGAACACGGTGATGGCGGGGCGCAGGACGTCCGGCCGGGCGCGGCCTTGCCAGGCGGCAAAGCGGCAGGCCAGCTCCTCCAATTGCCCCAGGCTGCCTGGCGGCTTGGTCAGGATGGCCTGGCGGGCGCGGGCGGCGTTGCGGGCGGAAAGATCCAGGGGTTTGCTACGATTCATGTTCTGGCCTGCAGGGAAGGATGATCATGGAATGTTGTCGGCGCGCATGGCTGGCCGCCGGACTCTAAGCATATTACCGCTTGGCCGGTGCCGCCAAAACCCCGGCGGGTTATAATCGCCGCCTAGCAGGTGTCCGCGCTTAGCCTTTTTGGGGCGAGCGCGGGTGAAACGGGAAGCCGGTGTGAAGCCGGCGCTGCCCCCGCAACGGTAAGGCCTGGCGCGATACGCGCCCAGGCGACGCAGCAAGCCACTGTCCAATCGGATGGGAAGGCGCGTCGCCGGCATGGCCCAGCCCGGAGACCGGCCTGCAGAGCCCCGGCCGGAAGCCGGAGGAATACTGGAGTATCGCGGGGAGGCGATCCGACAGACGATTCCGGCTGCGCCGCGACCCGTTCTCTTGTCCTCTTCGCACTCTGACGATGTCCCCTTGCGGGAAGCTATCAATCCGTGGAGTGTGTTTCATGTTTCAGCCCCAAACTTGCGCCTTCGCCGTGGCGCTGGCCTGTGCCGGCGCGGCCCATGCCGCCGATGTGCCGGAATTCGCCGGCGACCCGGTGATTGTGACGGCGAGCCGTATCGCGCAGCCATTATCCAAAACCTTGGCCGACGCCACGGTCATCACTCGCGACGAGATCGAGCAAAGCGGCGCGCAAACATTGCAGCAAGTGCTGTCTCGCCAGGCGGCGATCAGCATCACCGCCAATGGCGGTCCCGGAACCAACAGCAGCATCTTCATGCGCGGCACCAACTCCAACCATACCGTAGTGCTGGTGGATGGCGTCCGCATCTCCTCGGCGACGTCCGGCACCACGGCGATGCAGAACATTCCCTTGGCCCAGATCGACCATATTGAAATTCTGCGCGGTCCCGCGTCGAGTTTGTACGGCGCCGATGCGATTGGTGGCGTGATCCAGATTTTTACTCGCAAGGGCGAGGGCGAACCGCGAGTGAATGCCGCTGTGGAAGCCGGTAGCCGGGGCACGGGCAAATTGACGGCCGGCGTAGATGGCAAGACAGGCAATACTGCTTACAGCCTGCAAGTGAGCCATGATCAGTCCGATGGTTTCTCCGCTACCAACGCTTTGAATCAAAATTCATATAACCCGGATAAGGACGGCTACCGAAACGATAGCTACAGCGCCAGTGTGACGCAAACACTGGCACCGGGGCATGATTTGACACTGCGTCTGTTCCAGACCTTTGCCCGCGTTGATTTTGACCAGAATCCGATAGGCCAGGATTGGACCGATACTCGCCTCACGGGGCAGAGCCTGGAGTCCCGCAACCGGTTCTCCGACATCTGGACCAGCACCCTGCGTTTCAGCCATAGCCAGGACAAGCAGGAAACCTTCGCTGACGCGATCGGCGGCCAGCGCAACAGCTTGTACCAGACGACCCTGAACGAATGGACTTGGCAGAACGATCTGACTACCGCCTGGGGCAAGTTCGCGCTGGGCGCGACCCATAATGACCAGAAGGTGAGCAGCAGCAGCGCGTATACCAAGACCACGCGTACCCAGAATGCCGGGTTTGCCACTTATCAGCTGGAAATGGGCAATAGCCTGCTACAGGCTAGCGTGCGCCGTGATCATGATGACCAGTTCGGTGGCAAGACCACCGGCAAACTGGACTACGGCTACCGTTTCGCCGAAGGATGGTTGGTGCGGGCGGGGTATGGCACGGCTTACAAGGCGCCGACCTTCAATGAACTGTATTACCCATTGGCGTTTGGCTATCAAGGCAACCCGAACTTGAAGCCGGAGAGCGCCATCAATACGGAGTTGGGTCTTGAGTATCGTCACCAGGGCAGCACTTTCCGCCTGACGGGCTTCCATAACCAGGTCAGCAATCTGATCTCTTACGGCTCGCTGGGCAATGGCATCGGCACCATGCTCAATGTCAACCGCGCCACCATCCGCGGGCTGAGTCTGGAGGGGCAAACCAAGCTGGCAGCGTTCGATTTGGGCGGCAACCTCACCTTATTGGATGCGCGTGACGACCAGACCGGCCAATGGCTGGCCTTCCGTCCGCGTCAGAGCGCCAATTTCACTGCCAGCCGCGATTGGGGGCGTTGGACGGCCGGTGTGGAGCAGCAAGTCGCCTCGGTTCGCTATGACAACATTTCCAATGTGACGCTGCATGGTTATGGCGTGACAAATGCCTATGTCGATTATCGTTTTGCCAAAAGCTGGACCGCTACCGCACGTGTAGACAACCTGTTCGACCGCGAGTACGAAACGACCTATGGTTACAATACCGGGGGGCTGGGAGCCTTCATCGGCGTACGTTATAGCCAGTAAGGGACATCCATGCCTCACCTGATCACCGGCGGCGCCCGCAGCGGCAAGAGCCGCCATGCCGAAGAACTGGCCCGCCAGCACGCGGGGCCGGTGTGTTATCTGGCCACCGCCGAGGTGCTGGACCCCGAATTCGCGCGGCGGGTGGAGCGGCATCGCGCCCAGCGTCCCGCGCATTGGGCCGTGGCCGAGTGCGGCCGCGCGCTGGCGGCTGCCATTGCTGCGCATGATGCGGCGGGCGGCCTGCTGGTGATTGATTGCCTGGGCATGTGGCTGATGCGCTTCTTCGGCGCGGCCGGTCTCGACGAGAACGAGTACGTGGTGGAGCGCGACGCGCTGCTGGCGGAGCTGGGTGTCCTCAAGGGCGAGGCGTTGCTGGTGTCCAATGAGGTCGGCTGGGGCGTGGTGGCGGCGGATGCCGAAACCCGCCGTTTCGTCGATGAATTGGGTCGGCTCAACCAGCTGGTGGCTTCGCGTTGCGACAGGGTCACCCTGGTGGCCTGCGGCTTGCCGCTGGCGCTGAAAGGCGGGCTGGCATGAGGCTATGGCTTTGTCTGGCCGGCCTGTTGCTGGCCAGCGCCGCGCGCGCGGCCGTCAGCGTCGAGGATGGTTCGGGGCAGACGGTCGCGCTGGCCAAGCCGGCGCAGCGCATCGTCAGCCTGGCGCCGCATGCCACCGAGTTGCTGTTCGCGGCCGGCGCCGGCGACAAGGTGGTGGCCACAGTCGAATACAGCGACCATCCCGCCGCCGCGAAGAGGCTGCCGCGGGTGGGCAGCTTCACCGGTTTCAGCCTGGAGGCAGTATTGCGTCTGCAGCCTGATCTGGTGGTGGCGTGGCAGGATGGCGGTTCGCCGCGCGAACTGGAGCGGCTCAAGCGGCTGGGCGTGCCGGTATTCATCAGCCATCCGTTGCAACCGGGCGATGTGGCGCTGGAAATCGACAAGCTGGGCCGCTTGGCCGGCACCGAAGCCGCGGCCGCGCGCGCCGCGCTGCAATACCGGCAGCGGCTGGCCGCCTTGCAGCAGCGCTATGGCGGCCGCGCCCCGGTGCGGGTGTTCTATCAATTGAGCCAGGCGCCGATCTTCACCGTCAGCGGCAAGAGCTATATCGATGCGCTGATCCGCACCTGCGGCGGCGTCAATGTGTTCGCCGATCTGTCGCTGCCGGCGCCGCAGGTGTCCACGGCCTCGGTCGTGGCGGCGCAGCCACAGGCCATCATCGCGACGGACAACGCCGCGCTGGCGATGTGGCAGCGCTGGAAAACCTTGCCGGCGGTGGCTGGCGGCGCGCTGTTCGCGCTGTCTGACGACGCCATCAGCATTCCGGGGCCGCGCATGGTGGATGGCGCGGCCGCGCTGTGCGCCCGTCTGGACACGGCGCGGCAGCGGCTGGGTTTGACGGCCAACTAGCGGCCCGTTATCCTCGCCGCCATGGACAATGAACTGGAATATCTCGAATCCCGCGTCGCGGCGCTGGTTGGCCGCATTCGGGAGCTGGAAACCCAGAACGGCCGTTTCGCCGAGGCGCTGTCCGAAGCGCTGAAGGAAAACGCCGAGCTGCATTTCCGCGTCAATGAAACCCGCAACCGGGTGGCCGCGCTGGTGGCGCGCCTGCCGGCTGCGCCGGAGGATGAGCAATGAGCGACGTGGTTCAGGTCGACATCGAACTGCTGGGACGCCATTTCACCATCGGCACCCCGGAAGGCGAGCAGGAAACTCTGCGCGAGGCGGTGCGTTTGCTGGAAGGCAAGATCGCCACCATCCAGCAGCATGGCAAGGTGATGGACGCCGACAAGATCGCCATCATGGCCGCGCTGAACATCGCCCATGACCTGCTGAAAACAAAAGTGGGAGAAGGCTTGGAGATGGCGGCGTTTCAGCGTAAAATACGCGGCATGAGCGAAGCCGCTGACGAGGCGCTTCGCCAGAGTCAACAGCCGCTGTTCTGACAAGGCGGCGCACTACAGGTCAGTTTATCCCCTGCGGTGTTCGTGACGGCACACAATTCCTTTGTACCAATGCGTTCGCTTTTGGCTGCCAGCGTGAGACATGGGTGAGACGCGTCCCTTGCGGATGCGCCCGAAATGTCTGGCAGGCGGCCCCTCCTGGAAACAGGGTACAAGCGAATTTAGCCCGAACGGCACTCGCGGGGGTCTCCCCCCATGACCTCGTCCACCACTGCAATGACTTCCATCGACAAGCAGGCGCTCAGGCGCCGGATTCGTCGCGCCCGCATGGCCCTGCCGCCTGTGTATCGCGCCGCAGCCGCCCGCGCCATCGCGCGCCACGCCTCGCGCCTGTTGCAGCGCGGCAAGCGCATAGGCGGCTATCTGGCCGCCGGTTCCGAGCTGGATCTTTCCGAGTTGCTGAATGCCGCGCTGTGGCGTAACGGGCAGGTCTATCTGCCGCAGATTCCGCATCGCGGCCGCCGGCTGTGGTTTACCCGGCTGGGCGCGGCCGATCGCTGGTATCGGCACCCGCGCTATCGCATCCTGGAATACGCTGGACAGCGCTTGCGCGCCGAGCGGTTGGACGTGATCTTCGTGCCCTTGCTCGCGGTGGACCGCGACGGTTATCGCATGGGGCAGGGCGGCGGCTTCTACGACGCCACCCTGGCCTTTCGCCGCCGTCATCCGCTGAGCGGCCGGCCCTTGCTGGTGGGCGTGGCTTTCGATTGCCAATTGGTGGGCGCGGTGCCGCGCGAAGCGTGGGACGTGCGGCTGGATTACTTGTTGACCGAATCCGGCCTGCGGCGGCTGCCGCTGGCCGGATAGCTCAAGCCGCTCAGACCGCGCGGTAGTGGCTGACTTCGCGGTAGCGGCGCGCGTACAGGCCAAACAGCCCCGCCGCCAGCAGCGCGATCACGGCGAAGAAGAACATCAGGAAGGCCTCCAGGCTCAGGCCGCTGGCCGCCACGGTACTCTTCATCGCGGCGCTGGCCACGCCGGCGTTGATCAGCAGCACCCACAGGTTGCCGACGGTGGTGGACAGGCCCCAGAAGCTCATCAGCGTGCCCTTCATCGACAACGGCGCCTGGCTATAGGCAAACTCCAGGCCGGTGGCCGAAACCAGCACTTCGCCCATGGTCAGCAAGGCGTAGGGCAGAATCTGCCAGGCGATGGACAGGGCGTTGCCGCCGTCAATCTGCAGCTGCATCATGCCCACCACAATCCAGGCCAGCGCGCTGAACACGATGCCGGCGGTCATGCGGCGCAGCGCGGTCGGTTCCAGGCCCACGCGGCGCAGCGCCGGGTACAACACCAGATTGTTGAACGGGATCAGCAGCATCACCAGCGCCGGATTCAGCGCCTGCATCTGGGACGGCGCGAACCATTCCGGCTTGCTCATGAAGCCGGCCTGTATCACCCAGGTGGAGGCTTTTTGGTCGAACAGCGACCAGAACGGCGTCACCAGCGAGAAGATGATCAGGATGCGCAGCACCGAGCGCACGCCTTCTATCGCCTCTTCCGGATGCCGCGCTCGCACCGCTTCCAGCTGCCAGCGGGCGGCCAGGCTGGCGCCGGCCATCACCAAGACGAAGGCCAGGCAGAAACCTGCCACCAGGCCCAGTTCCAGATTGAAGCTGCACCACGCGGCCAGCGCCACGCTGGCGGCGAACAGCCAGCCGCCGCGGCGGCCGTTGGCCGGCGTCAGGATGGCCGACTTCACCACCTGCCAGAACGAATGCGGATCCTTGGGCGCGGGCGGCAGGATCACGTAATGCTTGCGGCCCAGCCAGAAGATGACCAGCGCGATGAACATCAGCACGCCCGGTATGCCGAAGGCCACCGACGGGCCGTACGATTTCAGGAAAATCGGCATCAACAGCGAGGCGAACAGCGAGCCGAAATTGATGATCCAGTAGAAGGAATCGAATACGATCTTGGCCAGATGCTTGTTCGACTCGTCAAACTGGTCGCCGCAGAACGACGACACGCAAGGCTTGATGCCGCCGGAGCCGATGGCGATCAGCGCCAGGCCGGCGTAGAAGCCGTTCAGGTTGTTCTCGAACAGCGCCAGACAGGCGTGGCCCACGCAATACAGCGCGCTGAAGATGATGATGGTGTTGTACTTGCCCCAGAGGCGGTCGGCCAGCCAGCCGCCCAAGAGCGGGAAGAAGTACACCCCGATCATGAAGTTGTGGAAGATGTGCTTGGCCTCGCCGGCGCGCATGTCTTCCGGCAGATACAGCAGCAGCGAGGTGGTGAGGAAGGCGGTGAGGATGTTGCGCATGCCGTAGAAGCTGAAGCGCTCGCAGCCCTCGTTGCCGATAATGTAGGCGATCTGGCGCGGCATGGCGCCGCTGCCGGCAGGCGCCTGCGTCGTGACAGTGGTCATGGGACGGTTTCTCCCGAGTCGGTTGAACGTGCAAGGCCCCGGACACGCCGGGGCATCATTGTTGTGCGGACCATGATAACGGCGGCGCGGCGCGCTTCTGTTGGGAATCTGGTAAACGGCAGTTACAAAATTCTGCTGTTTTGCCGTTGAGCGGCCGCAATCGGATTTGGCATGGAGGGGAAGATGAAAATCGCCGTATGTAGCTGGCTGATGGCGGCCAGTTTGCTGACGTTCATCGCCTATTGGCGCGACAAGCGCGCCGCGCGGGCCGGGGCTTGGCGCACGCCGGAGGCGACGCTGTTGCTGCTGGGCCTGGCGGGAGGCTGGCCTGGCGCTTGCTTGGCCCGGCACGGCTTGCGGCACAAGACGCGCAAGCAGCCGTTCCGCGCGCTGTTCTGGTTCAGCGTATTGGCCAATCTGGCGCTGTCGTGGTGGCTCTGGCGCGCATTGGCCTAAACCATTGCATCAGCGCCAACCATAATGCGGACCGTAGTAGTACGCCGGCGTCACCGGCACCACCACGGCCGGCCGCACCACAACCGGCGCGACGCGCGGCGGTTCCACCACGCAGCCGCCGAGGCTGCCTGTCAGGGCGATGGCCAGTATCAAGGTTTTCATTTTCAGGTTCTCCCGAATCGACAGATAGGGCAAAAAACTGTCCTGCTGAAACCAGCATACGGGCCAATCTTTCCAGTAAGATTGAGCAAGTTTTTCTCTTTCCTCTCAGCGATTAACAGATATTGTCTATGCGCTATTGGCTGATGAAGTCCGAACCGGACGAAACTTCGATCGACCACCTGGCTGCCGAACCCGCGCGGCTGTTCGAATGGACTGGCGTGCGCAATTACCAGGCGCGCAATTTCATGCGCGACCAGATGCAGCCCGGCGATCTCGTGTTGTTCTGGCACTCGTCCTGCCCGGAGCCGGGCATCGCCGGTCTGGCTGAAGTGGCCGCGCGGGCGCATCCGGACGCCAGCCAGTTCGATCCCGCGAGCCCTTATCACGATCCCAAATCCGATCCGGCCCAGCCGCGCTGGCTGTGCGTGGACGTGCGCTTCGTCAAGAAGACGCGGCTGGTGTCTCCGGCCGAGCTGCGCCAGCACCCGCCGCTGGAAGGCATGGCCGTGCTCAAGCGCGGCAATCGCCTGTCCATCACGCCGGTGACGGCGGAGGAGTGGGACTATCTGATGCGCGAGGTGTTGTGATGCTGACGCTGCCTTTGATCGCCGCCCTGCTGGCCTGCGGCGCGGTGGCTGGTTTTCTGGCCGGCTTGCTGGGCGTGGGCGGCGGGCTGATCATCGTGCCGGTGGTGCTGGCGGTGCTGTCGGCCGCGCATCTGGGCGGCGCGCATGCGCAGCACCTGGCGGTCGGCACTTCCTTGGCGGTGATGGTGTTCACCAGCGCGTCCAGCGTGCGCGCGCACCACAAGAAGGGCGCGGTGGATTGGCGCATCGTGCGCGGCATGGCGCCGGCGATGGTGGCGGGCACGCTGCTGGGCAGCCTGATCGCCGGCTGGATTTCCGGCGCGGCGCTGAAATGGTTTTTCGTGATTTATGCCTACGCGGTGGCGGCGCAGATGCTGATCGGCCGTCAGCCCAAGGCCGGGCGCGAGGTGCCGGGCCATGCGGGGCAAAGCGTCGCCGGCGGCGCCATCGGCATGGTTTCCAGCTGGGTCGGCATAGGTGGCGGTTCGATGAGCGTGCCATTCATGGCTTGGTGCAATGTGCCGGTGCATACCGCCATCGCCACCAGCGCGGCGCTGGGCTGGCCGATCGCCGTGTCCGGCGCGGTCGGCTATGTGTACAGCGGCTGGGGCGCGCCGGGATTGCCGCCCGGCGCAGTCGGTTTCGTTTACCTGCCGGCCATGCTGGCGCTGATGCTGATGACGGTGTTGCTGGCGCCGCTGGGCGCCAAGGCCGCGCATAAGTTGCCGGTGCCAAAATTGAAAAAAGCTTTCGCGGTGTTGATGGCGGCGATGGCCAGCGAAATGTTGTACAGCCTGCTGCGCGGCTGAGGCCTTCTGCAACCTTGTCCGCTTGCCTGCGGTCGAACCGGTTTGACTGACAGTGAAAAGGACGATGCGTGTTGAAAAGCGTGATGGTGTGCGTGGCGGGGCTGCTGACGGCGGCGCCGGCGGCTTTCGCCTACAGCGACGAGGCCCGGCTGCCCTTTGCCGGCCAGCCGGGCGAGCTGCCGCTGGAGTTGGCGTTGCGCTTCGCCAAGAACCGTCTGGGCGAGGACGGCCGTTTCGAGTACGCCACGCTGAAGGCGATCCAGACCAGCCAGCCGGAAGTGTTCGACCGGGCCCGCATCACGCTGATCCGCGAGGGGCTGATGGACGACAGCGTCAAGGGCGTGCGCCAGCGCTTCGAGTTCAGCCGCGAGGACAATGTTTGGACGCTGCGCGCGGTGACGGAAGACTTCTCCTGCAAGCGCGGGCGCAAGGGCTGGGGACTCAAGCCCTGCCCTTGAGACGGCGCGCGCCAAGCAATTGTTTTTTGGGTCTTATCGCCGACGCGAAGACGCCGTTATAATGGGGCAATCATTTTGCGGACGGGCTGACCGGATGCATGCGCGCAGATCGCGCTCCGGGCAGCCCGCCTTTTGTATTTCAGAGTCCAGACAAAGATCGCCATGCAAGAACAATACAGCCCGAGCGCGGTGGAAGCCGCCGCCCAACAGAAATGGCAGAAGACTGCCGCCTTCAAGGCCGTGGAAGACGCGTCGCGTCCCAAGTACTACGCGCTGTCGATGTTCCCGTATCCGTCCGGCAAGCTGCACATGGGCCATGTGCGCAACTACACCATCACCGACGTGCTGGCCCGCTTCAAGCGTCTGCAGGGCTTCAACGTGCTGCAGCCCATGGGTTGGGACGCCTTCGGCCTGCCGGCCGAGAACGCGGCGATGAAGAATGGCGGTGCGCCGGCGGCATGGACCTACGCCAACATCGAATACATGAAAACCCAGCTGGACAGCCTGGGCTTCGCCCTGGACTGGGAGCGCGAGCTGGCCACCTGCAAGCCGGACTACTACCGCTGGGAGCAGTGGCTGTTCACCCGCCTGTTCGAGAAGGGCGTGATTTACAAGAAGAACGGCGTGGTCAACTGGGACCCGGTGGACCAGACTGTGCTGGCCAACGAGCAGGTAGTGGATGGTCGCGGCTGGCGCTCCGGCGCGCTGGTGGAAAAGCGCGAAATACCAATGTACTACTTCAAGATCACCAAGTACGCCGATGAGCTGCTCGAAAGCCTCGACACGCTGGACGGCTGGCCGGAGCAGGTCAAGACCATGCAGCGCAACTGGATAGGCAAGAGCTACGGCTCCGACGTGGTGTTCCCGTACGACGAGGCCAGCATCGGCCATAAGGGCGAGCTGAAGGTCTACACCACCCGTCCGGACACGCTGATGGGCGCCACCTACGTCGCCGTGGCCGCCGAGCACCCGCTGGCCACCCAGGCCGCGGCCGGCAATGCCGCGCTGCAGGCCTTCATCGCCGAGTGCAAGTCCGGCTCCGTCGCCGAGGCCGATGTGGCCAAGATGGAAAAGAAGGGCATGCCCACCGGCCTGTTCGTGATTCACCCGCTGACCGGCGACAAGCTGCCGGTATGGGTGGCTAACTACGTGCTGTGGGGCTACGGCGAAGGCGCGGTGATGGCCGTGCCGGCGCACGATAAGCGCGATTTCGAATTCGCCAACGAGTACGGCCTGCCAATTGTGCAGGTATACGACCGTCCCGTATTGATTACAGATAGGGTTAGGGGTGACGAGACGTCCCCGGATAGTAACTTGGAAGCATGGACGCCAAATCGTTGGCAAGATTGGTATGCGGCTAAGGAAGGCCTGATTACGATCAATAGTGGCAAATATGATGGCGCTGATTTCGAACGTGCTTTTGAAGTTATTGTTGCCGATCTGGAAGCCAAGGCCGCCGGCGCCAAGAAAACCCAGTACCGCCTGCGCGACTGGGGCATCTCCCGCCAGCGCTACTGGGGCTGCCCTATCCCGATCATCCATTGCCCGAGCTGCGGCGACGTGCCGGTGCCGGAAAAAGACCTGCCGGTGACGCTGCCGGAAAACGTGATTCCGGACGGCGCCGGCTCCCCGCTGGCCAAGATGCCGGAATTCTACGAAACCACCTGCCCGAAGTGCGGCGGCGCGGCCAAGCGCGAAACCGACACCATGGACACCTTCGTCGAGTCCAGCTGGTACTACGCGCGCTACGCCTCGCCGAAGTGCGACACCGCGATGGTGGACAAGCAGGCCGCCGATTACTGGCTGCAAGTCGACCAATACGTGGGCGGCATCGAACACGCCATCCTGCACCTGCTGTACGCGCGCTTCTTCCACAAGCTGATGCGCGACGAGGGCCTGGTGTCGTCGGATGAGCCCTTCAAGAGCCTGCTGACCCAGGGCATGGTGGTGTGCGAGACCTTCTACCGCGACCTGCCCAACGGCACCAAGGACTGGATCGCGCCGCAGGACGTGATTCTGGAACGCGACGCCAAGGGCAAGATCATCGCGGCCAAGCACCGCGTGGACGGCCTGCCGGTGGTGGTGGGCGGCATCGAGAAAATGTCCAAGTCCAAGAATAACGGCGTGGATCCGCAGGAATTCATCGAGAAATACGGCGCCGACACCGCGCGCCTGTTCATGATGTTCGCCGCGCCGCCGGAGCAGAGCCTGGAATGGTCCGACGCTGGCGTGGAAGGCGCGTTCCGCTTCCTGAAGCGGCTGTGGAAGACCGCGCGCGAGCACGTCGAGGCCGGCGTGGTGGCGCCGTACGTTTCCGGCGAGTTGAACGCCAGCCAGAAGGAGCTGCGTTTCAAGCTGCACAGCACCATCCAGAAAGTGGCCGACGACTACGGCCGCCGCCAGCAGTTCAACACCGCCATCGCCGCGGTGATGGAGCTGTTGAACGCCTACGACAAGGCCGACACCGCCGGCGACATCGGCCGCGCCGTGGCGCAGGAAGTGCTGGAAGCCGTCACGCTGCTGCTGTCGCCCATCGTGCCGCACGTCTGCGACGGCATCTGGAGCGCGCTGAAGCCGGGCACCGAGCTGCTGGCGCAAGCCTGGCCCAAGGTGGACGAGGCCGCGCTGGTGAAGAGCGAGATCGAGCTGATGGTGCAGGTGTGCGGCAAGCTGCGCGGCAGCGTCACCGTGGCTGCCGACGCCGCCAAGGATGCGATCGAAGCCGCCGCGCTGGCGCATGAGAACGTGCAGAAATTCATGGAAGGCAAGCCGGCCAAGAAGATCATCGTGGTGCCGGGCCGCTTGGTGAACATCGTCGTTTAATCTTATCCTGACGCGCGGCGCGGGGCAGCATGGCTGTCCCGCGCCGTTTTGACTGGCGGCCATCCGCCATGGGGGAAAACATGAAACACACGCTGCAACTGGCCCTGTTCGCCGGCTTCGCCTTGCTGCTGACCGCCTGCGGCTTCCATCTGCGCGGCCTGGGCGGCACGATGAAGCCGCTGCCGTTCTCCACGCTGTACCTGGAGGCCGGCGGCAAGTCGATTGAATCCGACCTGCGCACCGTGCTGGCGCGCCAGCCCGCGCTGACAGTGCTGGACCAGGCCAAGGGCGCGCAAGCGGTGCTCAGCGTGGTGGGCGAGAACCAGTCCAAAGACATTCTCACCATCAATACCGGCGGCCGCATCAACGAGTATCAGCTGACCTACACCGTCACGGTGCGGCTGGTGCTGAACGGCGTGCCGGTGGAGCCGGACATGACGGCGACGGTGCGCCGCAGCATGAACTACTCGGATAACCAGGTGCTGGGCAAGCAGCAGGAAGAAGACCTGCTGTGGACCGACGCCCGCCGCGACGCGGCCGAGCAGATCGTGCGCCGCCTGGCGTATCTGAAAGTGCCGGCAGCCGGTCCGGCCGGCTCGCAGAGCGTGAAGCCCGATGCCGTCACTCAGCCCTGACGCGCTGAACGCGGCGCTGGCCAAGGGGCTGGCGCCGTTGTATCTGGTGCATGGCGAGGAAGCCCTGCTGGCGCTGGAGGCGGCCGACGCCGTGCGCCAGGCGGCCCAGGCCGCCGGCTATCTGGAGCGGGAGGTGCTGACGGTGGAGGCTGGTTTCGACTGGTCGCAGCTGACGGATTCCATGTCCAGCGTGTCGCTGTTCGCCTCGCTGAAGCTGCTGGAAATCCGCATTCCCGGCGGCAAGCCCGGAGTGGAAGGCGCGGAGGCGCTGCAGCGTCTGGCCGCCCAGCCGCCGCAGGACACCATCACCCTGATCACCTTGCCCAAGCTGGACAAGGCGCAGCAGCAGAGCAAATGGTTTGCCGCGCTGGACAAGGCTGCCATGGTGGTGGAGGCGCGTCTGGTCAGCCGCGCCGAGCTGCCGGCCTGGATTTCGCGCCGGCTCAAGGCGCAGGGGCAGCAGCTGGGCGCGGAGGCGCTGGAGTTCTTTGTCGAGCGGGTGGAGGGCAATCTGTTGGCCGCCCGCCAGGAAGTGGACAAGCTGGCCTTGCTCTACCCCAAGGGCGAGCTGAGCCTGGCCGACTTGCAGGCCGCGGTGGCCAATGTCGCCCGCTTCGACGTGTTCCAGTTGTCCGAGGCCTGGCTGTCCGGCGACACGCCGCGCCTGCTGCGCATGCTGGATGGCTTGATGGCCGAAGGCGAAGCGCCGGTGCTGGTGTTGTGGTCGCTGGCGGAGGATGTGCGCATGCTGTTGAAGCTGCGCCAGGGTCTGAAGGATGGCCGCCAGCCGCGCGACATGGCGCGCGAGCTCAGGCTGTGGGGCGAGAAGCAAAAACTGGCCGAGCCCGCGCTGCGCCGCATCGGCCCGCGCAAGCTGATGGACGCCTTGTCCGAATGCGCGCGCATCGACCGCCAGATCAAGGGCGTGGAGCCGGGCGAGCCGTGGCAGACCATGCGGGCGCTGGCCACCCGGCTGGCCGCCTGAGCCGATGCCGTTGATAAGGACGGGCCGCGACGGCCCGTTTTTTACGCCCTGGCGAGGCGCATGCCTCGAACGGCGCGAGTTTGCAGTACTCCAAGCGTAGCCAGCAAGGTCAAGGCCGCCAGCGCCGCGGCGAGTAGGCTGAGCTGCGTCAACGATCCGCCTTGATCCAGCAGCCTGCCGGCCAACCAAGCCCCCAGCGCGTTGCCCAGATTGAAGGCGCCGACATTGAAGGTGGAGGCGCGGGCGGCGGCCGATCCCGCCAGCCGGATGACCAGCGCCTGCAACAACATGCACAAGGCAAACGCCATGCTTCCCCATATCGCCATCAGCAGTAGGGCCAGGCCCAGCCGCGCGGCGAGCAGATAAAAGCCGAGCAGGCTGGCGCATAGCAGCAACAAGGTCAGTATCAGGCCATGGCTCAGGTGCCAGTCGCTCAAGCGGCCGCCCAGCCAACCGCCCAGCACCAAACCCATTCCGCACAGCAGCAAGGCCGGGCTGGCGTATGCCCGCGGCAAGCCGCTGATCTGGTTCAACACCGGCAGCAGATAGGTGAAAAAGGCAAACATGCTGCTGGCAGCCAGCACGCTGCAGAGCAGCGCGAACCAAACCACGCCCGGCAGCCGCGGTGGCGTGGCAGCGCTCGCCGGGCTGCCGGACCGTGCCGGGACCAGCCAGCCAATCAGCAGCAGCGCGACGATGCCGAGCGCCATCACTGAGGCGAAAGACGCGCGCCAGCCGCTGACTTGAGCAATCAGCGTGCCGGCCGGCACTCCCAGCACATTGGCCAGCGTCATGCCGGAAAACATCAGCGCCATCGCCCGCCCCGCCATCCCGGGCGGAGCCAGCCGCGCCGCCATCACCGCGGCTGTGCCGATGAAGCTGGCGTGGCAAAACGCGGTCAGCACCCGCGCCAGCAATAAAGGCATCAGGCTGGGCGCGAGCAGGCAGGCGAGATTGCCGGCGATGAAAATCGACATCAAGCCCATCAGCGCGCGCTTTTCCTCCAAACGGGCGATGAGGCCGGCCAGTACCGGTCCGCCCGCCACGACGCCCAAAGCGTAGGCCGATACCAGATAGCCGGCGCGGGACAGAGGGATGTGCAGATCGGCTGCCATGATGGGCAGCAGACCCATGATGATGAATTCGGCGGTGCCGATGGCAAAGGCGGCGACGGCCAGCGTCAACAGGGCGGGGCTGAGTAAGCGGGGGGAAGGCATGGCGAGTCCTGTCAATGATGGGATGCGCTAGGGGCTGTTGACGTTTGGTGAGTGGATCGCGTTTGCGCCGATTTGGGCCGGAAGCAAGGCGCGCAGTCCGCCGCATAGTCATTCTATGCAAGGGCTGGGCAACGCGGCTTCCGGCCCAAAGCGGCCAAACCCGCAGGGCCGGGCGCCTTTCGCGCCGACTCTTCGTTGTTCCGCGCTGGCAGAGAATGACTATGCGGCGCGCGAAACGCCTCGATTCGTCGCAAAACGCATCCCGGCGCGACCGCTCACAAAACGTCAACAGCCCCTAGCCTAAACCTCGCATGGCGCAGGAAACAGGTGGGCAGCCCTCCGCACTGTCCGGAGCTATTTGTCATGAATGGCGCTACACTGCCCGCCATGGAAAGGAGGACGCGGTGTTGGCTTCATTGAGTGATTTATCGGTTTTCATCGCGGTGGCGGAGCAAGGCAGCTTTGTCGGCGCGGGAAGGCTGCTGGGGGTTTCCGCGTCGGCGGTGGGCAAGCGCATCAGCCGCTTGGAAGGGGAATTGGGCATGCGCTTATTGCAGCGCAGCACTCGCGCGCTGGCCCTGACTGCGGAAGGAGAAACAGTATTGCGCCGCGGCCGCAGCATGCTGGCCGAGGCCGAGGCGATGCGCGCGGAGCTGGAGCGCGCCAGCCGCCTGCCGGGAGGCGTATTGCGGCTCAGCCTGCCGCCTATTGGCGGCGTGTTGATCGAGCCTCTGGCGGCATTCCAGCTTCGCTACCCCGATATCGCGCTGGAGCTGGATTACAGCGAGCGCAATGTCGATCTGATCGAGGAGGGCTTCGATGCGGCGATCAGGGTTGGCGAGGAGGATGACGGCAAGCTGCGCAGCCTGCCGCTGCCGGGGTTTCGCCGGTTGATCGTGGCCGCGCCGAGCTATCTGGCGCGCTATGGCCGCCCTGATCATCCCAAGCAGTTGGCGCAACACCGGCTGATCCATTACCGCTCGCCCAATAGCGGCAAGCTGGAAGGGTGGCCCTCGGTCGATGCCGATCTGCCGCGCGCGCTGGTGTGCAACAGCGTGCATGCCAGGCTGGAGTTTGTTCTGCAAGGACAAGGCATCGCCTGCCTGCCGGACATCTCCATTCAGCGGGAGCTGGGCGATGGCAGCTTGCTGCCGCTGCTGCGCAGCGAAAAGGGAGAAAGGGCGCCCTTGCGATTATTGTGGCCATCGTCGCGCGGAGTTTCGGCCAGGCTGGCGGTGTTTCTGGACTTTATGCGGCAGCAGGCAGCATCAATCTGTGCATAAGTTTGGGATATTGCCATTTCTGTGGATAAGTTGGCACCCCTGATGATGCCCACTGCGGCCATCCGCGTCGCTTGAGCAGGAGCCGCTTGATGATTGATATAGGCGTTCGCTGCCCATCGGGCGCTGCTCGGCCGGGTGAAATCATCCGCAGCGGCGGCAATCTCGTACCTGATGGGCTCGGCTGTTGGGTGGCTTATTCGCGGTGATACGGATGGTTGTTGAGTATGGAGTAGGCGCGGTAGATCTGTTCGGCCAGCATCACCCGCACCATGCCGTGCGGCAGGGTCATTGCGGATAGCTGCAGCAGCACGTCGGCGCGCTGTTTCAGTTCGGTCGACAGGCCATCGGCTCCGCCGATGACGAACACCACGTCGTCGCCGCCCGCCATCCATTCTTTCAGGCCTTCCGCCAGCTTGACCGAGGTCCAGTTCTTGCCACGCTCGTCCATCACCACCAGCCGCGCGCGCGGCGGGATGGCTGCTAGCAGCCGTTCGTGTTCGGCGGCGATGCCTTTCTCGGCGGTGACGCCGCCGCCGCGTTTCTCCGGCTTGATCTCTTTCAGCTCAAGGCTGATGTCGCGGCCGAAGCGCTTGGCGTAGTCGGAATAGGCTTCATCGACCCAGCGCGGCATCTTGGTGCCGACGGCGAGTATGGTGATTTTCATCGGGAAGGGCTTGTGCGGATGAAGAAACAAGGGCGGGCCTGATGCCCGCCCGGAGGGTCAGCTTAGACGGCAGACCACGGCTTGGCCGCGCCGACGGCGAAGCTGGGCTTCTGGCCGCCCCACAGCGCTTCGATGTCGTAGTAGTCGCGCACGGCGGGCAGCATCACATGCACCACCACGTCGCCGGCATCCACCAGCACCCATTCGCCGCTTTCGTGGCCTTCGCTGCCGACGATGTCCACGCCGGCTTCCTTCAGTTTCACTTGCACGCTGTTGGCCAGCGCCTTCACCTGGCGGTTGGAGTCGCCGGTGGCGACGATCATGCGCTGGAATAGCGAGGTGAGTTTGCTGGTATCCAGCTCGATGATGTCCTTGCCCTTGATGTCTTCCAGGGCTTCGATAGCCAGTTTGCTGATTTCTTGAATTTCCATAAGTCCTTTTCCTGTGCCGGTACTTAGCAGGCACAGGCCGGCAAGAGGTACCAAAAAGAGCGGGTAGGGCGGCGCCTTACCGGTATAGCCCCTGCCGGCGGATGTAGGCCAGCACGGCGGGGTCGATCAGGCCATCCACCGCTTCGTCCGCGGCCAGCATCGCTCTCAGGCGGGTGGCGGACAGATCAAGCGGCGGCAGTGCCAGGGGCCGGATTGTACCGGAAGCTGTTCGATTTGAAAAATCATGGACTTGCCGAGCCCGCCACTCGTCCAGCACTGGCGGCGGCAGGTGGTCCGGATCGAAGCCGGGACGCAGGGCGACGGCCAGGTTGGCCAGGGCGAACAGCTCGCGCCACGCCTTCCAGCTGGACAGCTGGGCCAGCGAGTCGCCACCGATCAGAAACCAAAGCTCGGCGGCAGGGCCGAGCTCGGCGCGCAGTTCGCGCAGGGTTTCCACGGTATAGGCGGCGCGCGGGCGGCGGATTTCGCGGTCATCGGCGCGCAGCGCCGGCTCGCCGGCGATGGCGAGGCGCACCATTTCCAAGCGCTCGGCCGGGCTGGCATGGGGGCCGCTGTCGCGGTGGTAGGGCTGTCCGGCCGGGATCAGCCGGACTTCATCGAGCTGCAATTCGGCGGCGAAGGCCCGCGCCATGCGCAGATGGGCATGGTGGATGGGGTCGAACGTGCCGCCGAAGACCCCGATGCGCGGATTCATGCGGCGGGCGCAACCTCTTCGCCATCGCCGTAACCATTGACGATGACTTCCAGCCGGCCGGTGGACGGGTGGATCACCAAGCCATGCACCGGGACGTCCTTGGGCATCAGCGGGTGGTTGCGTATGGTCTGCACCGAATGGCGCACGCTGTCGGATACGTTGTCGAAGCCCTTGAGCCAGGTGTCCAGATCGATGCCGGCGGCGCGCAGCGTGGCGATGGTGTCTTCGCTGATGCCGCGCTCTTGGGCGCTGGCCAGGATGGTGTTCGGATCGATGGCGCGCATACCGCAGTCGCGGTGCGCCACCACGCAGATTTCCTCGGCGCGCAGCTGGTATACGGCGACCACCAGGCTGCGCATCACCGAGCCCCATGGGTGGGTGATCAGCGCGCCGGCGTTCTTGATCAGCTTGGCGTCGCCGTTCTTCAGGCCCATGGCCTTGGGCAGCAGCTCCACCAGGCGCGCATCCATGCAGGCCAGGATGGCCAGGCCTTTGCCGGGAAACTTGTCGGTTTTGTATTGCTCGTACTCGCGGCTTTCCACGAAGGCGCGGTTGTGTTCGAGCAGGGTATTCAGTCGGTCCATGCGGTCTATATTCCTGTGCGGATGACGTGTACGGGACGTATTCACGTTCATTCTCCCGCCCTGCTTTAGGGAAAATAAAGGTCAATACGCCCTGGTGCTTTTACTCCATTCCGGGCGGCATGCTATCACCAGTCGGCAAAGTCGGGACAGAAATTCGCAGCAGGCGGGTCTGTTCGGGGGCGGGACCATGCGATGGCTGGCAGGCACACTAATTATACAGAGTTTGATGAATCTCCTTGCCGTAGCCGGTGGGCTTGCCTAGAATCGCGCCTCCTTAAATATTAATGCTTGCTTATTTTGGAGCGCTTTGTGAACGAAAAACTGGCTAACCCGGCCCCGCTGGGCCTGATGGGCTTCGGCATGACCACCATTCTTTTGAATATCCATAACGCCGGCTTTTATCCGATCAGCGCGATGATCCTGGCGATGGGCCTTTGCTATGGCGGCGTGGCGCAGATCATCGCCGGCATCATGGAATTCCGCCGCGGCAATACTTTCGGCGTGACCGCCTTCCTGTCTTACGGCCTGTTCTGGCTGAGCCTGGTTGTGCTGCTGGTGCTGCCCAAGATGGGTCTGGCCGATGCCACGCCGGAGGGCTATATGGCCTGGTATCTGCTGCTGTGGGGCGTGTTCACGCTGTTCATGCTGCTGGGCACGGTCCATTACCCGCGCGTGAAGCAGTTCGTGTTCGCCTCTTTGACCGTGCTGTTTTTCCTGCTGGCGGCGCGCGACTTCACCGGCAGCGCCGTGATCGGCATGATCGCCGGCTTCGAAGGCATCGTCTGCGGTGCCAGCGCCATCTATCTGGCGATGGCCACCGTGCTGAACGAACAGCACGGCCGCACCGTGCTGCCCATCGGCGCGCGCTGATTTCAGTCCGTCGGTCTCGAACCGCCCCGCAGGCGCTAGCCGCGGGGCGTTTTCTTTTAATGGCGATGGCGTCCCAGCCACATCAATACGATTTGCACCAGCACCGCCAAGGCCAGCGCGCTGCCGAAGGCCAAGGGTGTAGGCAACGCGCCTAAGGCCAGGGCGAGGACGATGCAGAACGCGACAAAGGCGTAAAAGCCGCGCACCATGCCGCGCAGTAGCCGAATGGTGACGGCGGGGCCGGCGCTGATGTGGCTGAACACCGCCAGTACCGAACCCAGCACCGGAAACACCGCCAACAGGCCGCTGAGGCTGGGACCTAATCGGGATGACAAGCCGGTGATGGCAAGCACTAGGGCGGCTCCGGCCAGCATGCGGGCCGCCATGCCGGCGTGGCGCGGCGGTCGATCAGGCGCATTGGGCGGCGTGGGAAAGCACTTGTCGGCCAGCGGCAGAAAAAGCAGGCCGAAAGCGGCGCATTGCCAACCGGACGTCTGCGCCCAGTAGCCCAGCGTCACCGCCAGCGCGTAAGCCGCCAAGCCGGCCAGCAAGCTGAGCGGCCATGATTGCTTGCGCGCCGCCCAGCTATACGCGATGCCGAACACCAGATTGGCGCTGGTGCCCAACGCGGCAGCGAGAGAGGCCTCCCGGACGAAGGCGACGTCATGTTCCAGGCTCAGGATCAACAAAATGGAGCCGGTGATCACCGGAAAGCCCGCCAGCGCGCCGGCCACGCCCGGCCCCCATTTCTTGGCTGCCAGGCTGATCAGCCAGATCAGCGCGGGGACCAGCAGCAGTTTCAGCAACAGCATAGTGTTTCCTGCGGGTCGCGCTACCAGCGCGACACATGATCCTCGGTCACGCCGACCAGCTCGCGCACCGCGTGGCGCTCGCCGCTGTCCGGGTCGATCAGCGTGCCGTTGAAACGGCCTATCGGCTGCACGTAGCGGCTGGCGGCGATGAGCAGGTTCTTGTCTTCGCGCCGCGCGCCTTCCGGCGTGAACATCAGATCCACCCGGCTGTCCGCGCTGGCGACGCGCCACGGCGCCAGCGGATCGTTTGACTGGTAATCGAACGAGGCGGCGCCGACGCGGAAGAGTTTGCCATTCAGCCACACGGCGTTTTCGGCGTCGCCCATGAAGCCCTGCTGCAGATTGAAACCGATGTCTCTGCCGTGGGCGCTGGCCCAGCGCCAGCGCGTCTCGCGCGCCAGCAGCCCGTTGGAATAGTCCAGCGAGGCCACCGCGCCCGCCAGGTCGAAGCGGCCGCCGGCGCAGCGCGCCTCGCCGCTCACCGGCAGGCCGCCGCTCTTGTGCGTGCTGTGCGCCAGATAGTTGGCCGGCGCGATGGCGGCCAGCACCGGCGGCGCGGCGCTCAAGTCGACGACGGTGTCCAGCGTCAGTTTACGGCTGCTTAGGCTCAGCCGCAGCGCGTCGCCGTCGCGTTGGAAACGGAAGTCGTGGCCGGGCAGATGGAAGCGGGCATGGCCGAACACGCGGTCGTCCACTTGCGCGCCGAGGCCGGGCAGGCCGTTGGCGCTGGCGGCGGCGATGACCTGGCGCTGGCGGCGGTCAAACAGATAGGCGAAGGCGGTGCCGTTCCAGCCGACATCGACGATGGCGAAGCCGATGAAAAAGTCGGCATGCGCCAGCGCGGCGTATTGCCAGCGCTTGTGGTGCAGTGGCCGGGTCAGCCGTTGCCTGGGCGTCAGGGCCAGCGCCTGCCAGCTCAGATCGTCGACTATGCCTTGATAGACGCCGAAAGCGGGGCGGCCGGGGGCATCGATGAGGCGCGGCGGCGCGGCGGGCAGCAGGGTCATGGCGGTAGGCAGGCAGTGAGGACGAATCGAGTCTAGCCGGAATCCTGTCGTCATGAATAGCGGCGAACAACAAATGTTTAGCAATGCGCACAACTTGTCCAATGCAACTTTCATGGCTTCCCGGCTATCATAGGGCCCATGATGAAACGTCGTCTGTTGTGCGCGCTGCTGGCCTCGACCCTGGCGCAGCCGCTGTCCGTCCGCGCCGATTTGCCCGATCTGGGCGAAGTCTCCGATGCCTCCCTCTCTCTGTCTGACGAGTCGCGCATCGGCCGCAATGCCCTGCGCGCGATGCGCGAGGCCGGCGATGTGCTGGACGACCCGGAAATCAACAGTTATCTGAACGACATCGGCGGCAAACTGTCCGCCTCGGTGTCGCTGCAAGGCGTGCGCTTCACTTATTTCTGCGTCGCCGATGCCGGCATCAACGCTTTCGCGATGCCCGGCGGCTACGTGGGGGTCAATATCGGCCTGCTCCTGGCCACGCAGAGCGAGGGCGAGCTGGCCGGCGTGCTTGGCCATGAAACCGCTCACGTCGCCCAGCGCCATATCGCCCGGATGCAGGCCGCCAACAGTGCCACCAGTCCCTTGCTGCTGCTCGGCACTATCGTCGCCGCCGCGCTGGCGGCCAAGGCCGGCAGCGGCGAGGGCGCGATGGGCGCGGTATCGGCCGGCATGGGTTTGTCGATTTCCCGCCAGTTGGCGTTCTCGCGCGATTTCGAACGCGAAGCCGACCGCATCGGCATGCAGTACATGAGCAACGCCGGCTACGACGTGCGCAATATGGCCTCGTTTTTCCAGCGCCTGGAGCAGGCCAGCCGATACACCGACAGCACCGCCTACGCCTTCCTGCGCACCCACCCGGTGACGGTGGAGCGGATCAGCGAGGCGCAGAACCGCGCGCTGGATTACCCGGTGAAGATGCGCGCCGACAGCACCGACTACCTGCTGGTGCGCGAGAAGCTGCGCAACCTGACCATGACGCCGGAGGAGGCGGTGGCGTATTACAACAGCACGCTGAGCCGCGGGCTGTACCTGAGCGAAGGCGCCAACTGGTATGGCCTGGCCCGCGCCAAGCTGCAGCAGCACGACCGCGCCGGCGCGCGCGAAGCGTTGGCCAAGGCCCGCGCCAAGTTGCCCGATAACCCGATGCTGTACGGCTTGGAAGTGGAGATCGCCCGCGACGGCAGCGACTGGGCCGGGGCGGCCAAGGCGGCGCGCGCCGGCCTGGACGCGTTCCCGCGCAATGCGGCCTTGCAGCTGGCGCAGCTGGATGTGGCGCTGGACAGCGGCGACCGCAAGACGGCGCAGGCGCTGCTGCGCCCCTTGCTGGACAGCAAGCGCGACGATCCGGCGCTGTACCGGCGCGAGGCCAAGCTGTACGCCGACAAGGATCCGCTGCGCTACCACGCCGCGCTGGGCAACGCTTTCTATTACGAACAGCGTTATAACGCGGCGATGGAGCAGTATCAGCTGGCCAGCAAGGCCAAGGGCGATGATTTCTATCTGCGCTCCATGGTGGATGCCCGCCTGCGCGAAGTGGCGCCGCTGGCCAAGGAGGAACGCAAAGCTGACCGCAATTGAAACAAATGTTTCAAATTCGCGCGAGTTATCGCAAAAAAACAACATGATGCGTTGCACCATCGATTGTTTTTGCGACTTCCTGCTGTCATCGGTCGTTACGCCTATTCCTTTACGAATGTAACCAGTCGTACACTGGCGTAGTCTCGCAATATCAATTCGCAAATGAACATTTTTATTTGCGAATCTGTTCGTTTATAATCGCAAATCAAATAATTGGCTCGGTTTCGAGCCAATTGCATAAACGCGGGGCCGGCACCACGACGCGGTCCCCGATGTCACCCGCTGTGAGGACCAGAGATGGCTGCAACTTTCCCTGACGATATCGATCCGTTGGAAACCCAGGAGTGGACTGAAGCGCTGGAATCGGTGCTGGACAACGAAGGCGCAGAACGCGCGCACTTCCTGCTGGAAAAAATGGTCGAGCGCACCCGCCGTCGCGGTGCCCACCTGCCGTTCGACGCTACCACCGCGTATCAGAACACCATCCCGGTCGGCAAAGAAGTCAAGTCGCCGGGCAACCACGAGATGGAGCATCGCATCCGCTCGATCAACCGCTGGAACGCCGCCGCCATGGTGCTGCGCGCCGGCAAGAAGGATCTGGAGCTGGGCGGCCACATCGCATCGTTCCAATCCTCCGCCACGCTGTACGACGTCGGCTTCAACCACTTCTGGCGCGCCCAGAACGACGAGCAAGACGGCGATCTGATCTACTTCCAAGGCCACATCGCGCCGGGCGTGTACGCCCGCGCCTTCATGGAAGGCCGCCTGACCGCCGAGCAAATGGATAGCTTCCGCCAGGAAGTGGACGGCAAGGGCCTGTCCTCGTATCCGCACCCGTGGCTGATGAAGGACTTCTGGCAGTTCCCGACCGTTTCCATGGGCCTGGGCCCGCTGATGGCCATCTACCAAGCCCGCTTCCTGAAGTACCTGGAAAGCCGCGGCCTGGCCAAGACCCATGGCCGCAAGGTGTGGTGCTTCTGCGGCGACGGCGAAATGGACGAGCCGGAATCGCTGGGCGCCATCGCCATGGCCGCGCGCGAAGGCCTCGACAACCTGGTGTTCGTGATCAACTGCAACCTGCAGCGTCTGGACGGCCCGGTGCGCGGCAACGGCAAGATCATCCAGGAACTGGAAGGCGACTTCCGCGGTTCCGGCTGGAACGTGCTGAAAGTGATCTGGGGCTCCCGTTGGGACCCGCTGCTGGCCATGGACACCAAGGGCCTGCTGAAAAAGCGCATGGACGAGTGCGTGGACGGCGACTACCAGACCTTCAAGTCCAAGGACGGCGCTTACGTTCGCGAACACTTCTTCGGCAAGTACCCGGAGCTGCGCGAAATGGTGGCCAATATGTCCGACGAAGAGATCTGGAATCTCAACCGCGGCGGCCACGACCCGCATAAGGTGTACGCGGCTTACCACGAAGCCACCCACAACGCCAACGGCCGTCCGACCGTGATCCTGGCCAAGACCATCAAGGGTTACGGCATGGGCGCGTCCGGCGAGGCGATGAACATCGCTCACCAGGCCAAGAAGATGGACCTGGACAGCCTGCGCAAATTCCGCGACCGCTTCGGCATTCCGGTGTCCGATGAAGAGCTGCCGAACGTGCCGTACTACCTGCCGCCGGAAGACAGCCCGGAAATGAAGTACATGCGCGAACGCCGCGCCCAGCTTGGCGGCTATCTGCCGGCCCGCAAGCCGGTCAACACCGTGCTGGAAGTGCCGCCGCTGTCGGTGTTCGACGGCCAGCTGCAATCGTCCGGCGAGCGCGAGTACTCCACCACAATGGCCTTCGTGCGCATGCTGGGCACGCTGCTGAAGGACAAGAACATCGGCAAGCGCATTGTGCCCATCGTGCCGGACGAGTCCCGCACCTTCGGCATGGAAGGCATGTTCCGCCAGTACGGCATCTGGTCCACCCAGGGCCAGAATTACGTGCCGCAGGACGCCGACCAACTGATGTTCTACAAGGAATCCAAGGACGGCCAGATCCTGCAGGAAGGCATCAACGAGCCGGGCGCCATGGCCGACTGGATCGCCGCCGCGACCAGCTACGCCAACAGCAGCCAGCCGATGATTCCGTTCTACATCTACTACTCGATGTTCGGCTTCCAGCGCATCGGCGACCTGGCCTGGGCGGCAGGCGACATGCGCGCCCGCGGCTTCCTCTTGGGCGGCACCGCCGGCCGCACCACGCTGAACGGCGAAGGCCTGCAGCATGAAGACGGCCACAGCCACATCCAGGCCGGCCTGATCCCGAACTGCATCAGCTACGACCCGACCTTCGCCTACGAACTGGCGGTGATCGTGCAGGACGGCCTGCGCCGCATGTACGCGGAACAGGAAGACGTCTTCTACTACCTGACCCTGATGAACGAAAACTACGCCCACCCGGCCATGCCGGCAGGCGCGGAAGAGGGCATCCTGAAGGGCATGTACCTGCTGCAGGATGGCGGCTCTGCCCCCGTCAAGGTGCAGCTGATGGGCTCCGGCACCATCCTGCGCGAAGTGATGGCCGCGGCCGAACTGCTGAAGAACGACTTCGGCATCGGCGCCGACATCTGGAGCGTGACCTCCTTCAACCAGCTGCGCCGCGACGGCATGGAAGCCGAGCGCCACAACCTGCTGAACCCGACCGCCGAGGCCCGTTCCTCTTACGTCGAGCAGCAGCTGGCCGGCCGTTCCGGCCCGGTGGTTGCCGCAACCGACTACATCCGCAACTACGCCGACCAGATCCGCGCCTACGTGCCGGGCCGCTACGTCGTGCTGGGCACCGACGGCTTCGGCCGCTCGGACAGCCGCGCCAACCTGCGCTCCTTCTTCGAAGTGGACCGTTACCACGTGGCGCTGGCGGCCCTGTCCGCTCTGGCCCGCGACGGCAAGATCGAAGGCGCCAAGGTGGCCGAGGCCATCGCCAAGTACGGCATCAAGACCGACAAGCTGCCGAGCTGGAAGGTGTAACGGTAGGGCGGAAGCCCCGGCATGACTGAGCGAGGCAAGCGAAGCGTCGCGAAGGAGTACGGGGCGTTCCGCCTTTACTATGGCAAGCGAATCTGTAGCGGATATCCGGCGGAACGCCCCGAGAGGGGCTTCCGCCCTACGAATGGAAAGCTCATGAGCAATCTGATCGAACTGAAAGTGCCCGACATCGGCGGGCACAGCAATGTAGACATCATCGAAGTATTCATCGCCCCGGGCCAGACCGTGTCCGTGGACGACTCCCTGATCACCCTGGAAACCGACAAGGCCACCATGGAAGTGCCGGCCGAAGCCGCCGGCGTGATCAAGGAAGTGAAAGTCGCCGTGGGCGGCAAGATTTCCGAAGGCGACGTGATCGCCATCCTAGAAGTGGGCGCCGCCGCGTCCGCTCCGGCCCCGGCCGCCGCCGCGCCGGCACCCGCAGCCGCTCCGGCCGCAGCCCCGGCTCCGGCAACCGCTCCGGCGGCCCCGGCGGCTTCCGGCCGCAGCGAAATCCGCGTGCCGGACATCGGCGGCCATAGCGGCGTCGACGTCATCGAAGTGACCGTCAAAGTCGGCGACGAAATCGCCGTCGACGACAGCCTGATCACGCTGGAAACCGACAAGGCCACCATGGAAGTGCCGGCCACCGCCGCCGGCAAGGTGGTGGAAGTGAAGATCAAGGTGGGCGACAAGGTCAGCGAAGGCGATCTGATCGTGGTGGTAGAGGGCGCCATCGCCGCTTCCGCCCCGGTTGCTGCGCCGGTTCCGGCAGCCGCTCCGGCCGCTCCGGCTCCGGTTGCCGCCGCGCCTGCAGCCGTGGCGCCGGTCGCCGCAGCCGTGTCCGCCGCCATCGACGAAATCGCCTTCTCCAAGGCCCACGCCGGTCCGTCCGTGCGCCGCCTGGCGCGCGAACTGGGCGTGGACCTGGGCAAGGTGAAGGGCAACGGCCGCAAGGGCCGCATCACCGAAGACGACGTCAAAGCCTTCGTCAAGGGCGTGATGCAGAACCCGGCAGCGCTGGCCCCGGCCGCCGCGCCGGCAGGCTCCGGCGCGGGTCTGGACCTGCTGCCGTGGCCTAAGGTGGACTTCGCCAAGTTCGGCCCGATCGAAACCAAGCCGCTGTCGCGCATCCAGAAGATTTCCGGCGCCAACCTGTCGCGCAACTGGGTGATGATCCCGCACGTCACGTTCAACGACGAGTGCGACATCACCGAGCTGGAAGACTTCCGCAAGACCGTGGGCAAGGAATGGGAAAAGTCCGGCCTGAAGATCAGCCCGCTGGCCTTCATCATCAAGGCCGCCGCCGAGGCGCTGAAGGCCTTCCCGACCTTCAACAGCTCGCTGGATGGCGACAATCTGGTGCTGAAGCAGTACTACCACATCGGCTTCGCCGCCGACACGCCTAACGGCCTGGTAGTGCCGGTGATCAAGGACGCGGACAAGAAGGGCCTGCGCCAGATCGCCCAGGAACTGACCGACTTGTCCAAGCTGGCCCGCGAAGGCAAGCTGAAGCCGACCGACATGCAGGGCGCGACCTTCACCATCTCGTCCTTGGGCGGCATCGGCGGCACCAGCTTCACGCCTATCGTCAACGCGCCGGAAGTGGCCATCCTCGGCGTCTGCAAGTCGCAGATCAAGCCGGTGTGGAACGGCAAGGAATTCGCGCCGCGCCTGATGTGCCCGCTCTCCCTGTCCTTCGATCACCGCGTGATCGACGGCGCGGCCGCCGCGCGCTTCACCGTGCACCTGGGCAAGCTGCTGTCGGACGTGCGCCGTCTGATCCTGTGATGGTAGGGCGGAAGCCTCGGCTTGCCGAGGCGTTCCGCCTTCTCCTTGCCGCATGCAATACGGCGGAACGCCCCCGGTAAAGCGGGGGCTTCCGCCCTACGGATGGAAAACCATGAGCAATCTGATCGAATTGAAAGTCCCGGACATCGGCGGCCACAACAACGTGGACGTGATCGAAGTGTTCGTCAAGCCGGGCGACGTGATTGAAAAAGAAGCCAGCCTGATCACGCTGGAAACCGACAAAGCCACCATGGAAGTGCCGGCCGAAGCCGCCGGCACCGTCAAGGAAGTGCGCGTCGCCGTGGGCAGCAAGGTCTCCGAAGGCGACCTGATCGTGGTGCTGGAAGCGGGCGCCGCTGCGGCCGCCGCGCCGGCTGAAGTCAAGCCGGTGGAAACCGTGGGCGTGGCTTCCGCCACCACCCAAGCCGGCTTCGCGCCGCAAGCCGCGCCGATCGCCGCCAGCCATAGCGGCGGCGCCGACATCGAGTGCGACGTGATGGTGCTGGGCGGCGGCCCCGGCGGTTACTCCGCCGCCTTCCGCGCGGCCGACCTGGGCCTGAAGGTCGTCATCGTCGAGCGTTACGCCACCCTGGGCGGCGTGTGCCTGAACGTGGGTTGCATCCCGTCCAAGGCGCTGCTGCACAACGCCGCGGTGATCGACGAAGTGAGCCACCTGGCCGCCAACGGCATCAAGTTCGGCAAGCCGGAAGTGGACATTGACATGCTGCGCGGCTACAAGGAAAAAGTGATCGCCAAGCTGACCGGCGGCCTGGGCGGCATGGCCAAGGCGCGCAAGGTGGAAATCGTGCGCGGCAACGGCCGCTTCATCGACCCGCACCACATCGAAGTCTCGCTGACCACCGGCAAAGGCCGCGAAGAGTCCGGCGAGAAGAAGATCGTCAAGTTCAAGAACGCCATCATCGCCGCCGGTTCCCGCGTGGTGAAGCTGCCGTTCATCCCGGACGATCCGCGCGTGGTGGACTCCACCGGCGCGCTGGAGCTGAAGGGCGTGGCCGACCGCATGCTGATCATCGGCGGCGGCATCATCGGCCTGGAAATGGGCACCGTCTACTCCACGCTGGGCGCGCGCCTGGACGTGGTGGAAATGATGGACGGCCTGATGCAGGGCGCCGACCGCGACCTGGTCAAGGTATGGCAGAAGTGGAACGCGCACCGCTTCGACAACATCATGCTGAACACCAAGACCGTGGCCGTGGAGCCAAAGGAAGACGGCGTGTGGGTGACTTTCGAAGGCGCGCAAGCCCCGAAGGAACCGCAACGCTACGATCTGGTGCTGTACGCCACCGGCCGCGCGCCGAACGGCAAGCTGATCGGCGCGGAAAACGCCGGCATCGCGGTGACCGACCGCGGCTTCATCCAGGTGGACAAGCAGCAGCGCACCAATGTGCCGCACATCTTCGCCATCGGCGACATCGTCGGCCAGCCCATGCTGGCGCACAAGGGCGTGCATGAAGGCCACGTGGCGGCGGAAAACTGCGCCGGCATGAAGTCCTACTTCGACGCCCGCGTGATCCCGGGCGTGGCCTACACCGACCCGGAAGTGGCCTGGGTGGGCGTGACCGAGGACGAAGCCAAGAAGCAGGGCCTGAAGATCGAGAAGGGCGTGTTCCCGTGGGCCGCCTCCGGCCGCGCCATCGCCAACGGCCGCGACGAAGGCTTCACCAAGCTGATCTTCGACGCCGAAAGCCACCAGATCATCGGCGGCGGCATCGTCGGCCCGCACGCCGGCGACATGATCGGCGAGGTGTGCCTGGCGATCGAGATGGGTTGCGACGCCACCGACATCGGCAAGACCATCCACCCGCACCCGACGATGGGCGAGTCCATCGGCATGGCCGCGGAAGTGGCGCACGGCACCTGCACGGACCTGCCGCCGCAGCGCAAGAAGTAAGGTTTGATCGGCGGTTTTGACCGCTGTCAGATGAAGAAGGGGCAAGCCTTGGGGCTTGCCCTTTTTGTTTTGGCCGGGTGATATGATAAATGTATTTTGTAGGGCGGAAGCCCGCCAAGCGGGTGTTCCGCCATTTCCAAGCCCTCTTTGCTGGAGCTTTCTGAAGGACGCCAGGCGCTGAACTTCATCAGGAGTGGGCATGCTTAATCATGTATTGGCAGCGGGGCTGGCTATCGCCATCGCGGTTGCCATTTTGTATCTCGTCGTCGTCGGACTGGCCTATCTGCAGCCCTATCTGTTCCAGGTAAAGCCGCTGTATATGGTCATTTTCTCGACCGCGGTTGTCGCGGCCTCCAGCTTGTTGGTGATTTGCCGCCGGTTGCGAAAGAGCGGGTAGGGTGCGTCACCCCTAAGGGGTGACGCACCGATTATGGTCATGTAGCTTTGTGTCCGCTTCGCGGACGATGGATTTTGATGGTGGGGCTGCCCGCCGGGCAGGTCGGGGAGCTGTCTCGCCAGCTCCCCGACACCCCTAGGCGACCCCAGCAGCGCGGCGAAACCCCGTCTCCAAAGCCATTTCCAAGGAGCCGCCGGAACTCGCGGGGCGCTAACGTCGCCCCGCGTCGGACAGCCGGCGTCTTAAAACCTTGGAAATGGCTTCGGAGCCGGCTTGCGCTGATGGGGATGGGGTACGTCGGTTTGGTTTTGTGTTCCATGTTAGTTTGGGATTTGCTGGAGTGCAGGTTGAGCTGGGGCAGCGAAGTTCAACTTACTGTGTCTGATCTGCTCCCCTCAGCCCCTACCAATCAAAAGTAGAGAGAAGTCCGTCACTTGAAGGAAAATGACGGATATGAAGAAGAGCAGATACACCGAAGAGCAGATCATCGGCTTTCTCAAGCAAGCCGAACTCGGCATGGCCATCAAGGAGGTCTGCCGCCAGGGAGGCTTCTCTGAAGCCACCTTCTACAAATGGCGTAG